>NZ_LFEK01000099.1 GCF_001039265.1 Synechococcus sp. GFB01 | reverse complement strand
GGATGACCCCGGACCGGGCCTGGGAGCTGGCCCACCAGATCGATGGCGAGGGCGCCGCGGTGGTGTGGTGCGGTCCGCAGGAGCAGGCGGAGCTCTACCACCAGCAGCTGGGCACCGAGGGGCTCACGATGGCACCGCTGGAGCCCGCCTGATGGGCCGGGTGGTGATCACCCACAGCACCTACCTGGAGGGGCTGATCCCGCTGCTCGAGCAGCTCGCCCGGGAGCCCGGGATCGACACGGTGGTGCCCGCGGTGATCAGCCGGGTGAGGGGGCGCAGCCCGGATCTGCGGCTGCGGCTGTCGACGCCGATCACGGGCGGGCACAAGCTGGTGGCCCGCCGCGGCAGCAGCGCCCAGGAGGTGTTCGTGGTGACCGGGCTCAGCCGCGAGGAGCTCGACGCGCTGGTACAGCGGCTGCTGAACGCCTGAGCCGCTGACTTGGCACCAGCGACGAGGCCAGCGGGTGAGCAGGGCCCGCAGCGCCGGTGGGATGAAGACAGTGGGATGTTGAAAAGGGTGGACCGCCGTGCCGTTCTGCCCCAGTGTTCGACCTGGTGGAACCAGAAGGGGTGTCAAGGGCGGGGCGCCGTTTCCGGCTGCAGGGCCGGCCTACGTTGCTTCCGCTGCAGACTCCCCATGTCGAAGAGGGAGTCAGATCAGAAAACTGTAGAAGGCAGTCACCAACACGGCAGTCCGTAGCAACCCTAGGGCAGCTGCGGGGGGAGTGGCCAGATGGCGCGCACCTGCTCGAGCCGCTGCATCGCCTCCCGCTGCCGCTCGGCCGGGTCGGCCGCCTCCAGCACCAGCGTCACGTGACCGAGCTTGCGGCCGGGGCGAGCGGCGCTCTTGCCGTACCAGTGCACGCTGGCGCCCGGCAGGGCGGCGAGCGCCTGGCGCTGGGAGGCGTAGTCGGAGTCGCCGGTCTCGAAGCCCAGCAGGTTGACCATCAGGGCACCGGGCACCTGCAGCTCCGCGGAGCCGAGGGGCAGCCCCGCCACGATCCGGGCCTGCTGGGCGAACTGGCTGGTGTGCGACGCCTCGATCGTGACGTGACCGGAATTGTGGGTGCGGGGCGCGATCTCGTTCACCTGCAGCCCGGCCGGGCCGTAGAAGAGCTCGATCGAGAGCACGCCCACGTAGTCGAGGGCCGTGACCAGGGAGCAGGCGATGTTGCGGGCGAAGGCCTGCACCGCCTGGGGCACGGCCGCGGGACTGAGCACCCAGTCGCACACCTGCTGGTGCTGATGGGTCTGCACCAGGGGGTAGCACTGCAGGTTGCCCTCCCGGTCGCGGCAGACCAGCTGGGCCAGCTCCAGCTCGAAGGCCACCAGTTCCTCCAGGATCCAGTCGTCCGGGTCAGCGCCGTGGGCGAGGGAGGCGAGATCGGCGGGGCTGCGCAGCACCCGGGTGCCCTTGCCGTCGTAGCCGCCGCGGCAGGCCTTGGCCATCATCGGCAGCGCATAGCCCTGGGGCAGGGCGCCGCCGGCGGGCAGGTCGCACCAGCGGGGGGCAGGCAGGCCGAGCCGCTCGAGCAGCTGGCGCTGGGCCTTCTTGCTCACTAGCGGCGCCAGCGCCTCCAGCCGCGGCAGGAAGGTGACGCCATCGGCCTCGAGGGGTGCCAGGGCCTCGAGATCGACCCACTCGTTCTCGAAGCTGATCGCGGCGCAGCGGCGGGCCAGCTCGCGGGTGGCGCTCACGTCGTCGAGCGGGGCCTGCACCACCGAGCTGGCCAGGGCGGTGGCCGGATCGTCGGCGGCAGGCGTCTGCACGTGCAGCTCGAGATCGAGCTCGCGGGCGGCGGCCGCCAGCATCCAGGCCAGCTGGCCGCCACCGACCACGCCGATCGATCGCCCTCTGCGGTCTGCCTGCCTTCGTGCTNGCGTGCCGATCACCACTGCCGGGGNTGCCGTTCGGGGCAACCAATCGCCCAGATTCGCATCCCCGCCGCGACGGGNTCGGCGCCGGGCTTCAGGTGAGTCCCTTGTCGCCGGCGAAGGCGTAGCGCACCAGGCTGAGCAGCAGCACCACCAGGAAGAGGGCCAGGCCCACGGTGCAGGCGTAGCTGATCTCCAGCTCGGAGAAGGCCTGGTCGTACACGTAGTAGACGATGGTGCGGGTGGCGTCGGCCGGGCCGCCCTGGGTCATCAGGAACACCTCCTCGAACACCTTGGTGGCGGCGATCGCCGAGATCACGGCCACCAGGGTGAGGTAGGGGCGCAGCAGCGGCAGGGTGATGTCGCAGTGCTTGCGCCAGCCNTCGCTGCCATCGAGGGCGGCAGCCTCGTAGAGCTCGGGCGCGATGCCCTGCAGGCCGGCCAGGAAGATCACCATGTAGTACCCCAGGCCCTTCCAGAGGGTCACGAGCATCACCGAGGGCAGGGCCAGCAGCGGTGAGCTGAGGAAGCCGATCGGGGAGAAGCCGCCGGGGAAGGCGCCGGCCAGCCAGCTGTGCCGGGTGAGCACGCCGAGCCACCCGTTGATCAGGCCGTTCTCGGCATAGAGCCAGCGGAAGGCGATCGCCGCCACCACGATCGACACCAGCACCGGCGTGTAGAAGGCGCCGCGGAACCAGTGGATGCCGGGCAGCTGGCGGTTGACCAGCACCGCCAGGGCGAGGGCACCGAGCACGATCGGCGGCACCACGCCCACCAGATAGAGGAAGGTGGTGGCGCTCACCCGGGCGAACATCGGGTCGCTGAGCAGGCGGCGGATGTTGGCCAGCCCCACGAAGCGCAGCGGCTCCGACACATCGAGNCCGGCCTGGGAAAAGCTCATCAGCAGGGCCAGGNCCGCCGGGATCAGCACCGAGAGGCCCAGCAGCAGCAGGGCCGGGGCGAGGAACGCCCAGGCGGTGGCCGTGCGGGGGNCGGAGGCGGACATCACGGCTCACCGGCTTGGCGCCATTGTGGGGCGTTCGATCGCCCGACGCCCTGTCCGTGTTGTCTGCCGATCCGCTGGCGGTGCTGCAGCAGGTGTGGGGCTACCCGGCCTTCCGCGGGCCGCAGGAGGCGATCGTGCGGCACGTGATCGGCGGTGGCTCGGGGCTGGTGCTGATGCCCACCGGCGGCGGTAAATCGATCTGCTACCAGGTGCCGGCCCTGTGCCGGCCTGGGCTGGGCGTGGTGGTGTCGCCGCTGATCGCCCTGATGCAGGACCAGGTGCAGGCGCTGCGTCAGGCAGGGGTGCGGGCCGGCGCGCTGCATTCCGCCCTGGCGCCGGAGCAGACGGCGGCGCTGTGGCGGCAGCTGAACGGCGGCGAGCTGGAGCTGCTCTACGTGTCGCCGGAGCGGCTGCTGGCGGGCGATCTGCTGGAGCGGCTGACCCAGCTGCCGGGCGAGGAGCCGCTGGCCCTGTTCGCGATCGACGAGGCCCATTGCGTGTCGCAGTGGGGCCACGACTTCCGGCCCGAGTACATCCAGCTGGGGGTGCTGGCCGAGCGCTTCCCGGCGGTGCCGCGCCTGGCGCTCACCGCCACGGCGGATCCGCGCACCCGCGAGGAGATCGTGACGCGGCTGCGCCTGGAGCAGGGGCGGGTGTTCCTGGCCAGCTTCGATCGGCCCAACATCCGCTACCTGCTGCGGGCCAAGGACGAGCCGAAGGCCCAGCTACTGCGCTTCCTGGCGGAGCATCGCGGCGAGGCGGGGATCGTGTACGCGCGCTCCCGCAGCCGGGTGGACCGGCTGGCGGCCGAACTCCGGGCGGCGGGCTTCGATGCGGTGGCCTACCACGCCGGTCTGGAGAGCGGCGTGCGCAGCGCCGCCCTGGAGCGCTTCCGCAACGAGGCCGCCGTGGTGGTGGTGGCCACGATCGCGTTCGGGATGGGCATCGACAAGCCGGACGTGCGCTTCGTGGCCCACGTGGACCTGCCCAAGAGCCTGGAGGCCTACTACCAGGAGACCGGCCGGGCGGGGCGCGACGGACTGCCGGCGGTGGCCTGGATGGTGCACGGGCCGGGCGATGTGCCCCAGCTGCGGCGCTTCATCGACGACTCCGAGGCTCCCGCGGCCCAGAAGCGGATCGAGCACGGCAAGCTCGATGCGCTGATCGGCTTCACCGAGGCGCCGGGCTGCCGCCGCCAGGTGCTGCTGGCCCACTTCGGCGAGACCCTGGCCGAGCCCTGCGGCAACTGCGACGGCTGCCTGGAACCCCGCCCCCGCAGCGATAGGACCGTGGCGGCCCAGAAGCTGCTCTCGGCCGTCTGGCGCACCGGCCAGCGGTTCGGGGCTGCCCACCTCACGGATGTGCTGCTCGGCGCCGACACCGAGCGGATCCGCGCGCTGGGGCACCACGAGCTGAGCGTGCATGGCATCGGCGGCGAGCTCGACCGGGAGCAGTGGCGGGCGCTGATCCGCCAGCTCACGGGCCTGGGGCTGCTGGAGCCGGTGCCCGAGGGTCGCGGCGGCCTGCGCTGGGGTGCGGAGGAGGCGGTGCG
>NZ_LFEK01000098.1 GCF_001039265.1 Synechococcus sp. GFB01 | reverse complement strand
GGCATCTCCTGAGGATGTTCGGATGGATCAGGCCCCTGCTGCAGGTCGGATCGATCCAGCTCCTGGCCGGTGACGGCCTCGAGCAGATCGAGCAGCTCCGCCAGAACCGATGGGCTGTAGGTGGTGGCCAGCTGCTGCTTCAGGGAGACCAGGTTGCTGCGCTGTGTGGCACCGCTCTGCCGCAGAAGCTGCAGGAAGAGGGGACGGCTGCCCAGATCGCGCACCGGGCCCTTGAGCAGTTCCTGTTCGCCCAGTCCGTCGCAGAGCGCATTGGCCAGGGCGTGGCCGCTGTTCAGAGCGGTGTGCCCCTGGTCGAGCCAGTGGCGCAGCTGCAAACCCAGCTCGCGGCCCTGGCCCATGGTGATGCGGTGGTCAGTTGTTGCTCAGACGGCTCAGCGGGTGGCCTGCAGGCGGGCCCGTGCCTGGGCCAGGGCCTGCAGAGCCTTGATCTTGTCGGGGCTGGAGGGCTGGCCCTCGAAGGCGGTCGCGGTGCTCTGGGCTGCCTCGTAGGCGGCCTGGGCGGCAGCGGCATCGATGGCGCTGCCGAGTTCGGCGGCATTCACCAGGACGGTGACCTCATCGGCCTCCACCTCGGCGAAGCCACCCATTAGGGCGATCGAGCGCCAGCTGGAGCCCTCACGCAGGCGCATCACACCGGTGTCGAGCGCGGTGAGCATGGTCACATGACCGGGCAGGATGCCCATCTGACCGGTGGTGCTGGGCAGGATCACCTCTTCGGCGCTGCCCTCGAAAACGCTCTGGTCAGGAGCCAGAACGCGCAGGGTGAGACTCATCGGCTGGGGATCTCAGAAGGGATGCGACGCTGGATCAACCCTTGGCTTCGGCCAGGATCTTGGCGGCCTTGGCCTTCACCTCGTCGATGTTGCCCACCAGGTAGAAGGCTGCCTCGGGCAGATCATCGAGCTCACCGGCGAGGATCATGTTGAAGCCCTTGATGGTCTCCTCCAGTTTCACGTACTTGCCGGGCATGCCGGTGAACACCTCGGCAACGAAGAAGGGCTGGGAGAGGAACTTCTCGATCTTGCGGGCCCGATCCACGATCCGGCGGTCATCTTCGGAGAGCTCGTCGAGACCCAGGATCGCGATGATGTCCTGGAGCTCCTTGTAGCGCTGCAGGGTGCTCTGCACGGCGCGGGCGGTGCGGTAGTGCTCGTCGCCACCACCGCCGGCTGCAGCATGGTGCTGGTGGAATCCAGGGGATCCACGGCCGGGTAGATGCCCTTGGAGGCCAGGCCGCGGCTCAGCACGGTGGTGGCATCGAGGTGGGCGAAGGTGGTGGCCGGAGCCGGGTCGGTCAGGTCGTCGGCAGGCACGTACACGGCCTGGATCGAGGTGATCGAACCTCGAGGGTGGAGGTGATGCGCTCCTGCAGTTCACCCACGTCGGTGCCGAGGGTGGGCTGATAGCCCACGGCCGAGGGCATGCGGCCGAGCAGGGCGCTCACCTCGGAGCCGGCCTGGACGAAGCGGAAGATGTTGTCGATGAACAGCAGCACGTCCTGCTTGTTCACATCGCGGAAGTGCTCCGCCATGGTGAGCGCCGAGAGACCCACGCGCATGCGGGCGCCGGGGGGCTCGTTCATCTGGCCATAGCAGAGGGCCACCTTCGACTTGGAGAGGTCATCGGCGTTGATCACGCCCGACTCCTTGAACTCCTCGTAGAGATCGTTGCCCTCACGGGTGCGCTCGCCCACACCGCCGAACACGGACACACCGCCGTGCTCCTTGGCGATGTTGTTGATCAGCTCCTGGATGAGCACGGTCTTGCCCACGCCGGCACCGCCGAACAGGCCCACCTTGCCGCCCTGGCGGTAGGGAGCGAGCAGGTCGATCACCTTGATGCCGGTCTCGAACACCTTGGGCTTGGTCTCGAGCTCGGTGAGCTTGGGAGCCTCGCGGTGGATCGGTGCCGTGATGGTGGTCTTGACGGGACCCTGCTCGTCCACCGGCTCGCCGAGCACGTTGAAGATGCGGCCCAGAGTCGCCTCACCCACGGGAACGGAGATGGGCGCGCCGGTATCCACGGCTTCCATGCCACGCACCAGGCCGTCGGTGCTGCTCATGGCCACGGCACGCACGCGGTGGTCGCCCAGCAGCTGCTGAACTTCGGCCGTCAGAGCCACGTTCTGACCGGCCGAGTTCTTCGCCTCGATGCGGAGGGCGTTGTAGATCCTGGGCAGCTTGCCGGCCGGGAATTCAACGTCGAGCACCGGGCCGATCACTTGGCGAACGATGCCTTTGGTGCCGGTGGCGGTAGCAGCAGCCATAGGTGAGGTAGTTGCAGGGAGTGCGCAGGGGGAAACCAGCCCGCCTGAAGCGCGGCAACCTTACCACCGCGCAGCCGGGGACATCCGGGCCTGCGCCGGCAGGGCGTGGTTCGGTCAACCGCACGAATAACCCCTGGCCCGGAGCTCCGTCTGGCGCATAGGTTGGCACTCATGCAGGTCGAGTGCCAAATCGGCCCGTCTGCCTGATGGCGTCTCCGGCGCCATGACATTGCTTCTGCGTTCGCAACCGCGTCTATCCCGCATCAATCCATGGCTGCTGTTTCTCTCAGTGTCTCCACGGTCAAACCGCTCGGAGATCGCATCTTCATCAAGGTCTCCGAGTCGGAGGAGAAGACCGCCGGCGGCATCCTGCTGCCCGACACCGCCAAGGAAAAGCCCCAGGTGGGTGAGGTGGTGCAGGTGGGCCCCGGCAAGCGCAACGACGACGGCACCCGCCAGGCTCCCGAGGTGAGCGTGGGCGACAAGGTGCTGTACAGCAAGTACGCCGGCACCGACATCAAGCTCGGTTCCGACGAGTACGTGCTGCTGTCCGAGAAGGACATCCTGGCTGTCGTCAACTGAGCACCGTTCCACGTGCTGTCGTGAGGCGTTCTGCGCGACTGCGCGGCATCGCCCCTGCGACATTCCCTTCATCGTCCCGTTAACCAACCCAAGCGAGAACTGCCTTCCATGGCCAAGCGCATCATCTACAACGAGCAGGCCCGTCGCGCCCTCGAAAAAGGCATCGACATCCTCGCCGAGTCGGTGGCCGTGACCCTCGGCCCCAAAGGCCGCAACGTGGTGCTGGAGAAGAAGTTCGGCGCCCCCCAGATCATCAATGACGGCGTCACCATCGCCAAGGAGATCGAGCTCGAGGACCACATCGAGAACACCGGTGTGGCCCTGATCCGTCAGGCCGCCTCCAAGACCAACGACGCTGCCGGTGACGGCACCACCACCGCCACCGTGCTGGCTCATGCCATGGTGAAGGCCGGCCTGCGCAACGTGGCCGCCGGCGCCAATGCCATCACCCTCAAGAAGGGCATCGACAAGGCCACCGACTTCCTCGTCAAGAAGATCGAGGAGCATGCCAAGCCGATCGCCGACTCCAACGCCATCGCCCAGGTGGGCACCATCTCCGCCGGCAACGACGAAGAGGTGGGCCGCATGATCGCCGACGCCATGGACAAGGTCGGCAAGGAGGGCGTGATCTCCCTGGAGGAGGGCAAGTCGATGACCACCGAGCTGGAGGTCACCGAGGGCATGCGCTTCGACAAGGGCTACATCTCCCCTTACTTCGCCACCGACACCGAGCGGATGGAAGCGGTGCTCGAGGAGCCCTACATCCTGCTTACCGACAAGAAGATCGGTCTGGTGCAGGACCTGGTGCCCGTGCTCGAGCAGATCGCCCGCACCGGCAAGCCGCTGCTGATCATCGCCGAGGACATCGAGAAGGAAGCGCTCGCCACCCTGGTGGTGAACCGCCTGCGCGGCGTGCTCAACGTGGCTGCCGTCAAGGCTCCCGGCTTCGGTGATCGCCGCAAGGCCATGCTCGAGGACATCGCCGTGCTCACCAACGGCCAGCTGATCACCGAGGATGCCGGCCTCAAGCTGGAGAACGCCAAGCTCGAGATGCTGGGCACCGYYCGMCGMAGTGATCGATCGAAAAAGGAAAACACCACGATCATCAACGGCGCCGGCTCCAAGGCCGAGATCGACGGCCGCGTGGCCCAGATCAAGGCGCAGATCGAGGAGACCTCTTCCGACTACGACCGCGAGAAGCTGCAGGAGCGCCTGGCCAAGCTCGCCGGTGGCGTCGCCGTCATCCGTGTCGGCGGCTCGACCGAAGTCGAAGTGAAGGAGAAGAAGGATCGCGTCGACGACGCCTTGCACGCGACCCGTGCCGCCGTCGAGGAAGGCATCCTGCCCGGTGGTGGCGTGGCCCTGCTGCGCTCGGTGAAGGCGCTTGAGAACCTGAAGGCTCCAAACGACGACCAGCGCGTCGGCATCGACATCATCCGCCGTGCGATCGAAGCCCCTGTGCGTCAGATCGCCGAGAACGCCGGCGCGGAAGGCTCGATCATCGTCGGCAAGCTGCGCGAGAAGTCGGAGTTCGCCTATGGCTGGAATGCCCAGACCGGCGATACGGCGACCTCTTCGCCCAGGGCGCATCGATCCGGCCAAGGTGGTGCGCACAGCGCTGCAGGACGCCGCCTCCGTGGCAGGTCTCCTGATCACCACCGAAGCCATGATTGCCGAAAAAGCCGAAGAAGGAAGCCGCACCCCGCGATGCCGGCCGGCGGCATGGACTTCTGAGGTCTGCCAACACGCGAACACCGAGAGGGCCGTCCAGTGGGCGGCCCTTTTTTCGATTGGTGAAGGGCTGGTCGGATG
>NZ_LFEK01000097.1 GCF_001039265.1 Synechococcus sp. GFB01 | reverse complement strand
CCGCCAGCTGCGACTGGATCTCGGGCTGACGGCGGATCCGCTCCGGGTGAACACCGGGATGCCCAGCTCAAGGGCCCGCGCCTTGACCGCACTCGGCACCAGGTGCTGCCGCGGCCGCGCGCCGGTCCGGCTGGCTCACCACGCCCACCAGCTCGTGTTCAGCACGCAGCAGCCCCTCGAGGCTGGGCACCGCATAGGCCGGGGTGCCCCAGAAGAGGATCTTCATCCGGCCCGGCTCGGATCCATCGGCTCAGGCATCGCCGGTGATCGAGAGACCCTCCACCCACACGTGCGGGCAGAGCCCGTCGGGGGTGACCTTCGCGGCTCCCTCGAAGCCGATGATCCGCTGCAGCACCTGGCGGATGTCACCGGCCACGGTCGCCGCCTCGATCGAGCGCAAGCTGCCGCCCTGAACCAGCCAGCCGTCGAAGGGCAGGGAGAAGCTGCCCTGGCTGGCTTTCACGCNGGCGTGGAGAGCCGAGAGCGAGTCGATCCACACGATCGGCTGATCGGCGTTGAATCGATCCAGGCCCTGCTGGCCGCCGTCGCTGTCGGGGGTGGGACCCACCTCGAACCAGTCGGGTCCCACCGACACCTTCGCACCCAGGCCGGCGTGCCCGGTTGGCGCGACGTTGAAGGCACGGGCGGTGGCTTCCGAGTGCAGGAAGTTGCGCAGCAGGCCTGCCTCCACCAGGGCCAGCCGGCGCGTCGGGGTGCCCTCGCCGTCGAAGGCGGCGGCGCCGATGTTGCCCGGATGGAGACCGTTGTCGTGGATGGAGAGGAACGGCACGGCCAGAGGCTGCCCCAGAGACTCCCGGGTGCTGAGGCTCACGCCATCCAGGACGGCGCGGGCGTNGAACAGACTGGAGAAGGCGCCGATCAGATCGAGGAACGCCTCGGGGCTGAACACGCAGGTGTAGCGGCCGGTGTCGATCGGTCCGTAATCGAGGTGACTGATCGTGCGTTCAGCCGCTTCATCGATGCAGCCCTCCACATCCAGCTCGCCGCTGC
Organism: Synechococcus sp. GFB01; assembly: GCF_001039265.1. GTDB lineage: Bacteria > Cyanobacteriota > Cyanobacteriia > PCC-6307 > Cyanobiaceae > NIES-981. The sequence goes on along the minus strand of NZ_LFEK01000097.1, from coordinate 3,736 downwards.
CGTAGGCCAGCCGCACCGCCCCGGCGCTGCGCGGCTTGCGGCCCGCCTCCTCGGCCCGTGCATAGAGATAGAGGCTGGCGGTGGTGAGGGCCTGATGCCGACAGGCGCCGTCGCTGTTGAGGTAGAGGCGTTCACTGCTCCGCTGGGCAAGGCCGTTGTAGGGCACCGTGCCGATGGCGGGATGGCGATCGAGCAGCTGCCGTTCGGCAGCCTTGAGAGTGTTGAGCAGCTGCAGGATCGGCTGGGGTTCGTGGCGTGGCTGCTCCAGCACCGGCAGGGGGGCGGTGGCCAGGGGTGAGAAGGCCGGTGTGTCGTCGGGGTTCCCGAAGGCGCTGGCGTCGCGGGCACCGGTGAGGGCCTTCTCCAGGCCGCCGTCACTGAGGTCGGAGGTGCTGGTGATGCCCACCAGTCCGTCGGCATTCCACACCCGCACGGTGATGGCCTGGCGCTGCGCCCCCTTCATCTGCTTGGCCTCACCCCGATCCACCTGCACCGAGGTGTCGGTGCTGCAGGAGGCGCCCAGATCCCACTGGCCGATCCCGTTCCGCCGGGCCATCTGTTCGACCCGCCCGCGCAGTGCCTCCGCATCGAGCGTGGCAGTTGTCGGCCGGGTCTTTGCGGGCTGCGTGCTCCGGTCCATCTCAGCGCCCCCCNACGGTGATCGCGTCCACCTTGATATGGGGCTGGCCCACGGTCACGAAGATGCTGCCGCTCACCGAGCCGCAGAAGCCGGCGGCCAGTTCCAGGTCGTTGGCGCACATCGAGATGCGGGGCAGCACCTCCTTCGCCTCACCGATCAGGGTGGCACCCTTGACAGGCCTGGAGAGCCGCCCGTTCTCGATCAGGTAGGCCTCCTCCACGGCGAAGTTGAACTGGCCGGTGGGTCCGACGCTGCCGCCGCCCATCGACTTGCAGTAGAGGCCCCGATCGACCGAGGCGATCAGCTCATCCGGGCTGTGCGGCCCGGCGGCGATGAAGGTGTTGCGCATGCGACTGGCGGCGGCGAAGCCGTGGCTCTGACGTCGACCGCTGCCGGTACGGGGGTGACCGGTGCGCAACTCGCCGGCCCGGTCGGAGAGAAAGCGCTGCAGCACGCCGTTCTCGATCAGCACCGTGCGCTGGGGTTCCATGCCCTCATCGTCCATCGAGAGCGAACCGAAGGCGCCGCCGGTGAGACCCTCGTCGATCGCGGTGACAGCCTCATGGGCGATCGGCTCGCCCACCCTGCCTGCGAAGGGAGTGGTGCCCCGTTCCACCTGGGTGGTTTCCAGCAGGTGGCCGCAGGCTTCATGGAAGATCACGCCGCCGAAGCGGTTGGCCAGCACGGCCGGCATCTGACCGGCTTCCACGTAGTCGGCATACAGCATCGTGCCGGCGCTGTCGCACACCTCGAGGGCGCTGGCTTCGGCATCCCATTCCCGCAGGTGCCCGGGCCGCCCCGAGCTGCCATAGCGCCGACCCACGCTGGAGCGGTGCTCGCCATCGGCGGCCAGCACGTTGAGCCCCAGCGACTGGTGCAGCCGCACGTCGCGGGCGAAGGTGCCATCGCTGGCGGCCACGAGCACCTCCTGCCAGTCGCGGGCGTAACTGCCCCGCCGGGACTGCAGGTGGTGTCCGTGGCGCTGCAGCAGGGCCGTTCCCTCCAGCAGCCGGCCGGTGGCCTCCGCCAGTGCGGGGCTCGAGCTCAGCCAATCCACCTTGTCGCTGCCGAAATCGCGCAGCTCCGGCAGTCCTTCGAAGCCGCTGCGGCCATGGCTCAGCAGCTCCAGACCGAGCATGCCGAGGGCCTGCTCCAGGGCGTTGCGCAGCCCACCGCTGCTGAGGTCGTTGGTGCTCACGAAGCCGTCGCGCTCGCCGCGGAACACCCGGATTCCTGCCCCCATGCCGAAGGCGGGGCTCACGCTGGTGATCGCCTCCTGCTCGGCGAGCACGCCGAGATGATCGGTGCGCTCCAGGAAGACCTCCACGAGATCGGCGCCCGCTGCACGGCCGAGTCCCAGCAGCTCCTCCAGCCGGCCTGTCCAGCTCCGATCGAACTGCCCGGGGCTCAGGGGCGGGTCAGGCAGCTGGAGTGAAGCGACCATCGGCGGAAGAGTCGATCAGCAGTGGTCCTAGCAAAAAGCCCCGACCTATCGGGCCGGGGCGTCGCTGCAGGGCCTCGGGAAGGCCGGCGGGATGGGGTCAGCGCACGGCCGGCTGGAACCGGTCGCTGGGGATGGGGCTCATCAGGTAGAGCCTGGCCATCTCGGCGGCGTTGGCGATCCAGAAAGGCAGCTTGCGAAGGGCCTTCAGGGGTGCCGGGGCCGAACTGGCCTCCGCCGCGGCGAGCTGGGCGTTGTTGTCCACCAGCCGCTCGAGGCGCTCCCAGAAGCGGGGGTTGCGCACGTCGAGCACCACCGGGAAGACCCGGGCGGAGGTCTCGTTGGTCTTGTCGATCACGTACTTGTCGTATTCCCGGGCATCCAGACCGAGGGCCTCGTAGAACTCCTTGCGGGCCACGTCGCGCACGTACATCGTGGCGAACACGGCCAGCAGGAAGAACCGGCACCACAGGCGGGCCCGGAGACCGGTGACGGTGCTCGGCTGGGCCTTCATCAGGGCGTCGAAGAAATCGCCATGGCGGTTCTCGTCCTGGCACCAGTTCTCGAAGAAGTTGAAGATCGGGAAGATCTTGCTTTCCGGATGCTTCTCGAGGTGGCGGTAGATCGCGATGTAGCGCCAGTAGCCGATCTTCTCGCTCAGATAGGTGGCGTAGAAGATATAAGCAGGTTTGAAGAAGGTATAAGCCTTGTTGGCGGTGAGGAAGCCCAGGTCGAGCTGCAGGCCGAAATCGCTCATCGCCTTGTTGAGGAAGCCTGCATGGCGTGCCTCGTCACGGGCCATGTGGGCGAAGCACTCGGCCAGGAGGGGGTTCCTGTCCTTGATGCGGCGGCTCAGCTCCTTGTAGAGCAGGAAGCCGGAGAACTCCGAGGTGCAGCTCTGCTCCAGGAATTCGATGAACACCCGACGGGTCTCAGGATCGAGCTTGTCGGCCGCGCCTTCGAACTCCTCGTTGCGCACGAAGTGGTGGCGGTTGTAGTCCTTGCGGAACTCCTCGCAGATGGCCTCCAGCTCCACCTCGTTGGGGCGGAGGTCCATCGCCGCCATGGCCTCGAAGTCGGTCGTGTAGAAGCGCGGCGTCAGGATCGTGTCCTTCACGGGCTCCTTGATCGCCGGGGCCTCCGGCGTGCCGCTCAGGGCTTCAGGCGGGGCAACGGTGGCGGGAGGCACCATCAGAGCAGTAGGCGCGGGGCGATCCGAGCATCGTAGGCCCGGCACCGCAGCGGCGCCGGCGATGTAACGGCATCAGCCGCAGTCGCTGGGGCTCAGTTGGCCCCGAGCCACTTCTGAGCGTTGAGCCGCTGCACCAGCCGCGACACGAGCAGCGCGAGGGTGATCTTCTTCTCATCGATCAGGAACGATTCCAGCAGGCTCGGCTGACTGCCCGCTTCCGCCAGGGCAACGATCTTGGGGGCATTGATGTCGTCGCTCAGAAAGCAGAGCCAGAAGCGCCGATCCCCGGGCAGCTGCCCCCTCACCATCCAGCAGGGGGTGCCCACGACCGGCATGGCGCCCTCCTCGAAGTGGAGGTCCGGATCGGCTCCCCCGTAGGTCTCGATCTCCCGGGACAGGGCGGGCAGGAACAGCTCGGGGATGAAGGCAGCGAAGGGCTTGTCCTCCGGGGCCGGCGGCTTGG
>NZ_LFEK01000096.1 GCF_001039265.1 Synechococcus sp. GFB01 | reverse complement strand
GCGCAGCCGCACGATGTCCGGATTGTCGATATGAACCCGGCCTCGGCATAGCGCTGCTCCGCCATCGAACTGGAAAGCTGCCCCAGATGGTGCTGGAAAGCCGCCAGGCCCGGCAGAGCCAGCAGCACACTGCGACTGGCTTCCGAGAGCGAGGGGTCGGCCAGGATCCGGCCGAAGGCGTCGATGAGCTCCTCCTCCGACTGAGCGTCGGGCTGCCCCGCGGCCCGTGCCAGCAGCGTGCGGCGCAGCAGCGCCTGGCCCGCATCCCAGCGGGCGAAGGGATCGTGATCAGCCGCCAGCAGGTGCACCAGTTCGGCGGCGGGACGCCCGAGATCCAGCTTCACCGGTGCGAGAACTGCCGCAGCAGCGACAGGGCCGGTGGATGCTGACGACGTGGCAGCCCCACCAGGCGCAGGCTCTGCTCCTCCCGATCGATCACCAGCAGACGGGTTCCCGGGCTGGGGGCGGGCTCCCCCTCGAGCTGCAGCGGCAGCTCGGTGCCGGCCTGATCGATCAACCCCAGGGCGAGGGGAATCACCACGGGATGCTTCCGGTGCTGACCAGGAGTGGGGGGGTGTGCTGGTGGATCTGCAGCTCCAGCACGCCGGCATCGCCATCCCAGTGACGCTGGATCTGCAGCACGGGTGTGCCGGCCTGGTGATACCAGCGGCGGAACTGATCGAGTCGAAGGGTGGCGGGCCCCCGACCGCATCCTGCATGGCCTGCAGGAAGTCATCACAGGTGGCGGCGCAGCGTCATGCCGCTGCACGTAGAGCGCCATGCCCCGCATGAACGTCTCCTCGCCCAGCACGGTATGGAGCATGCGGATCAGTTCGGCGCCCTTTTCATAGATCGTAGTGGTGTAAAAATTATCGATCGCCTGGTAGGAATCAGGCTGCACGGGATGCGCCGTAGGACCGGCATCCTCGCGAAACTGGGTATTGCGCAGCAGCGCCACATTTTCAATGCGATTGAGCGCCGCACCATGCAGATCCTCCGTGAAGCTCTGGTCACGAAACACCGTGAGGCCTTCTTTCAGCGACAACTGAAACCAGTCACGACAGGTGATGCGGTTGCCGGTCCAATTGTGGAAATACTCATGCGCGATCACGCTCTCGATCCGCTCGAGCTCGGCATCTGTCGCCGTTTCAGCATCGGCGAGAACAAGCTTGGAGTTGAAGATATTGAGACTTTTGTTTTCCATGGCGCCCATATTGAAATGGCGCACCGCAACGATGTTGTACTCATCAAGGTCGTATTCAAGCCCATAGCGCTGTTCATCCCAGGCCATGGCTCGTTTCAGGGAGGCCATCGCATGGGCGGTGTAGGGGGCATCGCCGGGCTCCACATGGATGCGGAGGGCCACCTCGCGGCCGCTGGCGGTGGTGAAGCGGTCGCGCACCTCCTCCAACCGACCCGCCACCAGGGCGAAGAGATAGGAGGGCTTGGGGAAGGGGTCGTCCCAGATCGCGTAATGCCGGGTCGGCGGCGTCACAGCGGCGGCGCCTGGTTCGGGTGGCAGCCCGCCGGTCTCGATGCAGTTGCCGTTGCAGAGGAGCACGGGGCAGGTCTCCAGATCCGCCTCGATCCGCACCCGGAAACGGCTGAGCAGGTCGGGACGGTCGGGATGGAAGGTGATGCGCCGGAAACCCTCGGCCTCGCACTGGCTGGTGAACAGCCCGCCGCTCACATAGAGCCCCTCGAGGGTGGAGTTGGTTTCCGGATGGATCCGGACCAGGGTCTCCAGCACGAAAGGCCGGCGGGGCGGCTGCGGGAGGAGCAGATGATCCGGTTTCAGCACAAAGGCTTCGGCGGGCAGTGGCTCGCCATCGAGCTTCAGCTCGAGCAACTCCAGGTCGAGCCCCCACAGCAGCAACGGACCAGAAGCCGCGACGGGATTGGGTTCCAGCTCGAGCCGGGACGCCACCATGGTGCCGTGGCTCCCCAGGCGGAAGCACAGCTCGGTGCGGGGGATCCGGTAGGGCGCCGGCGTGTAGTCGGCGAGATGCACGGTGGCCGCGGCAGGGGTGGCCATGGGGGCACGGTCAGGCTGATGTGGATCCTGCCCCAGCCGCCCCCCGCGCGGCCTTCACTTGCCCTTGCCCGTGCTCTTGGCAGCCGGTGCCTTGGCATCCGGAGTCTTGGCATCCGGAGTCTTGGCATCCGGCTGGCTCTTGAGCGCTTCCTGCACCCGCTTCACCACATCGGCCGGCACCTGGTTAGGGCACACCTCCACTGCACCGATCACCGCGGAATTGATCGAACCCCGACGCAGCTCCTCCAGGCTGAGAGGCTTGGGGCCCACCTGCACGATCGCACCGCCGTGCTGGCCCTGAATCACCTGGGCGATGGTTTCCCCGGCGATGCCCACCGCCTTGTCAAACTCCACACCGGCAGCCCGGGCCAGGCAGACATTCACCGCAGCGATGCGGGTGTAGAGATTCATCTCGGCCTCGCTGGCGGGAGCGGCCTGGGCGGGCGCGGCCAGCACCAGAAGCGGCATCACCACCGGCAGCAGCAGGGCGAGGGAGTAGAGCAGCGGCCGGAAGGGATGGGGCAGCGAGGTCACAGACGCGAGCGACAACTCGCTCCATGCTGATGCATCAGGGCAGGGTGGCCCCGGCCTCCTCCACGCGGATCTCATGGTGGGTTTCGGCCAGCTCCAGAACTCCGTCTTTCCAGGAGTAGATCGAGCGAGCCCGGTAGCGGTCCTGGTCGACAAGCCGGATGTGCTCGAGGATGTCCCACTCCTGATAGTGCGACTCGAAGATCAGCTCATGTTCATCCACCTGGCGGATCTGGCTCTTGGTGGGGCTGCCGCAGAGGTAGCCGCGGCTGCGACGCAGCTGATGCCCGCACAGGTAGGCCTCCATGGTGCCGGTGGGCACGAAACGTGGATGTCGCTCGAAGAACTCGAAGTCGTTTTCGGGCCACCAGGTGAAGCGGTAGGCCGACTCCCCTTCCACCGGTTCGGAGAAGGCCTCGACCCGCAGCATCATGTCGACCCGGAGCGCCTCGCCATCGGCGAAGAAATAGAGCCGGCGCGAGCGCCACAACCCGAGGTTGCGTGCAAACCAGCGACGCAGGCTGCTGTCGAGCTGGATCCGGCTGGGAATCACACGGCTCACCAGGGACTGGGGCAGATGCTCTGGTGCAGCCAAGGCGGCCTCCCGCAGGCGGTGCCCCGCCCGTTGCAGCAACACCACCGTCATAGCCAGGACGGGCCGGATCGTCCGGAAGTCCATAGGGTGAGCGTGTGACCGCCTCCGTCGCTCCCACCCCGGCCCCACCGCCCGCCCGCCAGCCCCTGAAGCTGCTGCTGGTGGCAGCCCCACAGCATCTGGCCGGCAGCGATCTGCGAGGACTGCTGCAGTTTCTCAACAGCGAGGACTGCGGCTTCGATGTGAGTCTGGAGGTGGCCGATCCTGCCCGCCAGCCGGAGTTGCTCGAACTGCATCGGCTGGTGGCCACACCGGCTCTGGTCAAGCTCGATCCGCCGCCTCGCCAGGTGATCGCCGGCAGCTCGATCAGCCAGAAGCTGCGCAGCTGGCTGCCCCGCTGGCAGCAGATGGAGGTGGTCACCAGTCTGGGGCTGAGCCTGCGGCCCGCCGAGACCGATGGCAGCCGCACCCGACGGNAACTGCAGCTCGAGGACCAGCTGCTGGTGCTGCGCCAGGAGAACGAGACGCTGATCGAACGGCTGGGGGTGCAGGAGCGGCTGCTGCGCATGGTGGCCCACGAACTGCGCACGCCCCTCACCGCCGCCAAGCTGGCCCTGCAGAGCCACGAGCTCGGCCAGATCGACGTGCGGCGCTTTCTCGACGTGCTGAAGCGGCGCCTCGACGACATCCAGGAGCTCTCCAAGGATCTGCTGGAGGTGGGAACCACCCGCTGGGAAGCCCTCTTCAACCCCCAGCGGCTGGACCTCGGCAAGGTGGCCGCCGAGGCGATCCTCGAACTGGAGAAGCTCTGGATCGGCCGCCAGCTCGAGCTGATCACCGATATCCCGGCCGACCTGCCCGATGTGTACGCCGATCAGCGGCGCATGCGGCAGGTGTTTCTCAACCTGCTGGAGAACGCCCTGAAGTTCACCCCGGAGGGCGGCCGGGTCAGTCTCACCCTGCTGCACCGCACCAGCCATTGGGTGCAGGTGAGCATCTGCGACAGCGGCCCCGGCATCCCCAGCGAGGAGCAGCAGCGGATCTTTCTCGACCGGGTGCGTCTGCCCCAGACATCCGCCAGTGCACCCGGCTACGGGGTCGGGCTGTCGGTCTGTCGCCGCATCGCCGAAGTGCACGGCGGACGCATCTGGGTGGTGTCGGAGCCTGGCGAGGGGGCCTGCTTCCACTTCACCGTGCCGGTGTGGAGCGGTCAGATGCAGCCCGCCTTGACGAAGGGACACCCCGGCCCGTAGCGTCCATCGAGCAGCGCAGGGGCCCCATAAGGCCGGTGCGGTTGTGGCCTCGCCCCCATCGTCTAGAGGCCTAGGACACCTCCCTTTCACGGAGGCGACAGGGGTTCGAATCCCCTTGGGGGTATCAACAACAAACCGAAGGTTTGGACTCTTCGAGTTGATTCACCGTGTTGTGGATCCGCACACCATTCCGCACCCTTGCCGGAACGCTCACGAAGCCTGCTCAGAATCCAACCCTCGGTTCTGCCGCATCTCGCAGCCTGCACTGCGGCATTACCCTCTGCGCTCGCACGCCGATCGGTCACCGGTCAGATCAGGCCTGCCCGCCGCTGCGCCTCCATCTGCACCCCCCTGAGATTGTTGGCCAGGTCTTCACGCAAGCGCTGCTCGATCAGACCGATCGGCATGCCAGG
>NZ_LFEK01000095.1 GCF_001039265.1 Synechococcus sp. GFB01 | reverse complement strand
GGTGATGCCCAGCACGCTGGAGAGCACGCTGGCTGGCGATGGCCAGCAGAGTCATGGCGGTCGAAGCGGTCGGTGAGCCAGATAGGCGGTGGCCCCCCGGGGTCACCAGCATCGCCCACCACCAGGATGATGCCCACGGTCTGCAGACCGACCACCGCCGCCAGGGAAAGGGCCGAGAGCAGGGTGTAGTGCAGCAGGCCGGTGTTGATGCCGATCGAGCGGGCGTGGGTGGGATCGAAGCAGAACAGCAGCAGGTCGCGCCGCAGCACCAGCAGCACGACCACCACCAGAAGCGAGATCAGCAGCGTCTGGCGGATGTCGTCACCGGAGATGCCGAGCACGTTGCCGAACAAGATGTGGGTGAGGTCGATGTTGCTGCGCACCTTCGAGACCAGCACCAGGCCCAGGGCGAAGAATCCCGTGAACACCAGGCCGATCACGGTGTCTTCCTTGATGCGCGACTTCTGCTTCACAAAGCCGATCAGGGCCACCGAGCCCACACCGAACACGAAGGCTCCCAGCGAGAAGGGCAGCCCCAGGGCGTAGGCCAGCACCACGCCGGGCATCACCGCGTGGCTCACGGCATCGCCCATCAGAGCCCAGCCCTTGAGGGTCATGTAGCAGGAGAGCAGGCCGCAGACGCTGCCCACCAGGGCGCTGACCAGCAGCGCGCGCACCATGAAGTCGTGGCTCAGGGGTTCCAGAAGCAGATTCATGGCTCGCTCTCGATGGAGGTGGCTGGAGCACTGAGCAGCTCGGGGGCAGACCGCCGAAGGTGAGGGCCAGGTTCTCGGGGGTGAACACCTCGGAGGTCTCGCCGTAGGCCAGCACGGTCTTGTTGATCAGCACCACCAGATCGCAGAAGTCGCGCACGTGGCTGAGGTCGTGGGTGGAGATCAGGATGGTGCGGCCCTCCTGGCGGAACTGCAGGAACAGCTCGGCCATCAGCTTCTCGGTGCGCACGTCGACGCCGTTGAAGGGCTCATCGAGCAGCAGCACCGAAGCCCGCTGAGCGATGGCGCGGGCGATGAAGGTGCGCTTGCGCTGGCCCCCGGAGAGGGCGCCGATGGGACGGTCGCGCAGATCGAGCAGATCGACCCGCTGCAGGGCCTCACGCACGGCCAGACGATCGGAAGCCCGCGGCAGCCGCAGCAGATTCATCGAGCCGTAGCGCCCCATCATCACCACCTCCCACACGGAGATCGGAAAGCTGCTGTCGATCCCCTCGTTCTGGGGCACATAGGCCACCGCCTGATCCCGCTGGGCCCGCAGCACCGGCACGCCGTTGATCCGGATTCGCCCGCGCGAGGGCCGCACGAAGCCCGTGAGCGCCTTGAACAGGGTGGATTTGCCCGCCCCGTTCATGCCCACCAGGCCGCAGATGCATCCGGCCGGCAGGCTCAGCGTGGCGTCGTGGAGGGCGACCACCCCGTTGTAGTCAACGCAGAGCTGGTCGACTTCGATGCGGTTCACCGGCTCTCACCTGCGGGGCCCAGGCCCCGCACGATCAGGCTCACGTTGTGGCGCTGCAGAGCAAGCAAGCTGGGGGCAGGGCCGGAGGGTCCCGAGAGAGAGTCCACGAAGAACGTACCGCCGTAGCGACTGCCGGCCGCCCGGGCGACCTCCAGCTGGGACTTGTTGCTCACGGTGCTCTCGCAGAACACCGCCGGTACCTGCCGCTGCTTCACGGTGTCGATCAGGCGGGCCATCCGGCGAGGGGTGACCTGGGATTCGGCGTTCACCTGCCACAGATAGGCCTCCTCCAGCCCGTAGTCACGCGCCAGGTAGGAAAAGGCCCCCTCGCAGCTCACCAGCAGCCTCTGCCGCGGCGGCACAGCCTCCAGGGCAGTGCGCAGCTCGGCATCCAGCTGGCCGAGCTGGCGCTTGTAGGCCTCGCCGTTGGCCCTGTAGGTGGCTGAGCCAGCGGGATCGAGTTCGGCGAAAGCGTCAACCAGCCGATCCACATACCGCTGGGCGCGGCGCGGCGACATCCAGGCGTGCGGATTGGGCTTGCCGGCATAGGCATCCCCCTCGATCAGCAGGGGGGTGATGCCATCGGCGAGGGTGACGGTCGGCACGTCACCGACAGAGCGGACGAAGCGCTCGGCCCAGCGCTCGAGCCCCAGGCCGTTCTCCACGATCAGATCGGCACCCTGGGCCGCCTCGATGTCGCTGGGGGTGGGTTCATAGCCATGGATCTCGGCCCCCAGGCGGGTGATCGAGCGCACCTCCAGGCGATCGCCCGCCACGTTGCGGGCCATGTCGGCCAGCACCGTGAAGGTGGTGAGCACCAGGGGGCGTGCGGCCGTGGGCCCCGCCCGCGGACGCCGATCAGGGCTGCAGCCGATCAGCAGGGCCAGCAGCAGGGGGGAGAGGAGTCGACGCCACGCGGAGGGCAAGACATCACGCAGGGGCAGCGGAAATCCTATGGAGCCGACTGCAGCCACGCTGACCCGGCAGTCGATCGGCGGCCATGGAAAAGCCCCCGCCAGGGCGGGGGCTCGATGCAGGAGAGCTCCCGGGCTCTCGGTCTTCGGCAGGCCGTTCGGCCTCAGCCGGGCTGATGGGCCTCAGCCAATCGAGGGGGCGGTCAGAGCTACGGGGGTGGCTTCGACAGCCGCCAGGTCGAGCGGGAAGTTGTGAGCGTTGCGCTCGTGCATCACTTCCATGCCCAGGTTGGCGCGGTTCAGCACGTCTGCCCAGGTGTTGATCACCTTGCCCTGGGAATCCAGGATCGACTGGTTGAAGTTGAAGCCGTTCAGGTTGAACGCCATGGTGCTGATGCCCATGGAGGTGAACCAGATGCCCACCACCGGCCAGGCAGCCAAGAAGAAGTGCAGGCTGCGGCTGTTGTTGAAGCTGGCGTACTGGAAGATCAGGCGACCGAAGTAACCGTGGGCAGCCACGATGTTGTAGGTCTCTTCCTCTTGGCCGAACTTGTAGCCGTAGTTCTGGCTCTCGGTTTCGGTGGTCTCACGCACCAGCGAGCTGGTGACCAGCGAGCCGTGCATGGCGGAGAACAGGCTGCCGCCGAACACACCGGCCACACCCAGCATATGGAAGGGGTGCATCAGGATGTTGTGCTCAGCCTGGAACACCAGCATGAAGTTGAAGGTGCCGCTGATGCCGAGGGGCATGCCGTCGGAGAAGGAGCCTTGACCGAAGGGATAGATCAGGAACACGGCGAAGGCGGCCGAGAGCGGAGCGCTGTAGGCCACGCAGATCCAGGGGCGCATGCCGAGCCGGTAGGAGAGCTCCCACTGGCGACCCATGTAGNCGGAGATGCCGATCAGGAAGTGGAAGACCACCAGCTGGTAAGGACCGCCGTTGTACAGCCACTCGTCGAGGCTGGCGGCTTCCCAGATGGGATAGAAGTGCAGACCGATGGCGTTGCTGGAAGGCACAACAGCGCCGGAGATGATGTTGTTGCCGTAGATGAACGAGCCGGCAACGGGCTCACGGATGCCGTCGATGTCGACGGGAGGAGCGGCGATGAAGGCCACGATGAAGCAGATCGTGGCGGCCAGCAGACAGGGAATCATCAGCACCCCGAACCAACCCACATAGATGCGGTTGTTGGTGGAGGTGACCCACTGGCAGAAGGACTCCCAGCTGGTGGAACGGCCGCTGCGAAGAGCAGTGGTCATGGAAGAAGAGAACGGGTGGACGAGATCCGAAGGGAAATCTCTTTCCAATCGGACATCAGTAGAAAGCTAGGCCGACCCGCAGGAGGCGAAGCATTTCGCAACGGATCGTCAAGGAAGCAGCGACTTGCTCAACAGTCCGTTACACGGGAGCGCTCGATGGCGTTGCATCGGATCCCGACAGCCACTGCCGCCCCTGTTGCAGAAAGGCACCCCAGTCGAGCTTCTCCGCCTCGGCGGCGGCGGCCACCACCAGCGGGGCCTCCCGCTTGATGCGCTCCAGATCCGGCTCGCCACCCCGCCGAACGGGCCAGCAGATCCGCCATGGCACGCCCCACCACCCGGGTGAGATAGGCGGCGCTGAGCGCCTGCACGGCACTGCCCACCAGCCAGGTGGCGCCATGCCAGCGGGCCAATCCCGCCAGGGCCTGGCTGCTCCAGTCGACCACTCCGAAAGCCAGGGCCGCGCGGGCGAGCTCCGCAGCGGCAGCCTGAAGCTGTTCGGCGCTCCAGGGGCAGTCCCAGAGCCTGGCCATCTCGCGCAGCATCAGACCATTGGCCACCGCCACCACCAGCAGATCCAGGCTCAGCACCGGGGAGGCCACCACGCCGCCGGCCACCAGCCACTGGGTGCGCTGCTGAAGCCGCTGGAAGGCGCGCCGGCGCAGGATCTCGAGCTCGGCCTGCCAGCGACCATGCAGGCTGCTGAGCGCCCGCAGCTGCCCGGCCTGCCGCAGTCCGGACCCCTCGCGGCTGAGCTGATCCGCCAGAGGTGCCAGACAGGCCGCCAGGCTGGCGGCCTCGCCATCCCAGAGCAGCGGCGGACAGCTCGGCGAACCCGCCAGCAGGTCGCTCAGCTCCTGGCGCACCAGGGCGGGATCGTGGCTCTCGGCCCCCTGGATCAGCAGCCAGGTGGGCAGACCCTCGGGAACGGCCTGCAGCCAACGCAGATCGGCGGCCGAGAGGGGCCAGCGCAGGTGATAGAGGAGCAGCTCGCTGCCGGCGAACAGCCGCGGCCAGTCGCGCCGGGGATCCCAGCCGGGCAGGGGCTGGCCCCAGTGCAGCCGCAGGGGCCAGCGGTTGCGCAGGGCCGCCGCCAGCGGCTCCTGCAGCGTGGGTGGCGGCAGTTCCCGGCCCACCAGGGCCAGCGCCAGGCCGGGCCGCTGCAGCTGCTGCTGCACCGCAGCGAGCTCGCCGCTGCGCCGGGCGGCCGCAGCCGATGCATCCGG
>NZ_LFEK01000094.1 GCF_001039265.1 Synechococcus sp. GFB01 | reverse complement strand
GTGGCTCGAGCCATGACCCGTACTCCCAGAAGCCCCAGCCGCGCCACCAGCAAGGCTCAGCTGTTCGATTACCGGCAGGCCGCCAACCCGATTCGCCACGGTCTGACGGAGCCGATCCCGGAGGGACGCTGGGGACCCGATCTCCATGCCCGCGGGCCGAGCGCGATCCTGCCCCTAGACCTCAGCCGGGAACTGGGCTGCCAGGGACCGGCCACGAGCCCGGCACTGAGTGCCAACTTCGTGCGGATTCTCGCCGGTGAATCGATCAGCGCCGGAGCCAATGCCACCAGTTCTCTCTTCTATGTCTGGAAGGGGGCCGGGAACTGCCGTCAGCCCGCCACGACCCTGAGCAGGGAATTCAGCCAGGACTGGCGCCAGGGAGATCTGTTCGTGCTGCCCGCCGGCAAGGCCGCCGAGCTCGATGCCGCCGAGGAGAGTGTTCTCTACTGGGTGCACGACGGCCCCCTGCTCAGCCACCTGGGAGTGAGCGCCGATCGCCCCCGCTTCGAGGCGACCCATTACCCGGGTGAGTGGTTGCGCCGTGAACTGGCGGCCCTGGCGACGGATCCAACCAGTGCCCGCAGCAACCGCCTCAGCCTCCTGCTGGCCAATGCCGATCTGCCGGCCAGCCGCACCGTGACCCACACCCTCTGGGCGATGTATGGCCTCGTTCCGGCCGGCGCCGTGCAACCACCCCACCGGCATCAGTCGGTGGCCCTGGATCTGGTGATCGACTGCGCCCCGGGCTGCGCGACCCTCTCAGGCACCGAGCTGAACCCGGACGGCACGATCCGCAACCCGGTGCGGATGGAGTGGGAACCCGGTGCCGCCTTCGTGACGCCACCGGGCCACTGGCATAGCCATGTGAACGAGAGTGGCCAGGATGCCCTGCTGTTGCCGATCCAGGACGCCGGTCTGCACACCTACCTGCGCAGCCTCGACATCCGCTTCACCTGAACCGATCAGGGGGTCACGGCAAGGGCTTCCGGCGCCGTCGCGGCTGCCTCGTCCTCGAAGCGGGCCACGGTGGCCCGGAAGCTGGCCCCATCGATCGTCTCCTCGGCGATCAGCCGCTCCACCAGGGCATCGATCAGAACCCGGCGGGGAGCCAGCAGCGCCACGGCCTGATCCAGAGCCTGGCGGGCCAGTTGCCGCACCTGCAGATCGATGCGGCTGCCGGTGTCCTGGGAGTAGGGGTGCTGGGGGCGGAGCCAGTCACGTCCGAGGAACACCTCGGCCCCCTCGCCTTCCAGGGCCACCGGGCCGAGGCTGGAGAAGCCGTAGCGCGTGACCATCTCGCGGGCGATCCGGCTGACCAGCTCCAGATCACCGGCCGCGCCNTGGGTGATCTCGCTGGGACCGAAGACCACCAGCTCGGCGGCCCGGCCGCCCATGGCCACCACCAGCCTCGCCTGCAGGTAGGCCTTGCTGATCAGACCGGAATCGAGGATCTCCTCGTCGGGCATCGTGCGGGCGAAGCCCCNGACACCGCCGGCTCGGGGCAGCAGGGTGACCTTGTCGAGCTGGTCGGCATGGGGCACCAGGCAGGTCTGCAGCGCGTGGCCCACCTCGTGATAGGCGATCAGTCGCTTCTTGGCCGAGTCCTGCAGCGGGGCCACGGACAGGCCCATGGTGATGCGCTCGAGGGCATCGGAGAGAGCACGCTCATCGATCGAACCCTGCTGGCGCCGAGCGGTGAGGATGGCGGCCTCGTTGAGCAGGTTGGCCAGATCGGCACCCGAAAAGCCCGGAGTGCGGCTGGCCCAGTCGGCCAGGGAGACGGCCGGATCGAGCGGCCGGCTGCGGGCGTGCACCGCCAGGATCTCCTCCCGCCCCCTCCGATCAGGCAGATCCACCTGGATGCGGCGATCGAAGCGGCCGGGGCGCATCAGGGCCGCATCCAGCACATCGGGTCGGTTGGTGGCAGCCAGCAGGATGACCCCGGAATTCGGCTCGAACCCGTCCATCTCGGTGAGCAGCTGGTTGAGGGTCTGCTCGCGCTCGTCGTTGCCGCCGCCGATTCCCGCCCCACGCTGGCGGCCGACGGCGTCGATCTCGTCGATGAAGATGATGCACGGCGCCTTGGCCTTGGCCTTGGCGAACAGATCGCGCACGCGGCTGGCACCGACCCCCACGAACATCTCCACGAACTCGGAGGCGGCGATCGAGAAGAACGGCACGCCGGCCTCGCCGGCGATCGCCTTGGCGAGCAGCGTCTTGCCCGTGCCGGGAGGGCCCACCAGCAGCACACCCTTGGGAATGCGGGCTCCGATCGCCGTGAAGCGTTCCGGACTCTTCAGGAAGGTGACCACCTCCTGA
This sequence comes from Synechococcus sp. GFB01, assembly GCF_001039265.1. GTDB lineage: Bacteria > Cyanobacteriota > Cyanobacteriia > PCC-6307 > Cyanobiaceae > NIES-981. The sequence continues at coordinate 2,843 of NZ_LFEK01000094.1, read as the reverse complement.
AGCTCCTCCTTGGCCTCGGCGATGCCGGCCACATCCTCGAAACGCACCGTCACGCCGCCCTCGGGCTGCAGGCGCGGTCGGCTGCTGCCGAAACCGAGGGTGCGGTTGGCCACCTGGGCCGAACGCCGCAGCAGCAGGGCGAGACCGGCCAGCAGGATCAGCACCAGCAGGCCGTTGGACACCAGCCCGGCCATGGCGGCCTCGGCGCGATCGTCACGCACCGCCAGCGGCACCCGGGCTGTCTCGGCCGTGCGCAGCAGCAGCTGATCATTGCTGAACACGGGCACGCGGGCCTCCCGGCCATCCCGGTAGCGCACGAGCACCTCGCGCTGCTGCAGCGACAACTCCAGCTCCTTGACCCGCCCGGCCCGGAGATCGGCCATCAGCTGGCTGTAGGAGGGGGCGGCGGGTGTGCTGGCGTGCCAGGGGCTGCGGGGATTCCGGGCGGCAGGTTCAACGCCGCGGGCCTCACTGGCCGGAGAAAGGCTCTCGCTCACTGGAATCCGCCTCTGGCTGGAGCTTAGCGATTTGACGAAAGGCCAGGCGACAGCGGAAGATCATCGTTTGGCGGCACGAGATCGGGGATGGCTGTTCCCAAGAAGAAAACCTCCAAGGGCAAGCGCAATCAGCGCCATGCCCAATGGAAATCCAAGGCGGCCGTGGCCGCCCAGAAGGCGCTGTCGATCGGCAAGGCCGTGCTGAGCGGGCGCGCTCAGGGCTTCGTCTATCCCACCGATGCNGACGAGGCCGCGGAGAGCTGATCCGCAGCGGCCATCGGCGACCCGACCTCCGGACCATGCGGCGCAAGGCAGCGCCGCCGGCCATCGAGCCGGGCAAGGCCTGAAGCCCCGGTCACCAGGGGTTCCTGGTAGAGCGCTGGCGGCAGACTGCAGAGGCTGGATCGCACCAGCTGCTCCAGGGCTGCCGGGGCCAGCCAGGCGCCGCCGCAGCGGCGCTGCCGAGCCTCGGCCTGAAATCGCCAGCGACGGGCCAGGCGCCAGTCGTTCGGCCACAACAGCCAGAGCCCCCGGCAGAGGTTCCAGAGCGGCACATAGGCCGCCAGGGCCCTGTCCCAGTGGGGCAACCAGCGGATCTCCTCCGGCGTGAGCCCCGCCAGATCTTCGGCCAGAGAACCCACCTGGCAGGCCGGGCCAGTCTCGAGGGCCGCCAGAAGTTCCTCCCCCAGAGGGCGGCAACCCATCAGCCAGCCCTCGAGCAACAGCACATCCGCCTGCAGAGCCTGTTCGCTGCACCGGTCCCCCTGTCCATCCCGCAGGGTCTTGTCAAAGCGGGGCAGCACCAGGACGCCGTGACGGCGCCACCGCTCCAGGTTCCGCAGCAACAGGGCGACGTCGTGGCTCCCGGGCGGGACGCGGCTGACGCCGAAGGGGTTACCGGCCAGACGGCGCTGACGCTCCTCCCAGGGGAGATAGAGATCATCGATCGAGGCCACGGCCAGACGGAAGCCCCGTTCGGCAGCCCGCCGCTCCAGCTCACGGCACAGCGTCGTCTTGCCGGCTCCCACCGGTCCGTTGAGAGCCACCACCCCGCGCTGCCCCGAGGCGSCAGCCCTTCCAGGCTGGCCAGCAGCGGCAGCACGAAACCCTGCAGCAGCGTCGGGTCGAGCCGCGGTTCCGGAAGCGAAGGGGGAGCCATCAGGTCCCCAGCTTGAAGGCTTCGAGCACGATCGAATACACAAACCCGATGCGCAGGTTGTCGGCGATCAACCATCCCGGACCGGGATCACCCCGCAGCCAGCGGCCCCTCACCCGCACCACCAGTTCGAGCAGCACCACCAGGCTGAGCACCAGCAGCGGTCGCCGCCGGGGAAGCGCATCAGCACGAAGCTGGTGAGATTGCCCCCCAGGTAGAAGCCGACCAGCAGGGCCAGCAACACGGCGCTGCGATACCGCCAGTTGCCGCGCAGCACGCCCAGAAGCAGCAGACCGACCTGGTCGCTGAGGCGCTTGAAGCGGGTGTGCTGCAGGGTCAGGGGATCAGAGCAGGCGTTCCAGATAGGAGAGCGTGATCCGCCCTGGCTGACAAGCCGGGCCGCGCACCACGCTGCAGCGGGGGCCAAGTTCGGCTGACCACGGCGCGGGCAGCGCGGAATGACTCCGGATCCTCTCGGCTGGCGTAGTGGCTGAGGCTGACCAGGCAGGGCAGACCGGCGGCGGTGGCCGCAGCCAGGCCCGCCGGGGAATCCTCCAGGCAGATCACCTGATCGGGGCGGCGGCCCAGCCGCTCCAGAGCCTGGAGATAGGCCTCGGGGTCGGGCTTCTTGCGGCGCACATCCTCACCGCAGACCCAGAAGCCGAAGGCATCGGCCAGGCCGCCCAGCAAACGGCCCATGAGGGCCTCCACGGCCGGGCGGCCGCTGGTGGTCACGATCACCTGCTCCAGCCCGCAGCCGACGCCTCACGGATCAGGTCCGTCACACCGGGGCGCAGGCGGAGGTCTCCCGCCCCCATCAGCGCGGCGTAGTGCCGCTGCTTGGCCGCCTGCAGAGCCGTCACCCGCTCCGGGGACGGCTCGGTCCCTCGTGCTGCTGCAAGGCTGCCCGGATGCGTTCGGCCCCGCCGCTGATGCCCAGCCAGGAGCCGTAGGCGTCGGCATCCCAGTGCAGCGGCAGACCGGCCTCGGCGAAGGCGCGGTTGAAGGCGCGGTTGAAGGCGCGGCGATGACCGTCACGCTCGGTCTCCGCCAGCGTGCCGTCCACGTCCCAGAGCAACGCGTGCAGGGCCATGGGCGCCGGTTCACTGGCACTGGAGAACGGGGCCAGTCTCCTCCCCCGGGACGGCACCTGACGGGAGCGGCAAGGCATCCACAATGGGCGCGCATCG
>NZ_LFEK01000093.1 GCF_001039265.1 Synechococcus sp. GFB01 | reverse complement strand
GGCGATCACCTTGTCGAAGCCCAGCTCCTGCAGCAGCCCCACCGCCACCACGTTGAGCGAGTTCTGCAGGGCGCGCGCCAGGGTGACGCTGCCGTAGTAGCGGTTGCCGAAGTTCCTGGGGCAGTAGCCGCGGAAGCAGCGGGCCGAATCGCGCACGATCCGCTCCGGCAGCATCCCCTCCTTCAGGGCGGTGAGATAGACGAACAGCTTGAAGGTGGAGCCCGGCGAGCGCAGCGCCTGCACCGCGCGGTTGAACTGGCTTCTGTTGAAGTCGTTGCCGCCCACCATCGCCCGCACCAGGCCGGTGCCGGGCTCCATCGCCACCAGGGCCCCCTCCATGGCGCCGGGCGTGTAGGCATCGATCGCCTTCTGGGCCTGGTCCTGCCAGGCCAGGTTGAGGCTGCTGCGCACGGTGAGGCCCCCACCTCCAGCTGCTCCTTGCTCAGCACCCGCGGCAGCTCCTGCTGCACCCAGCTGCTGAAGTAGGGCGCCCGGCTCACCCAGTACTTCGGTTCGGCCGGCTTGAGCGCGAGGGGGGCGGCCTCGGCGGCCTCACGCTGAGCCGCGCCGATGAAGCCCGCCTCCTCCATGCGCCGCAGCACCACCTGGCGCCGTTGCAGGGCCAGGTCGGGATTCACCAGGGGTGAATACACCGAAGGGGCCGGCGGCAGACCCGCGATCAGGGCAGCCTCCGGCAGGGTCAGCTGATCGGGAGTCTTGGAGAAGTAGATCCAGGCGGCATCGGCCACGCCATAGGCGCTCGAGCCCAGATACACCACATTGAGATACTCGGCGAGGATCTGCTGCTTGGTGAGCTGGCGCTCCAGCTTCCCCGCCAGCGCCGCTTCCTTGAGCTTGCGCATCAGGGTCTGATCCTGGCTGAGAAACACCGTGCGGGCCAGCTGCTGGGTGATCGTGCTGGCGCCCTCCTGCACCGAGCGCTCGGTGAGGTTGCGCACCAGGGCGCGGGCGATCCCCGCCGGGTCGATGCCGCCGTGCTGGTAGAAGCGGCGGTCCTCCGCGGCGATGAAGGCCTGCTCCACCAGCGGCGGCACCGCGTTGCTGCTCAGTTTCTCGCGGGTGGCCGGCCCGATCTTCTGCACCACCTGCCCATCGGCCGAGAGGATCGTGAGCGTGCCGGGGCGGTTGAAGGCGCTGATGCCGCGGGCATCGGGCAGCAGGGAATCGATGCCCGCCACCAGCGCGGCCTGGCCGAGCGCCACGCCGCTGCCGATGGCGGCAGCCAGAAGGCCAGCTCGCACAAGGCTGCCGCGCACCGGCTGGGGGCGACGCGGAGCCCTGGAGGCGGGCGCAACCGGTGTGGCGGCGCGGCTCACATCAGGTCACCAGGGCACTGTGGCCGATCGCCAGGNCCGTCACCAGCATGCCGAGCACCAGGAAGGGCTGGNCGCTGNCCTGGTACTTCACATCGANGGCCACCGGATCGCGCAGCAGCCAGATGTCCTGAANGGTGATCTGGGGAATGATCAACAGCACCAGCAGCACCGCGGCCCGATGCTGCCCGATGGTGATCAGCACCGCCACCATGGCGAGCTGGAACACATCGATCATGGCGGCGCTGATCCAGCTGGCCCGCTCGATCCCGAACACCACCGGCAGCGACTGCAGGCCCAGGGCCCGGTCGCCTTCCACGCTCTTGAAGTCGTTCACCACGGCGATGCCGAGCCCCGCCAGGGAGTAGGCCAGGGTGAGGATCGCGGTGGTCCAGGTGAGCTGGCCGAACAGGGCCTGGCCGGCCCACCAGGNCAGGGCGATGTAGCTGGCGCCCAGGGCGTAGTTGCCGAGCCAGCCGTTCTGCTTGAGCTTCAGCGGCGGCGCTGAATAGATGAAGCTCACCAGCGAGCCGCCCAGGGCCAGCAGCAGCAGCACCGGCGTGGTGTGGCCGGCCCAGCGATCCAGGCCCCAGGCCACCGCCAGGCCCGCCAGCAGCAGCACCCAGATCTGCAGCTTCACCTGCGCCAGGGGGATGGCGCCCGAGGGGATCGGCCGGTAGGGCTCGTTGATCGCGTCGATCTCGCGGTCGTAGTAGTCGTTGATCGTCTGCGTGTAGCCGGCCAGCAGGGGACCGCTCATCACCATGCAGGCGATCGAGGCGCCCACCTCCGGCAGGGTCCAGTGGAAGTTGCCCGAGGCGGCGGCGCCGCACAGCACCCCCCAGATCAGGGGGATCCAGGTGACCGGCTTCATCAGCTGCAGCCGGATCTTCCAGATGTTGCTGCTGCCGGCGGCCCCTTTCATGCCCAGCAGCTGGCGGGCGGCCGATCCGTTGGCGGCCTCCGGATTGGGACTGGCGCTCACGGGCGGGGCTGTGTCGGGCGCGTCGTCAGCCAAGGCGATCAGGCAGCGGAGATCTCGTCATCGAAGAACCACACCTGGCTGCCGTTGCTCAGCTGCACCACCACGCCGATGCCCTGGCCATCCACGGTGCGGAAGCCGGTGACCGTGCCGGTGGGATCGGCCTTGAGCGCCTCGATCATCTCGGCGGGGATCCGATCCCGCACCCGCGTGATCCGAACCTTGGATCCGACGTTGATCGTGGCAGCCTGGGACATGGCCGGCGCGACTGAAAAGTGGCGCAACGCTAACAGCGAGCCAGCCCCCTTCCCCGCCAGTCCTGCCCTCGCCTCGTCTCGCCTCGCCATGGTCGCCAAGCGGATCATTCCCTGCCTCGACGTGGCCGAGGGTCGGGTGGTGAAGGGGGTGAACTTCGTGGGCCTGCGCGATGCCGGCGACCCGGTGGAGCTGGCCTGCCGCTACAGCGAGGCCGGCGCCGATGAGCTGGTGTTTCTCGACATCGCGGCCAGTCACCAGGGCCGCGCCACCCTGGTGGATCTTGTGCGCCGCACCGCCGAGGCCGTGACGATCCCGTTCACGGTGGGGGGCGGCATCAGCACGGTGGAGGGCATCACGGAGCTGCTGCGCGCCGGTGCCGACAAGGTAAGCCTCAATTCCAGCGCCGTGCGGGATCCGCAGCTGGTGGCCCGCGGGGCTGAACGCTTCGGCTGCCAGTGCATCGTGGTGGCCATCGACGCCCGCCGCCGCGAGGCGGCCGCGCCGGGCTGGGATGTGTATGTGAAGGGCGGTCGCGAGAACACCGGCCTCGACGCGGTGGCCTGGGCCCGGCAGGTGGTGGAGCTGGGGGCCGGCGAGATCCTGCTCACCTCGATGGATGGCGACGGCACCCAGGCCGGCTACGACCTGGAGCTCACCCGAGCGGTGGCCGATGCGGTGGAGGTGCCGGTGATCGCCTCCGGCGGCGCCGGCTGCATCGATCACATCGCCGAGGCCCTCGATGGCGGCCCGGCCGGCGGTCATGCCGCGGCGGCACTGCTGGCCTCCCTGCTGCACGACGGAGTGCTCACCGTGGAGCAGATCAAGACCGATCTGCTGCGCCGCGGCTTGCCGATCCGGCCCCTCGCGGCAGCCTGTTAAGCCTCTTTACACTTGGTTTCAACCGATCGTTGTCGCTCACCGCGGCGGTGCCCGCCGCTTCCCCTCCCCCCACCCCGTCCAGCCCACACCGTCGCCGCCTCCCCAGCCTTGTGACAGTCCTGTTCGGTCTGCCCACCCCGATGTTCACGGCGCTCGCCCTGCTGATGGTGCTGGCCGTGGTGGCCCTGGTGGCCTGGGCCCTGCAGCTCATGCAGGCGGCCACCGACCGCCAGGAGTTCTCGCTGATGCTCGCCGGCTGCATGGTGTGCTCGGCCGCCGTGGGACTGGCCACCGTGATGGTGCTCACCCTCACCGGTCCGGACCGCACGGTGGCCGGTGCGATGCTCCAGGCCCCCGATCCCGCCGGCGTGAGCTCGATTCGATCGTGCTGCCCTGGGATGGGCAGCTTTAGGCCCGGCGACCCCGTCGCCGTCTCCCAGCTGTTCGACCAGATCGCACCCCGCTACGACCAGCTCAACGATCTGCTGAGCCTGGGTCTGCACCGCGTCTGGAAACGTCAGGCGATCGCCTGGCTGCGGCCCCGCGCCGGCCAGCGCCTGCTCGATCTCTGCTGCGGCACCGGTGATCTGGCCCTGGTGCTGGCGGAGAAGGTGCGCCCCGGTGGCCTGGTGCTCGGGCTCGATGCCGCCGCCGCCCCGCTGGCCGTGGCGGCCCGCCGCGCCGCCGCCCGCCCCTGGCTTCCGCTGCAGTGGCGCCAGGCCGATGCCTTGGCGACCGGGCTGGCCGAGGGCTGGGCCGATGGCGCCGTGATCGCCTACGGCCTGCGCAATCTAAGCGACCCCGGCGCCGGTCTGGCCGAGCTGCGGCGCCTGCTGCGTGCTGGCGGTCGCGCCGCCGTGCTCGACTTCAACCGCCCCGATCCGGCCGCCGGCCCCCCGCTCGGGTCGTCGCCACCGTGCAGCTGCCTGGCGCTGCGCCACGTGGTGGTGCCGACCGCCGCCGCCGCCGGCCTGCGCGACCACTACGCCTATCTGGAGGAGAGCCTGCGGCGTTTTCCCACCGGGGCGGACCAGGAGCGGCTGGCGCGCTTGGCCGGGTTCGCACGGGCCCGCCATCGCCCCCTCGGCGGCGGGCTGATGGGTCTGCTCGAGCTGCTGGCCTAGCAGCCCGCCTTCAGACTGACGCCAGCCGGCAGCGACAATCGAGCGCTGCGCACCCTCTGGCCCGCCCGTGCACTTCCAGGACATCATCAGCACCCTGAACCGGTTCTGGGCGGAGCGGGGCTGCCTGATCCTGCAGCCCTACGACACCGAGAAGGGCGCCGGCACGATGAGCCCCCACACGGTGCTGCGGGCGATCGGTCCGGAGCCGTGGGCGGTGGCCTATCCGGAGCCCTGCCGCCGCCCCACCGACGGCCGCTACGGCGACAACCCCAACCGGGCGCAGCACTACTTCCAGTACCAGGTGCTGATCAAACCGAGCCCCGAGGGCATCCAGGAGACCTACCTGGCCTCGCTCGAGGCCCTGGGCATCCGCGCCGCCGACCACGACATCCGCTTCGTGGAGGACAACTGGGAATCGCCCACCCTCGGCGCCTGGGGCGTGGGCTGGGAGGTGTGGCTCGACGGCATGGAGGTGACCCAGTTCACCTATTTCCAGCAGTGCGGCGGTATCGACTGCCGGCCGGTGTCGATCGAGATCACCTATGGCCTCGAGCGCCTGGCGATGTATCTGCAGGACGTGGAGAGCATCTGGGAGCTCAGCTGGAACGCCGCCCGCAGCTACGG
>NZ_LFEK01000092.1 GCF_001039265.1 Synechococcus sp. GFB01 | reverse complement strand
CCAGCGCGGCGGTCACGGCGGCCGCGCCCAGCCAGTGTCGCCGGCTCCACTGGAGCTCGGGCAGGCTCAACGGCAGCCGCGGCAGTCCGAGCTGAGGAAGGCTGAGCCGGGCACGCCAACTGCGGAACTGCTCGCCCAGCCAGTCGGGCTGATTCAGCTCGTCGGCGCCGCTTTCCGGGCTGTCATGGCCGCTGGCGGCGGCCATGGGGCTGTCAGCGAAGCCGCCTTCCGCGCCGGCGAGCGGCTCGAGACGCTCGTCGGGCGGCACAGGCGATCCCCAGTCGAGCGGCGGCCAGCCCCCGACTGAGCCGGATCCGGAACTCGGGCTGGAACCGGGTTCCGCGCGCCGGGAGGCCGGTTGGTCGTGCTGATCCACGTAGCTCATCACGTCCCGGTCGGCGAACCAGGCCTCGAGGTCGGGATCGGCTTCCAGGTCGCGGTATCCCGGCAGCACATCCCTGCCCAGCCAGTCGCGGCAGTAGGCACAGAGCTGGGCCAGGGGGTCATCGCTCTGCTGCGCGGCCCACTGGCGCAGTTCCGGCGAAGCCCCCGATCCAAACAGCTCCAGCGCCGCATCCACCTTGCCCAGCAGCAGGTGCAGGCAGGACTGGAGGGGCTCGGTGCCCGGCTGGCCACCAGCCTGGAGGCGATCCAGGGCGGCAGCGATCTGCTCCGGTTTGCGCCGGGCGAAGCCGGAGGCGGTGAGGGCGGTGGTGGCGAGGAAGTGGGCCGCGTTGGAGTGGCCCCCCCAGCGGCTGAACAGATCCACCTGCTCCTGCACCGTGAGAAAGGAGCGGATCTGGCGAAAGAAGGCCATGAAGTCGTCCGCCGGAAGGCGAGGATCACCCTCCCCTTCCAGGCCGCCACGCCGTTGCACCAGGTCTTCGAGCAGGGCGAGTCCCTCGCCGCGCTCACCGGTGGCAGCCAGGTCGCGGCTGAGCAGGTCGAGCACCCGGAAGGGCTGCAGCCCTTCGAGTTCATCCTGCAGCTGCTGGCGCAGCAGAGGCTGCTGACCCGTGCGCTGCAGCAGCTGCAGTCCCTGCAGCAGGNTCTGGGCAGCCGTTTCGTAGCGGCGCTGCTGATGCAGATCCGCCGCAGCAGCGAGGCAGGCCAGCCCGGCCAGCAGGGAGAGGTCGGCCTCGCGTCCGCTGCCGAGCGTCGGCGCCTGGGGCGGCTGCAGTTGCCGCCTGGCCAGTTCGAAGCATTCCGGGGCCAGCCCCGCCTCGAGCAGCAGCAGCAGGCCTCCCAGATCACGGCTGCTGGGGATCTCCAGGGCGGCCAGGGCGCCGGGCTCCTGGGCCGCCAGGGTGGTCAGGCTGGCCTCGTAATCGGCCCGTCGTTCGGAATCACTGAGCAGATCGGCACTGGCCCGCAGCAGCTCGTCCCGGGCCTCGAGGGTGTCGGCGGTGAAGCCCTGGGCGGGTGGCCGGTCGAGCCGCAGTTGGAGGGTGTGCAGAACGGTCTGGGCATCGGTGGCGGGGTTCACGCCAAGCAGCCGGAAATGGTCGATCGGCAGTTCCAAGCCGGCCCAGTCACTGGTGGCTGACTGTAGGAAGGGTCTGGGGTTCTGGCTCACCCCTGTGGGGCTTCGGAGATCCCGGTCGTGGTCAGACCCCGTACAGTTCAGGCACGATCAGCCTTCTGCACGGGCCGGCATCCATGACACAGGCAGACATGAGTCGCGACATGGCCGCCGCTTCCGGAGCTCCGGCCTGTTCCGCCGACGACACCCACGTGGCTGGTCCCCACGCCGAGCGTCTGGAGAATCTCTACCCCGCCACCCCGGCCACGGTGAACCGCGACGAGGGGTTGATGCTCTACCGCGACATGGTGCTCGGTCGGCGCTTCGAGGACAAGTGCGCCGAGATGTACTACCGCGGCAAGATGTTCGGCTTCGTGCACCTCTACAACGGCCAGGAGGCCGTCAGCACGGGCGTCATCAAGGCGATGAAGGCGCAGCACGACTGGTTCTGCAGCACCTACCGCGATCACGTGCACGCCCTCAGCTGCGGGGTGCCGGCCCGCGAGGTGATGAGCGAGCTGTTCGGCAAGGCAACCGGTTGCAGCAAGGGCCGCGGCGGCTCCATGCACCTCTTTTCCAGGGAGCACCACCTGCTCGGCGGCTATGCCTTCATCGGCGAGGGCATCCCGGTGGCCCTCGGCGCCGCCTTCACCAGCCGCTACAAGCGCGACGCCCTTGGCGATGCCTCCAGCGATGCCGTGACGGCCGCGTTCTTCGGCGACGGCACCTGCAACATCGGCCAGTTCTACGAGTGCCTCAACATGGCGGCCCTCTGGAAGCTGCCGATCCTGTTCGTGGTGGAGAACAACAAGTGGGCCATCGGCATGGACCACAACCGCGCCACCAGCGATCCCGAGATCTGGCGCAAGGCGGCGGCCTTCGGCATGGCCGGCGAGGAGGTCGACGGCATGGATGTGCTGGCCGTGCGGGCCGCGGCCCAGCGGGCGATCGAGCGGGCCAGGGCCGGTGAGGGTCCCACCCTGCTGGAGTGCCTCACCTACCGCTATCGCGGCCATTCCCTGGCCGACCCCGATGAGCTGCGCGCCCAGGCGGAGAAGGACTTCTGGGCCCAGCGCGATCCGATCAAGCGCCTGGCGGCCCACCTTGTCGAGCACGGCCTGGTCGCCGCCGAGGAGCTCAAGGCGATCGACAAGGAGATCGATGCCGTGGTGGCCGACTGCGTCGAGTTCGCCCTGGCCGCTCCCGAGCCCGATCCCTCCGAACTCACCCGCTACATCTGGGCCGAGGACTGAAGGCCTGGCCAAGCTCGAGGGCCGCTGCTGTGCGGCCTCTGAGCAGCAGCCTCTGATCGGCAGCGTCAGAGGGCCTGTGGGGACCGGCGGGTGAGGTTGCGCAGCTTGCGCAGGGCCTTGAGTTCCACCTGCCGCACCCGCTCCCGCGACACCTCGAGCAGGCGTCCGATCTCCGCCAGGGTGTGACGCTCCTCGCCATCGAGGCCGAAGCGCAGGCGCAGCACCTGATGCTCCTGGTCGCTCAGGTGCTTCAGCCAGCGGCCCAGCTGCTCGTGGTGGATGCCCCGTTCCACAGAGTCGAGCGGATCCTCGCTGCTGCGGTCGGCGATCAGGTCGCCCAGGAAGCTGCGGCCCTCATCCCCCTTCACCGGTGCATCCAGGCTGGAGGTGGTGAGCGACTGTCGCAGCAGTCCATCGAGTTCCTCGACCGGCATCGAAAGGGCCTCGGCGATCTCGTGGCGGCTGGGCATGGTGCCGAGCTGGTGGGCCAGCTCGAGGCTCACCTTGCGCACGGCCGAGAGGCGTTCGCTCAGGTGCACCGGCAGCCGGATGGTGCGCGACTGGCAGGCGATGGCCCGGGTCATGCTCTGGCGGATCCACCAGAAGGCATAGGTGGAGAACTTGTAGCCACGGGTGGGGTCGAACTTCTCGACAGCCCTCTCCAACCCCAGTGAGCCCTCCTGAATCAGGTCGAGCAGCTCGAGGCCCTTGCCCTGATATTTCTTCGCCACGCTCACCACGAGGCGCAGATTGGCCTTCATCATGCGCTGCTTGGCGCGCTGGCCGATGCGCAAGGTTTTTTTTCTGATGGTCGCTGTAACGCTGCTCGCCAGATTCGAGCAGCTGCATCATCGCCTGCACCTGGTTGCCGAGCTCGATCTCCTCGGCCGGTGTCAGCAGAGGTTCACGGCCGATCGTGGCCAGATACCAGCTGATCGGGTCGCTCGAACGTCTGCGACCTCCATCGCCAGCGCTTCGCAGGGATGACAAANCCCATTCAAGCTGCCTGATGAGGGTGCAACTCTGGCGCCGAAAAANCGGAAANGCGGATGTGTTTTCAGCAANCCCTTCAGGTTTTGCTTGTAAAANNGCACACACGATTGCTGTGGTGCAGGTGGCGTGCCGTGTCGCTGGGGCTGCCGTCTCCCTCCAGCTGGGCCCGCCGAGCGGCTTCGGCGTGGGCCAGGGCGGCCAGCGCCAGCGTGGCGGCATCGGCGTCRCCGTCAGCGGCCAGGTCCGCGGCCCCCAGTCCGGCGCAGAACCCCGCCAGCACATCGCCCAGGCCGGCCCTGGCCGCACGGGGCTCGGCGCTGAGCAGCTGCCAGCAGCGGCCATCCGCAGCGGCCACAACGCTGCGGGCTCCCTTGAGCAGGAGCGCGATACCGCAGCGCTCCGCCGCCGCAGCGGCGGCCTCCAGGGCCGGCGCGGCGCTCAGATCCGGGAACAGCCGGTCGAACTCCCCCCGGTGGGGCGTGAGCCAGGTGGGGCCGCCGCGGCCCTGCAGCCAGCGGCAGCCTCCCCCCTCCGTCCGACTCGCCTCGGGACCGGCCACAGCCAGCCGGTTGAGCCCGTCGGCGTCGAGCACCAGCAGGCCTGGGAAGCGCTGCAGGAGCTGCCAGGCCTGGGCTTCGGGGTCGTCGACTGACCCCGCGGCTGCCTCGCCACTCCCCAGACCCGGCCCCAGCAGCACGGCATCGAGCCGATCCAGGTCGCAGCCTGCAGCCCGGCCAGCTGCAGCCGCCCCGAGCCCGTGCAGCCGAGGGTGCGCGTCAGCACCACTTCGGGGAAGGCGAGCCAGAGGGCTTCGGCGATCGAGCCGGGCAGGGCGGCCCGCAGGCTGCCGCAGCCGCTGGCGCGGGCGCGGCCAGGGCCAGATGGGCCGCACCGCGGTAGGCCTCGCTGCCCGCCACCAGCAGCAGCCGGCCTCGCTCGTATTTCCCCGCCGCCGGATCGTCAAGCTCGGGCCAGGGGCCGCTGGCCAGGTCCGCCGCCCCCAGGGCCAGGGGCTGCCGTGGCGGCAGGGTCTGAAGCAGGGCCGGGGGCAGCCCCAGCTCGATCCGCTCCAGCCGCCCCACCCAGGCCAGGGCGCTGTCCTGCAGCAGGCCCGTCTTGAGCAGGCCGATGCTGAAGGTGCGGCAGGCCCGGGCCGCCACGCGCCGGTGAGCCGGCCCGTGTCGGCGCAGAGGCCGGTGGGCACGTCCACGGCCAGCAGCTGCCGGGGCCGCCGCCGCTGGCGCTCTGCCAGCAGGGTCTCGATCGCCTCGGCCGGCGGCTGCCGCTGGCCGAGGCCCAGCAGGGCGTCGATCCAGAGGGCGTCGTCGGCGGGATCGGGCTCAACGCCCGGCTCCGTGATCCCGAGCCAGAGGGCGTGGCGGCGGTGGCGCTCGGTGAGGGGTTTGCGCCGCTCGAAGGGAGACCACAGCCGCACCGCCACCCCGGCCAGATGCAGCTCCCGGGCGATCACCAGGCCATCGCCGCCGTTGTGGCCGGGCCCCACCAG
>NZ_LFEK01000091.1 GCF_001039265.1 Synechococcus sp. GFB01 | reverse complement strand
GCCCGCCGCTGCGGCGGCGGGCCCGGTACGTAGCAAGCCCGACCAGGTCGAATCCCGGACCGAATGGATGGGCTCAGGGACGGAAGCCGGCCGGTTCGATCAGGCGCACCTGGTTGCCGCGGGCGGTGAACTCACGCCCCTGATCGCTCTGCACCACCACACGACCACCGGATTTCACCCGGATCACCCGAGCGCGCACCCATCCGAGGGCGGCTGACTCGAGCACTTTCACCACGTCACCGGGCTGAAGATCCAACTCCATGGTCGGCAAGAATTTCAAGACAACGAAACGGCCTGGGGGCATCGAACGCGCCGTGGAGGACTCGAACCCCCGACATCAGGTTTTGGAGACCTGCGTTCTACCAACTGAACTAACGGCGCAGGGCCGATGCCCCCGTTGAACGAGACCAGAGCGCGAGGACGATGGCGCCTCAGCGGTCGAAGCGCTGCTTGACGCGGGTGGCTTTACCCACCCGATCGCGCAGATAGAAGAGCTTCGCCCGCCGCACCTTACCGCGACGCTCCACCTTCACGGAAGCCACCTGGGGGCTGTGCAGCATGAACACCCGCTCCACGCCCACGCCCTGGAAGATGCGGCGCACGGTGATCGTGGCGTTGAGGCCGCCGTGGCGCTTGGCGATCACCACGCCTCGTAGGGCTGCACGCGTTCCTTGTTGCCCTCGCGGATCCGCACGCCCACCTTCACGGTGTCGCCCACGTAGATCTCGGGCAGATCGCTCTTGAGCTGCTCGGCCTCGAAGGCGCGGATCAGATCCTGGGCGCTGAGCCGGCCGGTGCTGGCGGCAGGAGCCACGGCCGGCTTCTCGGCCACCGCCGTGGCGGCTGCGGCAGCGTTCTGCTCCGCGCTCGCCTCACCGGACTCCTGGAGGTCGGTGTCGATCTCGGCGGTGTTGATCTCGTTCGACTCTGCTGCCATCTCAGCTCCGCGACGCCTGGCCAAACTTCCAGTGTACCGGCTCAGGTGTCACCCCCTTCAGCTGCCCGCTCCGACTGGCTCCGGCTCAGCCGCCGCCGCCAGCGCTCCAGCAGCAGCCCCGCGCCGCTGGCCAGCATCCACAGCAGGCCGAGGCCGTTGGCCAGCACGTAGAAGGTCTCGCCGGAGGCCCCGAACCACCGCTGCAGCCATTCGCCCTCATGGATCACCATCAGCAGGTGGGCCTGGTCGCGGCTGAGGTGGATCCAGTCGCGGCCCAGGCGGTAGCCCACGCCGCTGCTCACGGTCACCAGCAGCGGCAGCAGCACCACCGGCGCCAGCGCGCCGTGCCAGTGGCGCAGCCGCAGCGGCCAGGGGCGGGCGGGCATGGTTCGGCGCGATGCGGCTGGCCGTTGATAGCTTGACAACCCAGAGCGCTGGGCTCAGCTGCCCCGAGCCCTCCCATTCAGCCCGCTGCATGAACCTGTTCGCCGATCTGCTGGCCAGCACCCGGGCATCCTCGGAACCGGCCGTCACCCAGACGGGCCCCCGGATCCAGAAGAGCCGCCGCGGCGTGGAGGTGAAGAGCACCCGCGAGATCGAGACGATGCGCCAGGCCAGCCGCATCGTGGCCACGGTGCTGCGCGAGATCATCGAGATGGCCGCTCCGGGCCTCACCACCGCCGACCTCGACGCCCACGCCGAGAAGCGCATCCGCGAGATGGGCGCCGTGCCCAGCTTCAAGGGCTACCACGGCTTTCCCGCCAGCATCTGCGCCTCGATCAACCATGAGGTGGTGCACGGCATCCCCAGCCACAAGCGGCTGATCCGAGCCGGCGACCTGGTGAAGATCGACACCGGCGCCTACTTCGACGGCTATCACGGCGACAGCTGCGTGACGATCTGCGTGGGCGAGGGGGTGCCGGAACAGGCCCGTACGCTCTCCCGCGTGGCCCAGGAATCGCTGATGAAGGGCCTGGCCACGGTGAAGGCGGGCAGCACCCTGCTCGACCTGGCCGGTGCCGTGCAGGATCACGTGGAGGCCCACGCTTTGCCGTGGTGGAGGACTACACCGGCCACGGCGTGGGCCGCAACCTGCACGAGGAGCCCTCGGTGTTCAACTACCGCACCCGCGAGCTGCCCAACATGAAGCTGCGGGCCGGCATGACCCTGGCAGTCGAGCCGATCCTCAACGCCGGCAGCAAGGCCTGCCGCACCCTCAAGGACCGCTGGACCGTGGTGACCGTGGACGGCAGCCTCTCGGCCCAGTGGGAACACACCATCGCCGTGACCAGCGACGGCTGCGAGATCCTCACCGACCGCGATTTCTGAGCCGCCCGCTCCGCTCAGCTCCCCGAGCGGCTCAGCAGCCGGTAGTAGAGCCAGCGGCTGAGCGTGGTGAGCGGCATCAGCACGTAGGTGAGCGGATTCGGGGTCACGATGATCAGATTGCAGCCCAGCTGCGCCTGCAGCAGCACCTGCTCGGCCACGAACCCCGGGCCCATCACCCCCACGGGGTTGAGCGCCGACCGGAACGGCCCCAGCACCAGGCGCCGCAGCCGCAGCCGCGGTCCGGCCAGATCGAGCGCCCGCAGGCTCAGCAGCTGGCCCAGCAGCCGCTTGCTGATCTCGTAGAGCGGGCTCAGGGCCGGCTGGATCTCCGCCTCCGAGGTGTTGATCCACACCTCGGCCCGGGGCCGGGCCGGATCCGCCGGCCGTTCCGCCACCACGGCGGCGAACAGCTCCAGCAGCCGCCAGCTGCTCAGGGCGTTGACCTGCAGCGAGAGCTCGGTGGCCGCGGCACTGCGCTCGCCGTGCACGTTCACGCCGTGGTTGAGCACCAGCACGTCCACCTCGGCCAGCAGGCCGCGCAGCGCCTCCTCCTGGCCGGCGCACCAGGTTTCATCCCGCAGCGGGATCGCTTCGCCCGCCGCGTCGCGCAGCTGCAGCTG
>NZ_LFEK01000090.1 GCF_001039265.1 Synechococcus sp. GFB01 | reverse complement strand
AGCCGGGCGCCGCGCCGGTGCCAGCTGCGCAGCAGCGCCTGGCCGAGGGCGCCGCTGGCCCCGGTGATCGCCACCACCGGGCCCGAGTCGGCCGGGGCGGTTGGATGCATCGATCGGTCGTCCACTGCTCTGCCGCGACCTCCGCCCAGCTTGGCGGAGGGAGCGGGCCCCCTAGATTGCGACCCAATCGCCCGGGGCAGAGAGGTCGATCGATGCCATCTACCCTCCTGATCGGCTCCTGCGAACCCTTCAGCGGCAAGTCGGCGGTGGTGCTGGGGCTGGCCCGCCAGCTGCTGCGTCAGGGCCATGCCGTGCGTTTCGGCAAGCCGCTGGCTACAACCTTCGATGACGATCCCGTGGCGTCGGACGACTCCGACGCGGCCCGCTGATCGACGAGGATGTGCGGTTCGTGGGTGCGACCCTCGGCCTCTCCGAGCAGCAGCTGATCCCGGCCCTGCTGCTGCGCGGCCAGGTCAGCGCCCGCCAGCGCCTGCTCAGCGGCGACCGTCTGCCCGGCGCCGGCTTCGAGGCCTGGCGCGCGCAGCTCAGCGGCTCCGCCGAGGGCGTGGCCCTGCTGGAAGGGCCCGGCAGCCTGCACGACGGGCTGCTCTACGGGCTCAGCCTGGGCCAGCTGGCCAGCGCCCTCGACGCGCCGNTGCTGTTGNTGCACGCCTGNANCGACAGCTNCAGCCTCGAGCCGCTGCTGNCCGCCNAGNATCAGCTGGNCGATCACCTGNCCGGGNTGNTGCTCAATACGNTCGACCCNGAGGCCGTGCCCAGCCTGCGCCAGGAGCTGGTGCCCGCCCTGGAGCGCTTCGGTCTGCCGGTGCTGGGGGTGCTGCCGCGCNAGCCCCNTGCTGCGCAGCGTCACCGTGGCGGAGCTCTCCAGGCGTCTCGGAGCCCAGGTGCTCTGCTGCCCCGATCGGCTCGATCTGCTGGTGGAAACCCTCTCGATCGGAGCCATGAACGTGAATTCGGCGATGGAGTTCTTCCGCCGCCGCCGCAACATGGCCGTGGTGACGGGTGCCGACCGCACCGACATCCAGCTGGCGGCCCTGGAGGCCTCCACCCAGTGCCTGATCCTCACCGGAGCCGGCGACCCACTGCCCCAGCTGATCAATCGCGCCGAGGAGCTCGAGGTGCCGCTGCTGAAGGTGGAGCACGACACCCTCACCACCGTGGAGGTGGTGGAGCAGGCCTTCGGCCATGTGCGGCTGCATGAAGCCGTGAAGGCCAGCTATGCCTACCGGCTGGTGGAGGAGCACTGCGCCTTCGATTCCCTCTTCACCCGGCTGCAGCTTCCGGCGCTGGCCCGATAGCGCTGCTAGCTTCACGGCAGAGGTGACGACTCAGCGGTGGGGTCTCAGTTGTGACGCGGTCTCTGGATCTCCCCGCGCTCGATCGAATCGACACGCTGGCCCAGGAGCTGGCCATGCTGCAGGACCGCAGCAAGCGGCGCATCGCCATCCTCGGCAGTCGCCATGTGCCGGTGGTCTCGATCCACCTGGTGGAACTGGTGGCCCGATCCCTGGCTCAGGAAGGCCACAACCTGATCACCTCCGGAGCCCAGGGCGTCAACGCTGCGGTGATCCGCAGCGTGCTGGAGGTGGACCCCTCCCGCCTCACGGTGCTGCTGCCCCAGAGCCTGGAGCGCCAGCCGGCCGAATCCCGCGATCAGCTCAAGCAGGTGCTGCACCTGGTGGAGAAGCCCGAGCACGACGAACTGCCCCTGCCGATGGCCAGCAGCCTCTGCAATCAGGACATCATCACCCGTTGCGATCAGCTGATCTGCTACGCCTTCCACGACAGTGAGACCCTGCTCGCCAGCGTGCGGGTGGCCGAGGACATGGGCAAGGTGGTGAGCCTGATGTTCTTCGACTAGGTGCCGAACGCCACGTGGCAGGCGGCGTTGAGCAGTTCAGCCTCCGCGGCGGTGTTGGGCAGATGGCCGTTGAGCTCGCCATCGCGGCAGTCGGCATCCATCTGATAGCTGCGGCCGTCGCGGCGCACCACGAAGCTGATGCCGTTGTCGGTGGCGGCCTCCACCGTGCGGTAGTCGAGCTGATAGGGGGTGTTGGGCACCACGATCGTGGGCTGGTTGGACCGGATCGCGTTGTTCATGGCGTTGTTGATGATCGCGGCCGTGGCCAGGGCGGTGATGCCCCAGAGCACCGACTGCGGGCCCCACCAGTTCCAGGAGTTGGAATACCAGCGCGGGCCGTACCAGCCGTAGTTCCAGGGCCGGTAGCGACCCCAGCCGGGCCGCACCCAGTTGGGCCTCCAGTTGGAGGGATAGCAGCCCGCTCCGGCGCAGGGGCGGCCCCAGTGGTTGTAGTAGGGCCGGCGATTCCAGTCTTCGCGCCGCCAGCGGTTGGCGTCGCGGCGCCAATACTCGGGGACGTTGCCGCCCCGGTAGGGGCTGTAGGGGGTGCGATAAGGCGTGCGATACGGGGTGGCGTAGGGCCTTGGATAGGGCGTAGGGCCTGCCAGCACCGGCGCNGTGATCGGGCCGGCCGTCAGGGGCACGAGCAGCAGCGGGATCAGCACACGGTGAGCTCGGGCCATCGCCGGGTTGGCGTCTGTTTCCGTTCTAGGCAGNCTCCGCCGGCCGGTCAGGTCAGCCGGCCAGCAGGGTCCGCAGCCCCGCCACGTAGAGGATGCCGCTGCAGGTGAGACCACCGGCCCAGCACAGGCCCCGCAGCGGCGGCAGGTTGCCCACATAGGCGCCGATGTAGGCCAGGCGCAGAGCGGGGTGCAGCCAGGCCGCGACCGCCGCCGCCGGACTGGCCGGGCCCGCCAGCAGGCAGAGCAGGGCGGCGGGGGCGTGCAGCGTGAACGCCTCGAAGCAGTTCTGGTGCGCCCAGGCCGCCCGCTTGCCCCAGGCCGGCAACCGCTCGAACATCGCCCGCGGTGCCGCCAGATCGGCCATCTGGAAATCGGCCTGGGAGCGGNCCGCCCCCAGGGGCACCGTGCTGACCACCACCACGCCGGCGGCCAGCAGCAGCGACCAGCCATAGGGCGCCAGGGAGGCGGCGGCGGCAAGCTCGGGGGCGGTGGTCATCAGCGGAGGCGGAGGCTGCTCTTTTCTAGGCTGGCTCCACCCCCTCCCGGCCCATGGCAGACACCTTCTCCTTCGACGTGGTGAGCGACTTCGACCGCCAGGAGCTGGTCAACGCCGTGGATCAGGTGCGCCGCGAGGTGAGCCAGCGCTACGACCTCAAGGACTCCGGCACCGCGATCGACCTGGAGGAGACCAGCCTCACGATCACCACCGCCAGCGACATGACCCTTCAGGCGGTGGGTGATGTGCTGCGCCAGAAGGCCACCAAGCGCAATCTCTCCCTCAAGATCTTCGACTTCGAGGATCCCGAGACCGTGGGCGGCAACCGTGTGAAGCAGGTGGTGAAGCTGCGCAAGGGNCTCAGCCAGGAGCTGGCCAAGAAGCTCAGCAAGACGGTGCGCGACAACCTCAAGAAGGTCACGGTGGCGATCCAGGGCGACAGCCTGCGGGTCACCGGCAAGAACAAGGACGATCTGCAGAGCGCCATCGCCCTGCTGCGCGAGCAGGAGAAGGATCTCGAGGTGCCGCTGCAGTTCCAGAACTACCGCTAAAGGGGTGGTGCGGCCGACGCTGCGAGCCGGTGTTCAGGTGATCGGGTGATCTTGTGATCAGGGAGAGCCCGAGACCGAGATCGTGTAACCCATTCCGGTGGCGTTGGCGTTGTAGCTCGAGCCCACCTTCACGTTCACCTGGGTCACGAGCTTGCCGGCCGGCGGACTGAACGGGCCGTAATCCTTCGCCTGACCGGGCTGGGCCACGAGGGTTTCGTTGACGACCTGCAGGTTGCTGCCATCGCTGAACTTCAGATAGGCCTGGATGGGGTAGGGCCCTTCCTTCGTGGAGGTGGAGACGAAGTGAATCCGATAGCTGCTGTAGGGCGACGTGACCGTGAAATCGGTGTTGAAGTTGGTGCGGCCGAAGGGAAAGGTCAGTGGGCCATTCAGCTGGATCTCCTTGCTGACGCTGGTGCCGCCACCCACGGCCCGGAGCAGGGTGCAGTCAGGGGTGCCCGCCGCTCTCGACCCGGGCACAACATTCGGCGCCGCGAGCAGGGCTGCGATCGATGCGGCTGCCAGCGATGCTCCTGCCACCGAAGCCCACGCGCGCGGAGCCTTCCCGAGCGGAGTCTTCACGAGCGGACTGTTCAGAATCGGAGCCTTCTTGGCGAGCAGGGCGGGATGGCGTCGCTGAAGCATGGTCCGGGCGTGGTCTGCTGGGCACAAGCTAAGACGTCATTCCGGGCGCCGATCCACGGCGAGGGAGGCCGGCAGGAGCGCTGATGGCCTGTCCCCACTGCGGCAGCGGGTCGGTGAAGGCCGACCGGTCTCTCGCCGGCCGGCTGGTGTGCGGCCGCTGCGGACGCCCCCTGCCGGCGGGGCGATCCGGTCGTGCGGGACGATGGGTGCGTTCAGGGCGACCGCGATGGGGCGCCTGGCGCTGGCTGCTGGTGCTGCTGGCGCTGTCGGTCGCCATGGCCTGGTGGGCGGAGTCCGCCAGAAGGCCCTCTGGCCCCCTGCGCGACCCCAGGCAGGATCTGTCCGGTCGGCAGGTGATCGCCTGGAGGGCTGGATTCACACCATGGGCATGCTGCAGGAATCAGTCGTTGTGATGCCGGAGCTGTTCCATGGCGCTGTCATGGAGATGGTGTTCCTTATCGCGACGGCGTGCCCAGGCCTCCTGTTCATGGATCGCTGTCTGTTCGCCGTCGATATCATGATGTTCGGTGATCTGAGCCAGCGATGCCTCATGCAATCGCTTCTCCTGATCATGCTCCTCAGCCCATGCCACATACTCCGGCTCCGCCCTGGCTGTCGGGTCCTTGTCATTGCCGGCACGGGGCTGTTCTGTGTGATCGGAGAGCTGATCTGACATGGCCTTCCCAGGATCATTTCTTGATCCTCATCCTGGATCTGGAACGGCCCGCTGATCCGGTTGTTCAGGAAGCTTCAAGGTCGGGGGGCTCCCCCAGCGGCGAATCGGCAACTCCGTGCGGCTGTTCAGGCTTCGCGGAGATCGGATCAGGCGGATGGCGGTGACATCCAGCGCAAGCACCCCGAAGCTGCCGCTGGCAGGTTGATCGGGACCTACGGCGTGTGGATCTCCAGCCCCGGGGTCTTGCTCGAGCCGGCTCAGATCGGTGAGTGGCGGGACGCCTGAGGTCGCTGGCCTGATGCCTTCAGGCCCGCTCCGGTGCCGGGGACTAGGGTCCATGCGACAGGCCCGGACCGACCGCTGATGCCAGCCGGCTGGCGATTCTGGATGCGATCGTGGCGGGCGACCTTCACCGATCTGGTCGGCCTCGATCCGCGGGGCG
>NZ_LFEK01000009.1 GCF_001039265.1 Synechococcus sp. GFB01 | reverse complement strand
GCTGCTGCGGGATCCCGCCGACGCCCGTCAGCGGGCCGATCTGCTGATGGCCCTGCGCCGCTCCGGCGAGCTCGAGGCGGTGCAGGCCGTGGTGACCCGGGCGGCCCGTCTGGCCGAGAAGGGTGATCTCGATGGTGCCGTGCTCAGCCCGGCGGGTGTGGTGGAAGCCGAGCTGTTCGAGCAGCCCAGCGAACTGGCCATGCTCCAGGTGCTCGAGCGGCTCGAACCGCTGGCCAGCCCAGCTGCGGAGCCCCACGGGGGGAGGGTTCAGCGCTATGCCGCCCTGGCCTCGGCCCTGGCGGCCAGCGCCTCCACCCTTGCCGCTTTCTTTGACGGCGAGCAGAGCGTGATGGTGATGGCCGAGGATGCAGCGATCCGCCGCAACCGGCTCAACCTGCTGGCCGTGCTGCGCAATCAGGCCTCTGCGCTGGCCGACTTCAGCCGGATCGCTGGCTGAGCCCGTGACAGACGATCAGCCAGCCGTTCCCTCTGCGTGTTCAGTCGCTTGAAGCTCCTGCGAGGTCACTGGCCTGCGAGCGCCGGCTCGCGTTCAGGCGTGGCGGGCGACGAGGCGTCGGCAGGTTCTCTGGAGGCGCTGGTTCCGTTCGTCGTGCNGACCCGGATTCCTCCCTTGATCGTGCTGACCGCGAGCATGGCATTCACCTCGGCGTCGTCGCGAACGGCACTGGGCACGGGCTTGTAGCTGCCCGGCGCCAGGGCGTTGCCGCGCAGCACCGCTCCCAGGGTGAGGAAGGTGAGCTTGAGCTGCTGCCAGGGGTTCATGGCAACGACCCGCTTGTAGAGATAGCTGTCGAAAGTGAGTCGTTGCACATCCTTGTCGTCGCACATCTCGACGAAAGCCTCGCGAGCTGCGTCGTTGCGATAGAAGATGTTCTGCAGAATCTCCAGAACCTTGTAGGTGGCGCCATACTGACGATCCCACTTCTTCAGGTATTTCTTGAGGTCGGCCTCCGTGGGGATCCGCTGGCCACCACGGCTCGCCTCAACGATCTGCTCGGCACACATCCGGCCGCTTTTGGCAGCGAAATAGATGCCCTCGCCTGAACTCTTGGTCACGTAGCCGGCGGCATCGCCAACCAGAGCCATGCGGCCCACCACCCGGCGTGGACGGGGGTGCTCCGGGATCGGGTGGNCTTCGACCTTGATGACTTCGCCGTGGACGAGGCGCTTCTTGGCCCGCTCACGGATGCCCTTCTGCAGACTCTTGATCAGCGACTGATTGTTCTGCATCGTGCCAGTGCCGACGGCCACGTGGTCATACTTGGGAAACACCCAGGCGTAGAAATCCGGCGAAACGTCCGTGCCCACGTACATCTCTGCCAGATCCTCGTAGTAGCTCATCTCCTCCGGGGGGAGTTTGATCCGCTCCTGGAAGGCGATCGCCACGTTGTAGTCGCCAGCGTCCATCGCCTTGGCGACACGGCTGTTGGCTCCATCGGCACCGATGATCAGATCGACCTCGAGCGTCTTGGTGACCCCGGTAGCCTCGCCGCCGCTGTAGTCGGAGTAGGTGATCGCATAGGGCCCCTGCCGATCGACGCCGGTGTCGATTCTGGTCACCAGACCGTTGATCAGATGAGCCCCGAGGTCTGCAGCACGGTTGCGCAGGAAGGAATCCAGCACTTCACGGCGGCACATACCGATGTATTCATCCTGATTGTCGAGGTGAATATCCACCTCGCGGTTGGAGGGGGAGATCATGCGCATGTTGCGCACCTTCCGATCGATGATCTCCTCGGGAATGTCGAACTCGCTCACCATGCAGAGCGGAATGGCGCCTCCGCAGGGCTTGGCATTGTCGAGCTTGCGCTCGAAGATCCAGGTCTCGATGCCTGCCTTCGCCAGGACCTCGGCCGCACAGGATCCGCTTGGGCCTCCGCCCACCACTGCGACACGCAACATCGAGAACCGCTCCGCCGGAAAGGACGTGTGGCAGGAAGCTAACACCGCTGTTCCGCCCGCGGCCGGTCACTCCCGGCTCCCCGCCTAGGATCTTCACGGTGCAGAGTTCGCCGTGGGGGCAAGGCCGTGATCGGTGCGAAGCGAGGCCAGCGCCCAGGCCTCTCCCGATCGCGGACCGTCCGCAGCTCCGCCGACGACATCCCTGAAGCCCGGCGGGTGGTGCCGCTACGGCCATCCCGCCCCACTGGGCTTCGGAGGCTCACCGTGGGCGCAGCGGTGGTTGTGCTGCTGGCAGCGGCCATCGCCGTCATCTTTCCGGGGCCGCTTCGCCGCTGGCTCGCTCCCGCTCCGGTATCTGGGCTGGCGGCCCGGTTGGGTCCCGACGGGCGTCTGCTGGGCCATTTCCCCTATGCGGAGACTCCCCCCNAGACGCTGGTGGCGATTGCGCCGGGNCTACAGCTGCACCGCGACGCCGCCACCGCTCTGCTGGCCATGCAGCGCGCCGCTGCGGCCGATGGCGTTGAGCTGGTGGTGCTGAGCGCCTTCCGCTCGATCGATCTGCAGAAGCAGCTGTTCTTCGATGTCAAGTCGGAGCGTGCCCAGAGTGCCCGTGAGCGCGCCCAGGTCAGTGCACCGCCGGGGTTCTCCGAACACAGCACCGGCTATGCGGTGGATCTGGGGGATGCCATGTCGCCCGCCACCAACCTCGCCGAGGCCTTCGAGACCACGGCGGCTTTCCGCTGGCTGCAGAAGAACGCGCCCCGCTTCCATTTCGAGCTCTCCTTCCCCCGCGGCAATGCCCAGGGTGTGAGCTATGAGCCCTGGCACTGGCGCTTCGAGGGCACATCGGAGGCCCTCAAGGTCTTCGAACCGTCGCAGCGCCTGGCCCGATGAGCGCCGGCGCTCCCCTCATCGACCGGCCCCAGCTGCTGGCCCCAGCCGGGCACTGGCCAGCCCTGAAGGCAGCCGTCGCCAATGGCGCCGACGCGGTTTATTTCGGGGTGGATGCGTTCAATGCGCGCATGCGGGCCGCCAATTTCAGCCGGTCCGAGCTGCCGCGCATCACCGCCTGGCTGCATCGCCGAGGCGTACGGGCCTACCTCACCCTCAATGTGCTCGTGTTTCCGGATGAGCTCAGCCAGGCAGCCGAACTCGTGCTCGAGGCCGCCGCGGCGGGGATCGATGCCCTGATCGTGCAGGACGTCGGTCTGGCGCGTCTGGCCCGGGACCTGGCTCCGCAGTTGCCGGTGCATGCCTCCACCCAGATGACGATCACCAGTGCGGCCGGTGTCGCCCAGGCCGCTGCGCTGGGATGCCGCCAGGTGGTTCTCGCCCGTGAACTGAGCCTGCGTGACCTGGGGCGGATCCAGGCTCAGCTCAGGNCACGGCAACTGACCATGCCCCTGGAGGTGTTCGTGCACGGCGCTCTCTGCGTGGCCTACTCGGGTCAGTGCCTCACCAGCGAGGCCCTGGGCCAGCGAAGCGCCAACCGTGGCGAATGCGCCCAGGCCTGTCGGCTGCCCTACCAGCTGATCGTGGATGGTGAGGAGCGCGAGATGGGCGATCAGCGCTACCTGCTCTCTCCCCAGGACCTCTCCGCCTGGGTGCTGCTGCCGAAGCTGGCCGAACTCGGCATCGCCAGCCTCAAGATCGAGGGGCGGCTCAAGGATGCCGCCTACGTGGCGGCCGTCACGCGGGCCTATCGCCAGGGTCTCGATCAGCTGAGCTGCGGCCGATCCGCAACGCCAGCCCAGGCCTGCCAGGAGGACAGCCGCGATCTGGATCTGGCCTTCTCCCGCGGCCTTGCCACGGGCTGGCTGGAGGGCGTGAACCACCGGCGCCTCGTGCATGGCCGCTGGAGCAAGAAGCGCGGTCGCCTGATCGGTCGCCTCGAGACGATCCAACCTGACGGCTGGTGGCGGCTGCGCTCGGATCGGATGCTCAAGCCGGGCGATGGCCTTGTGCTCGAAGCGCCGGCAGGAGCGCCGCTGGAACCGCCCGCAGAGGTCGGTGGCCGGGTGATGGCGGTGCGGTCGCTTGCCGCCGGTCTGGTGGCGGTGCGCCTCGGCCCCGGCAGGATCAGCGCCCGGGGTCTGGCGGCGGGCAGCCCCTGCTGGCTCACCAGTGATCCGGATCTGGAGCGCCGCTGGCAGCGTCTGGCCCTCGCGCCCACCCCGGAGCGAGAATCCGGGCTCGAACTGCGCGTCCGGGGTCGTGCCGGCGAGCCTCTCGAGCTGGCCGTGCTGGCCGCCGAGGGCCGCACCGACGCCAGGGTGCTGTCCGTGCAGTGCCGCTCCAGCCTGCCCCTCCAGAGGGCCGAAGGGGCAGGCCTCGACAGGCCCCGGCTGGAGGCGAAGCTCGGACGCTCGGCGGCACCGGCTGGCAGTTGCATCGCCTCGAGATCGATCTGCCCGATGGTCTGTTTCTGCCGGTTGCGGAACTGAACCGCCTGCGCCGCGCCCTGGTGGAGCAGCTCGGGCCCCCTCGCAGCGAGGAGGAGACCTCGGCGGATTCCGCCGCCAGTCTGTTGCATGCCATCCCCGGCACCCTCTCCCGTCTGGCACCGGCCGCGCGTCCCGCGCCTCCCCCCGAGGTCCAGCTGCACGTTCTGGTGCGAAGCCTCGCGCAGCTGCGCGCCCTGCGCGACCTCCCGATCGCGGGCGTCATCGCCGAGCTGGATCAGCCCCGGGAGCTGAAGGAGGCGGTGGCGATGGGTCGTGGCTGCTGGCCGGCCGGGGTGCGGCTGGCCGGGGCACGCATCACCCGCCCCGACGAAGCCTGGAGCCTGGATCCACTGCTGCAGGCGCGACCCGATGGCTACCTGGTGCGCAACGCCGATCAGCTCGAGCGGCTCTCCGGCCTGGCGCCCTGCGTCGGCGATTTCAGTCTCAACGTGGCAAATCCGCTCAGCGCCGCCTGGTTCCTCGACCGCTGGGGCCTGGAGCGGGTCACCGCCAGCTACGACCTCGACCTGCAGCAGCTGCTCGCCCTGGCGGCCGGCCTGCCCTCCGCGGCTCTGGAGGTCACGGTGCACCAGCACATGCCGCTCTTCCACATGGAGCACTGCCTCTTCTGCGCCTTCCTTTGCTCGGGGCACGACCACACCGACTGCGGCCGCCCCTGCGAGCGCCACACGGTGCTGCTGCGGGATCGCAGCGGCTGCGATCACCCCCTGCGTGCCGACCTCGGTTGCCGCAACACCCTCTACAACGCTCGCGCCCAGACGGCTGCCGAGGCCCTGCCGCAGCTGCTGGCGGCGGGGGTGCGTCACCTGCGCCTGGAACTGCTGGAGGAGAGCGGCGATCAGGCCCGACAGCGGGTGCTGGCCTATCTCGACACTGTGGCGGGGCGGATCAGCGGCCGAGACCTGTGGCGCAGCGAACAGTTCGAGAGCCGGCTGGGGGTGACGCGGGGCAGCCTGCAGACGAGTGGGCGGCGTGCCGTATCATCAGGATCTGGTTGAGACCCTTCTCGCTGTCCGGCTTGTCTGTGTGCGGTCGTCACCCGATCAGCCGGATCCGGACTGTTGGCGATGTGTCAGGGGTTTGCCGCAATGCGCTTCCGTTCGGAGGCGGTGTGCCGCAATCCGCCACCAGCCGGACAGACGTTTCAGAGCCTTTTCCCCATGACCGGCACCCATCCCGGCACGCCGATCCGCAATATCGCGATCATCGCTCACGTTGACCACGGCAAGACCACCCTGGTGGACGCGCTGCTGGCCCAGTCGGGCATCTTCCGCGACAACGAGGCGGTGCCCACCTGCGTGCTCGACTCCAACGACCTCGAGCGCGAGCGGGNCATCACGATCCTCTCCAAGAACACCGCCGTCGACTACGACGCATCCGCATCAACATCGTGGATACGCCGGGCCACGCCGACTTCGGCGGCGAGGTTGAGCGCGTGCTCGGCATGGTGGATGGCTGTCTGCTGATCGTGGATGCCAATGAGGGTCCGATGCCGCAGACGCGCTTCGTGCTCAAGAAGGCTCTCGAGAAGGGCCTTCGCCCGATCGTCTTCGTCAACAAGATCGACCGTGCCCGCGTCGATCCGGAGATCGCCGTCGACAAGGTGCTCGATCTGTTCCTGGAGCTCGGCGCNGACGACGATCAGTGCGATTTCCCTTATCTCTTCGGCAGCGGCATGGGTGGTTACGCCAAGCCGGACATGGCCACCGAGAGCGACACGATGCGGCCGCTCTTCGATGCCATCCTGCGCCATGTGCCGCCGCCGGTGGGGGATCCAGCCAAGCCCCTGCAGCTGCAGGTGACCACGCTCGACTACAGCGATTTTCTCGGCCGGATCATGATCGGCCGCATCCACAACGGCACGATCAAGGCCGGTCAGCCCGCCGCCCTGATCCGCGATGACGGCACCATCAAGCGCGGCCGCATCAGCAAGCTGCTGGGCTTCCAGGGCCTGCAGCGGGTTGAGATCGAGCAGGCCAGCGCCGGCGATCTGGTGGCCGTGGCCGGCTTCGATGAAGTGAACATCGGCGAGACAATCGCCTGCCCCGACAACCCCGAGGCCCTGCCTCTGATCAAGGTGGACGAACCCACCCTGCAGATGACCTTCGTTGTGAACGATTCGCCATTCGCCGGCAAGGAGGGCAAGTTCGTCACCAGCCGCCAGGTGCGCGACCGTCTCCAGAAGGAGCTGCTCACCAACGTGGCCNTGCGGNTCGACGACACCGACTCTCCCGATCGCTGGTCGGTGAGTGGCCGTGGTGAGCTTCACCTTGGCATCCTCATCGAGACGATGCGGCGCGAGGGGTATGAGTTCCAGGTGAGTCAGCCGCAGGTGATCTTCCGCACCATCGACGGCACCCCCCATGAACCCTTCGAAACCCTGGTGCTCGATGTGCCGGAGGAATCGGTCGGGGCCTGCATCGAGAAACTCGGCATCCGCAAGGCCGAGATGCAGAACATGGAGAACACCAACGATGGCCGCACCCAGCTCGAATTCGTGGTGCCGTCGCGCGGTCTGATCGGCTTCCGCGGTGAGTTCATCCGGGCCACCCGTGGCGAAGGGATCATGAGCCACTCCTTCCTCGATTACCGACCNATGCAGGGGNACTTCGACGCCCGCCGCAACGGCGTGCTGATCGCCTTCGAGGAGGGCACCGCCACCTTTTATGCCCTCAAGAACGCCGAGGATCGCGGCCAGTTCTTCATCAGCCCCGGCACCAAGGTCTACAAGGGCATGATCGTGGGTGAGCACAACCGACCCCAGGACCTGGAGATCAACGTCTGCAAGACCAAGCAGCTCACCAACATGCGCTCTGCTGGGGCCGAGGAGCTCGACACGCTGCAGGCTCCGCTGCAGATGACCCTGGAGCGCGCTCTGGAGTACATCGGCCCCGACGAGATGCTCGAGGTCACTCCCGAATCGATCCGCTTGCGCAAGCTGCCGGTCCGCAAGCCTGCCAAGCGCTGAACGGCGCCATGCCGGCCTGCCCAGATCCTGAGGACGCCCTGCTGATGGAGGACCCACGCTTCGGGGAGGCCGTGAGGCTGTTCAACGCCGGCGCNTGGTACGAGGCCCACGACGGTTTCGAGGAGCTCTGGCACGAGACGGCGGGTCCCCATCGCACGGTGTTGCAGGGGATCCTGCAGCTGGCCGTGGCTCAGCTGCACCTGGAGCGAGGCAACCGCCGCGGGGCCACGATTCTCACCGGTGAGGGCCTGGGCCGTCTGGAGCGTGCTCCAGCGCTCGTCCTCGGGCTCGACCTGGAGGGATTGCGACGCGACGGACGTGTCTGGCTGCGGGCTCTGCAGAGCGACGAGCCGGCAGAACGGTTGCGGGATCAGCTTCCCGTGCTGGTTCTCAGACCGATCGGTGGTGCTCTGTAGATTCGTTCGGAGACCTGCCCATGGCGATTTGTCTGCGCTCCGTTCGCTCCTCGCCGATGCCCTGGTCCGGGCACTTCAGCCCNTGGCCGCCCTGCTGCTGATCGGCAGCGTCGCTCCTCCGGCGGTTCAATCGCAACCGTCACAGACGCCCTCCACCCCTGCCGTCGTGACGCCCACCACCGGCCTGGTGACGATCGAGTCCGACCGCCAGATCGCTGACAACAGCACCGGCGTGGTCACCGCGATCGGCAACGTGCGCATTCTTTACCCCGATCGCAAGGTGGTGGCCACCGCGCGACAGGCCCAGTATTTCAGCCGCGAGGGCAGGGTGGTGCTCAGCGGCGACGTGGATGTGGTTCAGGCCGATGGCCACAGCGTCAGAGCCGAGCAGCTGGTCTACCTCGTCGACCTTGAACGGATCGAGGCGGTCCCTGCTCCGGGTGAACAGGTGTTCGCTCAGTACAACCTCGATGCCCCGCCTCCCAGCTCGGGGGAGCCTCGATGAGCCTGGAGCTCAACAGCGTCGTGCTCGCCCTCGGTGGGCGGGTGCTGGTGGATCACGTGTCGCTGACCCTCAGTCCCGGCGAGGTGGTCGGGCTTCTGGGCCCCAATGGGGCCGGCAAGACCACCACATTCGGCCTGGTCACGGGCCTGCTGCGTCCCGATCAGGNCTCTGTTCTGCTCGACGGGCGCGACATCCGCAGCCTCTCGATGCCGCGACGGGCCAGGCTCGGCCTGGGTTATCTGCCTCAGGAGGCGAGCGTGTTCCGGCAACTCACGGTGCGCGATAACCTCGCCTTAGCGCTCCAGGTCAGCGGCACGCCGGTTGACCAGCGTCGCCGGCGACTCGAGGCCTTGATCGAGGAGTTCCACCTCACAGAATTCCAGTGGCGCAGGGGGTTCCAGCTCTCCGGCGGCGAACGCCGCCGCACTGAGGTCGCCCGCGCCCTGGCTGTCGGTCTTGACGGTCCACGCTATCTGCTGCTCGATGAGCCCTTCGCCGGGGTGGATCCGATCGCGGTCTCCGACCTGCAGCAGCTGATCGAACAGCTCCGCGAGCGCGGCATGGGACTGCTGATCACCGACCACAACGTGCGGGAGACCCTGGCGATCACCGACCGGGCCTACATCCTTTCGGAGGGAGCGATTCTGGCTTCAGGCGACTCCCGGCAGGTGGCCGATGACCCCCTGGTGCGGCGTCATTACCTTGGCGAGGGGTTCCGGCTGTGAACCGCTTTGGAGTCCTGGTGCGTCCTTTGAAACGGCTCTGGCGCATTCTGCCCCTGCTCGATCGCCTGCTGCTGGGTGAACTGATCGGACCGCTGCTCTTCGGGATCGGGTCCTTCACGGCCGTTTCCGTGTCAGTCGGAGCGGTGTTCGAGCTGGTGCGACGCGTTGCCGAATCTGGCCTGCCGCTCGATGTGGCAGCACAGGTGCTCGTTCTGCAGCTGCCGAGCTTCCTTGTGCTTTCATTTCCGATGGCCACCCTGATGGCCACCCTGCTCACCTACGGCAAGCTTTCGAGCAACAGCGAACTCACGGCCCTGCGCAGCGTGGGCGTGCCGACCTGGCGCATGGTGATCCCAGCCGTGTCTCTGGCGCTGGCGATGACCCTGATCACCTTCACATTCAATGAAGCAGTTGTGCCTCAGACCCTGACCGCATCCAAGGCCATGCTGAACCGGGCCATCGGTCGCGCCGTTGCAGGCGAGGAGCGGCGGGATGTGCAGTTCTCTAATTTTGGGGACATCGAGCGGCCCGATGGTTCCAGCAGAAGGGCCCTGACGCAATATTTCTATGCCCAGAAGTTCGAGGATGGAGAGATGAAGCGTGTCACCATCNTTGATCTCTCACGACCCAACCAACGTTTCCTGCTCACGGCTGAGCGCGGCCGCTGGAGCGAGCGGGACCGCCAGTGGGAATTTCTGGACGGCAAGGTGTTTGTCGTGCCAGAGGATCAGGATTCCCCAACCACGATCGCGGAATTTCAGCGCTATCTCTATCCTCTCGGTGTTGAGGTGATCGAAAGGGCGAAGCTTCCGAAGGATTCAAACTCGCTCACGATCGGCCAGGCCCGCACCGCCGAGCGCTTGATGCGTGAAGCAGGTGATGAGAAGGGCGCCCGCAAGATGCGCGTGCGAATCCAGGAGAAATTTGCCTTTCCGGCGGTCTGCCTGGTGTTCGGGATGATCGGCAGCAGCATCGGCGTGAGACCCCACTCCCGCCAGAGCCGCAGCCAGGGCTTCGGGGTGAGCGTGGTGCTGATCTTCTCTTACTACGTGGTCGCGTTTGTGTTCAGTTCCCTCGGCGTGAAGGGTGTGCTGCCGCCCTATGTCACGGCCTGGACGCCAGTGCTGCTCGGCCTCGGCGCCGGAGGCCTGCTGCTGCGCCAGGCCAGCCGCTGAGCACTCCGGTTGCAGCCCTCCCCAGAACGGTCCGGCGTCAGGTCAGACTTGTCGCCAGGTTCGGTTCCCTCTGTGCCAGATCTCCTCAGCGATCCCGTCACCGGCCTTGGCCTGGCGGCCTTCGCCCTGCTCCTGGCGGTGCTGCCACTCGCCTTCTGGAGCCTCAGCGGTCAGCGCAGCAGCACAGCCGTGCGCCTGCTGATCGCTGCCGCCAACCTCTGCCTCACCGCCCAGCTGGTGCTGCGCTGGTGGCAGTCGGGCCACTTCCCAATCAGCAATCTCTACGAGTCGCTCTGCTTTCTGGCCTGGGGCGCCACGCTTACTCAGCTGCTGGTTGAGCGGGCCTGGCCCTCGCCGCTGGTACCCGCGTCGGTCACGCCCGTGGCGCTGGGCTGTGTGGCCTTCGCCAGCTTCGTCCTGCCGGATCGCCTCCAGGAGGCNTCCCCGCTGGTGCCGGCCCTCCGCTCGAGCTGGCTTGTGATGCACGTCAGCGTGATCATGTTGAGCTATGCAGCGCTGCTGGTCGGATCGCTCCTCTCTGTGGCAGTGCTTCTGGTGGATCGTGGCAACGCTCTGGAGCTGCGCAGCAGCTCGATCGGCAGTGGTGGGTTCCGTCAGGCCCAGTTGGCCAGTGACGGACCTGGGGCCATGGCTGCACCTCTTCGGCTCAGCAGTGCCCCGATGCCTGTATCCGAGCAGCTCGATTCGCTCAGCTATCGCACCATCACGGTGGGCTTCCTGCTCCTCTCGGTCGGCCTGGTCAGCGGTGCCGTGTGGGCCAACGAGGCCTGGGGCAGTTGGTGGAGCTGGGATCCCAAGGAGACCTGGGCGCTGATCTGCTGGCTCGTCTATGCCGCCTACCTGCACACCCGCCTGATCCGCGGTTGGCAGGGACGACGGCCTGCCCTGGTGGCCGCTGCCGGTCTGCTGGTGATCGCCGTCTGCTACATCGGGGTCAACCTGCTGGGCATCGGTCTGCACAGCTACGGCTGGTTCTTCGGAGACTGACACCCCGACCGCCGCAGAGGGCATCCTGCGCTGGGACAGGTTCCAGCACCCCCGCGGAGGAGAGGTGCTGGATGTTGGCGATCCCGGTCCCCGTGCCCCGCGGCGGGTGACCAGCTCAGACCAGGGCGGGTTCCGGCCGGCGGCTGTTGCGGATCCCTTGGATGGCGCCGGCGTAGCTGGGCTGGTTGAACACGCCCGAGCCACTCACGATGGCGTTGGCTCCGGCTTCGATCACCTTCCAGGCGTTCTGCTCCTTGATGCCGCCGTCCACCTCGATCCAGGGATCCAGACCCTTCTCGTCGCACATCCGCCGCAGGTCCCGAATCTTCTGAACCTGGTTCTCGATGAAGCTCTGACCCCCGAAACCGGGATTCACGCTCATGATCAGCACCAGATCGCACAGCTCCAGGCAGTACTCGAGCGTGTCGAGTGGGGTGCTGGGGTTCAGCACGGCACCGGCCTGCTTGCCGAGATCCTTGATCTGGGCGAGGTTCCTGTGCAGGTGCGGACACGCCTCCACCTGCACCGAGATGATGTCGGCACCGGCCCGTGCGAAATCCGGCACGTATTTCTCGGGCTCCACGATCATCAGGTGAACGTCGAGCGGTTTGGCCGTGACCGGGCGCAGCGCCTCCACGATCAGGGGGCCGATGGTGATGTTGGGGACGAAGCGCCCGTCCATCACATCCACGTGGATCCAGTCGGCACCGGCTTCGTCGACGGCACGCACCTCCTCACCGAGGCGTGCGAAGTCGGCCGAGAGGATCGAAGGCGATATCACCAGGGGTTTGGTGCTCATGCGGACTCCACCGGACTGAGGGATGTCGGATTGTAGGGAGTGGCGTCGGAGCTCTCCAGACCAGCGCTGATACAGTGACCCGGCTTGAAGCCTGAGAGGCACCGCTGCTGGAGGTCGCAAACGAACGGAACCGGGTGGTCCAGGTCATGCCGCCCGGGTTCCGTCGACCGCTGCTCCACGCCGCCCCCGCCCTTCCCGCCGAAGCTCCCTTGCCCTCTGCCGGACTGCTGTGGATCGCTCCCTGATTCAGGAAATTCTCGAGGTGGTCGAACAGGCCGCCATCGCCTCGGCCAAGCTCACCGGCATGGGCCTCAAGAACGAGGCTGATGCAGCGGCCGTCGAAGCCATGCGGCTGCGGATGGGCACCATCCCCATGCAGGGCCGCATCGTGATCGGTGAGGGTGAGCGCGACGAAGCCCCCATGCTCTACATTGGTGAGGAGGTCGGCAGCGGCACCGGTCCCGGCGTTGACTTCGCCGTCGATCCCTGCGAGGGCACCAACCTGTGCGCCAACAGTCAGCGCGGGTCGATGGCCGTGCTGGCCGCCTCCGACCGTGGTGGCCTGTTCAACGCCCCTGACTTCTACATGAAGAAGCTCGCCGCGCCCCCGGCGGCCAAGGGCAAGGTGGACATCCGCAAGTCGGCCACCGAGAACATCGAGATCCTCAGCCAGTGCCTCGGCATGCCCAAGAGCGATCTGGTGATCGTGGTGATGGATCGCGCCCGCCACAAGGACCTGATCGCCGAAATCCGAGCCACCGGCGCTCGCGTGCAGCCGATCTCCGACGGTGATGTGCAGGCCGCCATCGCTGCCGGTTTCGCCGGCACGGGTACCCACTGCCTGATGGGTATCGGCGCCGCCCCCGAGGGCGTCATCTCCGCCGCAGCGCTGCGGGCTCTGGGAGGGCACTTCCAGGGCCAGCTCGTCTACGACCCGGCCGTGGCCCAGACGAAGGAGTGGGAGGGCCTCACCCGCGAGGGCAACCTGGCCCGCCTGGCTGAGATGGGCATCAGCGATCCCGACAAGGTTTACGAGGCCGAGGAACTCGCTTCCGGTGAGAACGTGGTCTTCGCGGCCAGCGGCATTACCGATGGCCTCCTGTTCGACGGTGTCAAATTCGAGAAGGACTGCATCCGTACCAGCTCGCTGGTGATCAGCACCCTCGACAACACCGCCCGTTTCACCACCACGGTCCATATCAAGCCCGGTGCCCAGAGCATCGCGCTGCGCTGAGCTCCGCTGCTGATCGGTCATCTCCATGCATATCGCCGTCGTTGGCCTGTCGCATCGCACGGCTCCGGTGGAGATCCGGGAGCGTCTCAGCATCCCGGAGCAGACCATGGAGGCCTCTCTGCAGGCCCTTCGTGCAGACGATCAGGTGCTCGAGGCCTCGATCCTCAGCACCTGTAACCGCCTTGAGATCTACACCCTGCTGCGCCATCCCGAGCAGGGGATCTCAGCCGTTGGTCAGTTCCTGAGCCAGCAGTCGGGTCTGGATCTCGACCAGCTCAGCCCGCATCTGTTCACCTATCACCACGAGGACGCCATCAGCCACCTGCTGAGGGTGGCTGCCGGACTCGACTCGCTCGTGCTCGGCGAGGGTCAGATCCTCTCGCAGGTCAAGAAGATGGTGCGCCTCGGCCAGGAGCATCGCTCCGTGGGGCCGATCCTCAATCGTCTGCTCAACCAGGCTGTAAGCACGGGCAAGCGGGTCCGCACCGAGACCAATCTCGGCACGGGCGCCGTGTCGATCAGTTCGGCCGCCGTTGAGCTGGCCCAGCTCAAGGTGGGTCAGGCCCGCGGCGTCGATGAGCTGCTGCCGCTGGATCAGGAGCAGGTCGCCGTGGTGGGGTCCGGTCGCATGGCCCGGCTGCTGCTGCAGCACCTGCAGGCCAAGGGCTGCCGTGGTGTGGTGTTGCTCAACCGCACTGCCGCCCGGGCCGAGGCCCTGGCGGCCGATTTCCCTGGCCTGCCTGTGCAGTGCCGTCCGCTCGACGATCTCGACCACTGCCTCAGCACCTGCTCCCTGGTGTTCACCAGCACAGCCGCGGAGGAGCCGATCATCACAGGGGCGCGTCTGGAGAAGCTCAACCGGCGCTCCAGCCTGATGCTCATCGATATCGGTGTGCCGCGCAACATCGCCGCCGACGTGGCCGGCGTGGAGGGGGTGCAGGCCTTCGATGTCGACGATCTGCAGGAGGTGGTGGCCCGCAATCAGGAGGCCCGCCGCGAGGTGGCGGCCGAGGCCCAACGGCTCCTGGAGGAGGAGGCGCGCCTGTTCCTGGAGTGGTGGGACGGGTTGGAGGCGGTACCGGTGGTGAACCGGCTGCGGCGTCAGCTCGAGACCATCCGCGAGCAGGAGCTGCAGAAGGCTCTCAGCCGCATGGGACCGGATCTCTCGGCCCGGGAGCGCAAGGTGGTGGAGGCACTCAGCAAGGGGATCATCAACAAGATCCTGCACACGCCCGTGACCAACATCAGGTCTCCCCAGCCCCGGTCGCAGCGCCACGCGGCCATGCGCGTGCTGGAGGACCTGTTCGAGCTCCACGACGCCGGCGAGGCGTGAGAACGCCATTCCGTAGCGACTGTCACAGTTCGTGCTGCCGGTGTCCGGGGGACTATCGCCAGCGGCAAGTGCTCCGGTACGGTGCCCCCGATCGATCCGTGGAGCGGCTGTCATGAAGCGTGTTCTGGCCATCATCCTCGGCGGAGGAGCCGGTACACGCCTGTATCCGCTCACCAAGATGAGGGCCAAACCAGCCGTTCCACTGGCCGGGAAATACCGCCTGATCGATATTCCCATCAGTAACTGCATCAATTCCGAGATCAACAAGATCTATGTGTTGACGCAGTTCAACAGTGCTTCCTTGAACCGTCATCTCACGATGACGTACAACCTTTCTGCCGGGTTCGGCCAGGGCTTCGTTGAGGTTCTCGCTGCTCAGCAGACACCGGACAGCCCGAGCTGGTTCGAGGGAACGGCGGATGCCGTACGCAAATACCAGTGGCTATTCCAGGAGTGGGATGTGGATCACTATCTGATCCTCTCCGGCGACCAACTGTACCGGATGGATTACGGCCGCTTCGTGAAGCACCATATCGACACTGGTGCCCAGCTCTCCGTTGGTGCCCTGCCGGTCGATGCCATCCAGGCCGAGGGATTCGGTCTGATGCGCACCGATGGCAGCGGCCGGATCCAGGAATTCCGTGAGAAGCCGAAGGGCGAAGCGCTTGAGGCCATGCGCGTCGACACGCAGAGTCTGGGTCTCACCGCCCAGGAGGCCGCCCAGCGCCCCTTCCTGGCTTCGATGGGGATCTACGTGTTCAGCCGGGACACCCTCTTCGACCTGCTTGCCGACAACCCCTCCGCCACCGATTTCGGCAAGGAGATCATCCCAACTTCGCTGGCTCGAGGGGATCGTCTGCAGAGTTTTCTGTTCAACGACTATTGGGAGGACATCGGCACCATCGGCGCCTTCTATGAAGCCAACCTCGCCCTCACCGAGCAACCGAATCCCCCGTTCTCGTTCTACGACGAAAAGTTCCCGATCTACACCAGGCCACGCTATCTGCCACCGAGCAAGTTTCAGGACGCCCAGGTCACCGAGTCGATCATCGGAGAGGGATCACTGCTCAAGGCCTGCAGCATTCATCACTGCGTGCTGGGGGTTCGTGCCCGCGTGGAAGACGAAGTGGTGCTGCAGGACACCCTGGTCATGGGTGCCGATTACTTCGAATCGGCCGAGGAACGGGCAGCCCTGAGGGCGAGGGGAGGGATTCCGATCGGCCTGGGTCGCGGCACCACCGTGAAGCGGGCCATCATCGACAAGAACGTGCGGATCGGCCAGAACGTGACGATCATCAACAAGGATCGTGTCGAGGAAGCCGACCGTCCCGAGCTCAATTTCTACATCCGCAACGGCATTGTGGTTGTTGTGAAGAACGGGACGATCGCCGACGGCACGGTGATCTAACGAGCCCGCCTGTCAGGCCAGCACTTGCTGACAGGGTTGACGCAAGTCGTGATCTTGACCACACGGCCCACCAGCTGGTGTCCACACTGGGGCGAACGGCATGATTGACGATCCATGGGTAAGGCTCATTTCGGGCTGGTGGGCNTGGGGGTGATGGGCGAGAACCTGGTGCTCAACGCTGAGCGCAACGGGTTTTCCAGCGTGGTGTACAACCGCACCGCCGCCAAGACCGACGAATTTCTGGCAGGTCGCGGTGCGGGCCTTGACATCGTCGGCGCGCGCAGCATCGAGGAGTTTGTCGCGGCCCTGGAGCGGCCGCGACGGATCCTGCTGATGGTGAAGGCAGGCCAGCCGGTCGACGACACGATTGCCGCCATCGCTCCCTATCTGGAGGAAGGCGATCTGCTGATCGACGGGGGCAATTCCCTCTACACCGATACCGAGCGCCGCGTCAGGGAGCTGGAGAGCCGCAGCTTCGGCTTCATCGGCATGGGCGTCTCCGGTGGCGCCAAGGGAGCCCTCCAGGGCCCCAGCATGATGCCCGGCGGCACCCGGGCTGCCTACGACGCGATCGAGCCGCTGGTCCGCAAGATGGCGGCCCAGGTCGACGACGGCCCCTGCGTGACCTACATCGGCCCTGGCGGTGCCGGTCACTTCGTGAAGACCGTGCACAACGGCATTGAATACGGCATCGAGCAGATCCTTGCCGAGGCCTATGACCTGATGAAGCGCTCTGCCGGCCTCGACGGCGCGGCGATGGCCGACGTTCTGGGGCAGTGGAACCAGTCCGAGGAGCTGGCCTCCTTTCTGGTGGAGATCACCGAGATCTGCCTTCGCACCAAGGACCCCGAAAGCGGAGCCGATCTGGTGGAGCTGATCGTGGACTCGGCCGGGCAGAAGGGCACGGGACTCTGGACGGTGATCAGCGCCCTTGAGATGGGCGTGCCGGTGCCCACGATCTATGCGGCTCTGAATGCGCGGGTGCTCAGCTCGCTGCGCCCCGAACGCCAGGCCGCGGAGCAGGTGCTCGCGGCCCCAGCTCCCCATGCCATCGATCTCGGCGATCCCTCCGCCGGCATGCCGGCGTTGCGGGATGCCTGCGTTCTGGCCTGCATGGCCAGTTATGCCCAGGGCATGGCCCTGATGCAGGAGGCCTCGCGGCTGCACAGCTACAACCTCGATCTGGCGGCCATCGGCCAGATCTGGAAGGGGGGCTGCATCATCCGCGCCCGCCTGCTGCAGCGCATCCAGAATGCCTACACGGCCAATCCGCAGCTGGCCAACCTGCTCGTGGACCCCTGGTTTGCCACCCAGGTGAACCAGCGGCTGGCCGGTCTGCGCCAGGTGGTGGCCGGCGCCGCCCTGGCCGGCATCCCCGTCCCCTGTCTGTCGAGCACGCTCGATTACATCGACAGCTACCGCAGCGCGCGGCTGCCCCAGAATCTCGTGCAGGCGATGCGGGACTGCTTCGGCTCCCACACCTACGAACGGGTCGACCGGCCCGGCAGCTTCCACACCGAATGGCTGACATGAGTGCCTACCACCTGGTGGTGGCTGGATCCGCCGAGGATCTCGCCCGCCAGTGCGCCGAGACCATCGCCACGTCGATCGATCTGGCCCTCGCGGAGCGCGACCGTGCCCAGATCGCACTGGCCGGTGGGGGCACCCCACGGGCCACCTACGCCCGCCTTGGCCAGGAGCATCTCCCCTGGGAACGGGTCGATGTGCTGCTGGGTGACGAGCGCTGGGTGCCGTCGGATGACCCTGCCAGCAATGCCCGCCTGCTGCGCGAGACCCTGCTGGCCCAGGGACCGGCGCGCTCCGCACGGTTTCATCCGGTTCCGACCGATCTGCCCACGCCCGCGGACGGCGCTCGCAGCTATGCAGATCTGCTGCGCCAGCTCTGCAGCGGCGAGACGCCTCGCCTGGACCTGGTGCTGCTCGGGCTGGGTGACGATGGGCACACTGCCTCCCTGTTTCCCGGCACGCCGGCCCTGGCGGTCCGTGAGCAGCCGGTTACGGTCGGGGAAGGCAAGGGACTGCCGCGCATCACCCTCACCGCTCCGGTCCTGTCGGCCGCCCGCAGGGTGGTGTTTCTGGTCAGCGGGGCTGGCAAGCGGCAGGCTCTGCAGCGGCTGCTGGATCCTGAGGAGTCGCCGGAGCGCACGCCCGCCCGGCTGGCACAACCGCAGGGAGAGATCTGGATCTTCGCCGACAAGGCTGCTGCCGAGGCACTGGAGGGCTGACGAGCGTGGCGGAGTCCCGGCATGGAGAGCACGCCAGTGAGACGGCCCGCCTGATTGTGGCCGGGCCGGGATTCAGCGGCTGGAGCCTCCTGAATGACACGATCATGGGCGGACGAAGCACCGGCCGGTGCAGCGCGGGTCCGGACGGACTCCGGATGGAGGCCGAGGTGGTGGAGCAGGGAGGCGGCTTCGTGAGCTGCCGCTCGGCCGAGTTCGTTCCGCCGCTTGATCTCTCGCCCTTCCGCGCCCTGGCCCTCGAGCTCGACGNCGACGGGCGTCGCTACAAGCTGGCCGTGGCCTGCGCCGATCTGGTGACGGGAGCCACCGAGCTGATTCCCGGTGGGCTGCGCTGGGTGGCCGAATTCGACACCAGCTCCAGCGGCACCACCAGGGTCGTGGTCCCCTTCCAGCGCCTCACCCCCAGCATCCGGGCCCGCCCGCTGGGGATACCGCTGCGCTTCGATCCGCGCCGCATCCGGCGGTTGCAGCTGCTTCACTCGAAGTTCAACGACAGCGGCGGGCTGAATCCAGGCTTCCGCGCCGGCCCTCTGAGCCTGCTGATCCGCCGGATCGAGGCGGTGGTTTGAGTCGGATGGGCGACGCCCTCACCCTGACGCCCGAGCAGCTCGCCCGCGCCGCAGACCTGTGTCTTTCACCCTGGCGGCACGCCGTGCGGCTCTGTGATCCGCGCAGCGAACCAGAGTCGTTGAGCGACTCGGATGCTCCGCTCGACTGCACGCTGCGGATCGAGGCCCGGGGTGCGGATGGAGCACGCCAGCCTCTGCATGACCTGGAACTGGAGATCTATCGCAGCGGTTGCCAGCTCAATCTGCTGCTGAGTCGCCCCGGGGACGAGGCGGCTGCGATGCTGTGGCATGGCAGCCACCCCGTCTGGCTTCGTGCGGACAACGGCGAACGCTGCGAGAGACCCGCCGACGGGGCGTCGCTGGAAGCGTTCTGCCGACGTGTGCGGGCCCTCCTGGGGNNTGGGGCCGATGCTGATTGAAGCGGGGGCCCAGTCAGGTTCAGCAGGATCTTGCCGCTTCGGCCCCAATCAGCGAGCTCAGCTCAGTGGCCCGAGGCCAGGGAGGGCCGCAGGTTCTGGAGGCCCCGCAGGAACATCGGGATGAACTGTTCGACGAGATGCTCGGGCTTGTCCTCCCAGACCCGCCTGACGGCCAGCAGGCGGGATTTCTGAAGATCCTGCGAAAGCAGGGCCTGAGGAAGCCGCTCCAGGACGTAACCGGGTCGCTCCCAGACCGGCAGCGTGTTGGCGATCTCCACCAGGTTGCCGAGGCGTCGCAGTTCGGCCCCGGCGGTGATGTCCATGCCGGCTTCGAACGCGGCATGTTCAATCATCGCGTACTTTCGTTTGGCCGCATTGACCCGCACACGATGCTCGGGGCTGCGGCTGGCGATCCTGCCGAGCCAGCGGCTGCCCCAGCTCACA
This sequence comes from Synechococcus sp. GFB01, assembly GCF_001039265.1. Classification (GTDB taxonomy): domain Bacteria; phylum Cyanobacteriota; class Cyanobacteriia; order PCC-6307; family Cyanobiaceae; genus NIES-981. The sequence continues at coordinate 27,699 of NZ_LFEK01000009.1, read as the reverse complement.
TGAGCCGCCTCCTCCGGGAGAATCTTCTCAAGAGTTTCGCGGATCCGGATGTTCTCGTCGGTCGGGTCTGCCTGTCGCAGCGCGGCTATGTGGGCGGAAANGGCCTGGCAGCCTCGCTTCTCAGTGGCGTTGATGGACGCCAGAACAGCGATCAGACCGTCCTCCTGCTGAACATCATCGCCGCTCTTGTCGAACAGGCGATTCAACTCATCGATATAGGAACNACTTTCAGGGTTGCCGATCTCTTCACCCATCTCGTACAGCAGATCGGTGAGCCAGACGGCATGGCGGGCTTCATCGCTGATGTGATGGGAAAGCTCGAGCACCAGTTCGCGTGGCTTGCCATCAAGACTCTCCACAAGGCTGGTGAGCTCCAGGCACGAGCGTTGCTCATTGAATCGATAGCTGTTGAGGAACAGCACCTGCAGCTTTCTCTCCTTCACCACCTGAGCCATCACCTCACGGGGACNGATGGAGTTGAGGATCTTGCGGGGGTAGCTGACAGCCATCGGAAACCCGGTGTGTGCGTGTGGGAGATGGTAACGAGCCTGTGCTGCTCACCGTGCCCACAGGGCTCAGCCGTTGCCAGCAGGCGCGGGTGCCCGGGGCTGCTCAGAGGCCCGGCTGGTCCGTGACGGCGCCCTTGCTACTGGAGCTCACCTGGCGGGCGTACTTGCCCAGCACGCCGGTGCGGTAGCGAGGTTCCGGCCTGACCCAGGCGGCGCGGCGGCGGGCGATCTCCTCATCCGGCACGTTCAGCTGGATCAGCAGCCGATCGGCATCCACGGTGATGCTGTCGCCCTCTTCCACCAGGCCGATGGTTCCGCCGACGGCAGCTTCAGGGGCCACGTGGCCCACCACCAGACCGAAGGAGCCACCGGAGAACCTCCCGTCGGTGATCAGGGCCACCGAATCGAGCAGTCCCTGGCCCACGATGGCGGCGGTGGGGCTGAGCATCTCGCGCATCCCCGGTCCACCCACGGGGCCTTCGTTGCGGACCACCACCACATCACCGGGGTTGATCCGCATGTCGAGGATCGCGGCCAGGCAGCTCTCCTCGCTCTCGAACACCCGTGCCGGGCCCGTGATCACAGGGTTCTTGACGCCGCTGATCTTGGCGACGGCACCCTCCTCGGCCAGGTTGCCCTTGAGGATCGCCAGGTGCCCTTTGGCGTAGAGGGGATCGGAGAGCGGACGGATCACGTCCTGACCGGCGGGGGGCTCTGCGGGCACGTCAACCAGAACCTCGCGCAGGGTCTTGCCCTCGATCGTGCGGCAGTCGCCGTGCAGCAGGCCAGCATCCAGAAGCAGCTTCATCACCTGCGGGATGCCGCCTGCCCGGTGAAGATCCACGGTCACGTAGCGGCCGCTGGGCTTGAGATCGCAGATCACCGGCACGCGCTGACGGATGCGCTCGAAATCGTCGATGCTCAGATCCACCCCAGCGGTGCGGGCCACGGCCAGCAGATGCAGCACGGAATTGGTGGAGCCGCCCACCGCCATGATCACGCTGATGGCATTCTCAAAGGCATCCCTGGTCAGCAGATCACGCGGCAGGATGTTGCGCTCGATCGCTCGCACGAGAACCTCGGCGCTGCGAGCGGCGCTGTCAGCCTTCTCGGCATCTTCGGCAGCCATCGTAGAGCTGTAGGGCAGGCTCAGGCCCATCACCTCGAAGGCCGCACTCATCGTGTTCGCGGTAAACATGCCGCCGCAGCTGCCGGCGCCGGGGCAGGCGTTCTTCTCAATGGCGGTGAGTTCCTGCTCATCGATCCTGCCGCCGCTGTACTGACCCACCGCCTCGAAGGCGCTCACCACGGTGAGGTCACAGGCGCCGAGCCTGCCCGGTTTGATGGTGCCTCCATACACGAAGATGGAGGGGATGTTCATGCGGGCCATGGCGAGCATGGCGCCCGGCATGTTCTTATCGCAGCCGCCGATCGCCAGCAGAGCATCCATACTCTGGGCATTGCAGGCTGTTTCGATGGAGTCGGCAATCACCTCTCGACTGACCAGGGAATACTTCATCCCTTCCGTACCCATCGAGATGCCGTCACTCACTGTGATCGTGCCGAACATCTGCGGCATGGCACCGGCCGCGTGGGCCGCTTCCTCCGCCCGCCGGGCCAGGTCATTGAGCCCGAGATTGCAGGGCGTGATCGTGCTGTAGCCGTTGGCGATGCCGATGATCGGCTTGCTGAAGTCGTCGTCGCCGAAGCCAACCGCCCGGAGCATGGCGCGGTTGGGGGATCGCTGGATCCCCTGCGTGATGGCGGTTGAGCGAAGCATGGGCAGGGAGGCGCTGTCGAAGAAACCTACCGAGTGGTGGCCATCGCCTCGAGCTGGCGTCGCACCTCATCGATCGCCTGGTTGAGTTCGTGCACCTTGTCATGAAGATCGCGCTGCTGGTCGGGCTGCTTCACGGCTCCAGCCTCGTGAATCTCGCTGCCGTCCTGCAGGCGAGACAGATAAAGAAGGCGCTGCTGACGCTGCTGCAATCGCCTGCGCTCCGCTTCTGAAAGCAACCACCAGGCCAGACCGGCGGCACCGAGCATCGCCCCTGCCACGGCGCTCAGCACGAGGGCTGATCCCTGCGAGGGATGGTCATGAGACTGGCGGTCGCGGCTGGGGTCGCCCATCGGGCAGCTCTGGTTGCGATCAGCCTAGGCACCCGCGGCCGCACCATCCAGCTGCATGGTGCCGTAGAGCCGTTCGGGCACCGAGCCGATGCCTGGGACGATGCGTCCCTCGCTGCTGAGCTCCGCATCGATGCAGGCCGTGTAGAGGGTGAGATCGGGGTTGGTCTCCCCCAGGCGCTTCAGGCCCGGGCTGGCGGTGAGCGCGCTGATCACCCGCAGGCGGCGTCCCCGCACCCCGAGCGATGCAAGGGCAGTCAGCAGGCCCTCGAGCCGCTCGCCAGTGGCGACCTCGCCGCTGAACACCAGCACGCCCATGCGTTCGTCGATCTGCTCCGGTAGACCCTCGATGCGGCCGTCGCTGCGGATCAGGAGATGCGCCACCCGTGCAGCCGGCAGCACCGTCTGGGCGCCGTTCCAGAGGCCCAGCCCGGCGGGCAGGATGGGCAGCGCCAGCAGCGCCACCCCGGCATCCACCACCTCTCCCTCCGTGGAGGCCAGGTCGGTGTGAAGCGGCACCCGCCGATGCGGCAGCCAGTCGCGCACGGCTTCGTAGGTCAGCCAGCGCCCAAGCTCCGTCATCGCCGTGGCATACAGCGGCTGAGGCGTGTNGCTGANNTCGCGNNNCAGCACCNGTGAGCCAGTGAGCGATCAGGGGGTGCGGGGGCACCACCACCCGCAGGCTCATCGCCATGGTTGCCATAACTTGTGGGCCCACCGTAGGTCCGCACCGATGGCGACCCGCTCCGTGATCCGATGGCTGGGCACCAGCCTCCTCGCCTGTTCCCTCGCACTCATGCTGCTGCTGGGGTGGCCCGCCGGCGCGCCGCGATCACGGCCCCGGAACTGCGTGGCCAACGGGCTCTGCAGGATCTGCAGCCCGACATGCGCGGTCGCAACCTGCAGCAGCAGGAATTTCTCAAGGCCCAGCTCTCCGGCTTTGACTTCAGCGACGCCGACCTCCGCGGCGCCGTGTTCAACGCCAGCGATCTGCGGGGAGCCAACCTGCGCGGTGCCGATCTCGGCGACGTGGTGGCCTACGCCACCCGTTTCGAAGACAGTGACCTGAGCGGCACGATCCTGCGCAACGGCATGCTCATGCAGAGCCACTTCCGCGATGCCCGGATCGACGGAGCCGACTTCACCGATGCCGTTCTCGATCTGCCCGAACAGAAGGCGCTCTGTGCCAGGGCGGCGGGGACCAACCCCGTCACCGGTGTAACCACCCGTGACAGTCTGGGCTGCCGCTGAGGACCACTGAGGCGATCCCGCCGGCTGCGTCTACGATCGGGATCCGGTTCCGCTGGTGGTCATCCAGCGGAGGCAACGGGGAAAGTCCGGTGCAAATCCGGCGCTGTCCCGCAGCTGTGAAGAGCACGGAGTCCGCTCCTGCTCCAGTCAGAACGCCCGCCGGCTCGTCACCTTCATCCCTGGCGCGGACCAGTTCACTGGATGTTCCAACGTCTCCTCCGGCAGGCGCCCTGCGGCGTCGTCCTGCTCCTGCTCTGCGCATCACCCGCGTCGGCGCATCACCTGATGGAACTCTTCCATCAGCGCCAACCCACCCCGCTGGCCGGACTGCTGAGCGGACTGGGCCATCCGGTCCTCGGCCCTGACCATCTGCTCTTCCTTCTGGCCCTGGGGCTCGTGGGACTGAAGCACTCGGGGCGCTGGATGCTGCTTCTGCTCGGTGTCGGTCTGGCCGCCTCCGGCGTGGGAGTGCTGCTGCCGGGATTTCCCGGTGCTGAAGCACTGGTGGCACTCTCGCTGGTGGCAGTCGCCCTTGTGCTTCTGGATCGCCTGCCGCCCTGGGTGCTGGTGCCCTCGATTGCCCTGCATGGCTACGTGCTCAGCGCCTCGGTGATCGGCTGGGAAACCACGCCCCTGCTGGCCTACCTCACAGGCCTGCTGATCAGCCAGGCTGTCCTGATGGGCCTTTCGCTGCGGCTGATCCGCCGTTGGTCGCTGCAGGCGCGCCCCGGCCAGTTGCGGCTGCTGGCCGGCATGCTGCTGGGCGTGGGTGCCGGGTTCACGTGGACCGCCCTGGTGCCCTGAGATGAGCCCAGCTGTTTCGGAACGCCTGCCGGTCACCGTGGTGACCGGATTTCTCGGTGCCGGCAAGACCACCCTGCTGCGCCATCTGCTGCTGACCAGCGGTCAGCGGCTTGCCGTGCTCGTCAACGAGTTCGGCGAGGTTGGCATCGATGGTGATCTGCTGCGCCGCTGCGGCTTCTGCCCGGAGGAGGAACTCGATGGGCGCCTGGTGGAGCTGGCCAATGGCTGCCTCTGCTGCACGGTGCAGGACGACTTCCTGCCGACCATGGAGACCCTGCTGGAGCGTGCGGATCAGCTGGATGGGATCCTGGTGGAAACCAGCGGTCTGGCACTCCCGGAACCCCTGGTCGCTGCCTTTCGCTGGCCGGCCATCCGCAGCCGCACCAGGGTCAACGGCGTCGTCACCGTGGTGGATGGAGAAGCCTGGCGGCTGGCGCCGTGGTGGCGGACAGCGCTGCACTCGATGCCCAGCGGCAGGCCGATCCGAGCCTGGAGCACGCCACGGCGATCGAGGAGCTGTTCGCCGATCAGCTGGCCTGTGCCGATCTCGTCCTGGTGAGCCGTGCCGATCGGCTCGATCCGGCGCAGCTGGATCGGGTGAGCCGGGAACTGGAGCCGCGGCTGCGCGCTGGCACGGTGGTGCTGCCGGTGCAGCGCGGTGCCTTGGCTCCCGAGCTGGTGCTGGGACTGCCTGGCCATCGCCATGGGCATGGTCATCAGGACGGCGCTCACGTCCAACAGGACCACGATCACGAGCATGACCACGACCATGACGACGCCGAGCACCACGACCACAGCCATGTGCCCATCGAGTCGCTGGCCCTGCGCATCGCCGGGCATTTTGAACGGCAGCAGCTCGAGACAGCCCTCATCGAGCTGATCCGCCTTCCCGGGCTGGTGCGGTTGAAGGGTTGCCTCTGGATGCCGGGCAAGGCCAGACCACTGGAGTTGCAGGCGGTGGGGCCCNGTCTGGAGAGCTGGTTTTCCGCCACCGCAGAGCCAGCCGAATCGTCTCAGGCGTCATCCGAACCGATGCTGGAGCTGGTGATCCTCGGGTTCGGCCTGCCCGCTGATGATCTTCGTCGGCGTCTGGAGAACCTGGTGACAACCCCGGCCCAGCGCTGAGCCACTGCGGGAGCCCCGATCCTGACCCGATTCAGTCGAGCGGCAGATCGCCTCGTGCGCAGACCCCATCCCAGCAGAGCGATGCATCCGGNCTCCAGCGCGCTTCCACCGGCATCCAGTCGCTCTGCCCGCGTCGCATCCGCACGTTGCCGAGGCCATCGTGAGAGAAGCTGATCTGCTCACCGTTGACGCGCAGCTGCCATTGGTGGCCGATCTGCAGCACCTGCATTTCGCATTGCCGCCAGGGGCCGTCGCCGAGCCGGCACTCCAGCGGCACCAGGCTCGGGCGTTCACCAGCCAGCGCGATCGGCTGGCCCATCAGCAGCCCGGCCAACCCCAACCCAGCGATGGCATGAACCAGCGACACGGGCACAGAGGCCAACGCGACTCATGTCCAACCTGTCCACAGCGGGGGGATGTGGCCCGGCGTGCTGCCAAGATTTAACAAACCTCCAGTTGCCCAGGTGCCCCGTTTTCACGCTCGCGTTCAGGTCTCGCTGAGGCCCTCCGTGCTCGATCCGGCCGGCGAGGCCACCCGAGCCGCGGCCGCCCGGCTGGGTGTGAGCGGTATCCAGAAGCTGAGGATCGGCAAGGCGATCGAACTGGAGCTCGACGCTCCCGATCGAGCCAGTGCCCAGGCCCAGCTGGAGCTGCTCAGTGACCGGTTGCTTGCCAACCCGGTGATCGAGAACTGGAGCCTGGAGCTGGCCGAGTCCTCCGAGGGTGCGGTCGCATGACGGTGGGTGTGGTCGTGTTCCCCGGTTCCAACTGTGACCGGGACGTGCGCTGGGCCNTCGAGGNCTGCCTGGGTGTGANGACCCGCTTCCTGTGGCACGAAGATCCACTGCTCGATGGCATCGATGCGGTGGTGATCCCCGGGGGTTTCAGCTATGGCGACTATCTGCGTTGCGGGGCCATCGCCCGCTTCTCACCCGTGCTGGAAGCCGTCAGAGTGTTCGCCGATGCCGGCGGTCCGGTGCTGGGAATCTGCAACGGGTTTCAGGTGCTCACCGAGATGGGTCTGCTGCCGGGAGCCCTCACCCGCAATGCCAGGTTGCACTTCATCTGCGAGCCGGCGCGTCTGCATGTGTCCCCCGGCGACTGTGACTGGCTTCAGGGGTATGCCAGCGGCGAGGCCATCACCCTGCCGATCGCCCACGGAGAAGGCCGATATCAGTGCGACCCTCAGACGCTTCGCCAACTCGAGGAGAACGGTCAGGTGGTGCTGCGCTACGCCGACAACCCCAATGGGTCCATGGGGGATTTGGCCGGACTCACCAACGCCAAGGGGAATGTGCTGGGCCTGATGCCCCACCCCGAGCGGGCCTGCGATCTCCAGACAGGCAGCACCGATGGTCAGCGTCTTCTCGCTTCGCTGCAGCAGAGCTGAACTACGACCTGGATCTGAGGGGGCCGCTCGAGCGGCCCCCGCAGGGATCAGTTGACGGCGGCGAAGAAGTCCTTGGACTTCACCGGGTCCGGGTTCATGGTCTTGTCGCCAGGCTGCCAGTTGGCCGGGCAGACCTCATCGGGATGAGACTGCACGTACTGGAAGGCCTGCAGCACACGCAGTGTCTCGTCGACGCTGCGGCCCACGGGCAGATTGTTGATCGTGCTGTGCATGATCACACCATCGGGATCGATGATGAACAGACCGCGCAGTGCCACGCCGGCATCCTCGTCGAGCACGTTGTAGGCGCGGGCGATGTCCTTCTTGAGGTCGGCGACGAGGGGATAACGACACTCACCCAGGCCACCGTTCTTGCGATCGGTCTGCACCCAGGCCAGATGGCTGAATTCGCTGTCCACCGACACGCCCAGCACCTCGGTGTTGCGGCTGGTGAAATCGGCGTAGCGGTCGGAGAAGGCCGTGATCTCCGTGGGGCAGACGAAGGTGAAATCGAGCGGATAGAAGAACAGCACCACGTACTTGCCGCGGTAGTGGCTCAGGGAAACGGTCTTGAATTCCTGGTCCACCACGGCGGTGGCGGTGAAGTCTGGGGCCTGCAGACCGACGAGTCGGGACATGCTCGCGAGAGGTGATGGATCGGCCGGGCTGGAGACGTCCTGACGACGGTTTCGAAGGCCTGTCGCGCCGGACAGGCTCCCGATCCATATCGTAGTCGGAACGACTACCAGTTGGCTCGTAACAACCTATCACAGATCCTGGCGCAACCGCGCCATAGGCTGGGCGGGTCCGAATGAGGCAGCGATGGGCTGGGATCCTGGAATTCTGCGCCGCTACAACACCACAGGCCATTTCAGGCTCCTCAGTCAGTTGCGCAGCGAACTGAAGGCCAACCCCCTGGTCCGTCCCCGCGATGGGGAAAGCATCGCCGAGGTGAACCGCAGCCGCTCCCTGATCCGCGCCATTGCCGAAAAGGCTGCTGCCACCCGCAGCCGTCGTCAGGCTGCCGCGACATCCACTCCCCCTGCTCCGATTCCAGCCGCGATGGACCTCTCCGACCCCGGCTGATGGTGGCTGAGCGCGGATTCGGCACCCTTCCCTGAGCTGGATCAGTCATGCCGGACGATCTGCACATCGCAGCCAGATCGTTCGGAAGGCCTTCAGATGTCCTTTCTGACATCAAGGCCTGGTCAAGAAGGTGTTTCCTTCACGAATCAAATTTTTGGATAAAACGCATGTGCCTGAGCGCGCACTAGCCAGGATGGCTCGGGGGAGACTTGAACTCCCGACCTTGGGGTTATGAATCCCACGCTCTAACCAGCTGAGCTACCGAGCCGCGGACAGCAGGATCTTATCAGGCGCGGGGTGGCAGGAATTGCAGCGGGTTGATGGCGCCGCTACCGGGGGGATGGATCTCGAAGTGGAGGTGCGGGCCCGTGCTCCTGCCCGTGCTTCCCATCTGCGCGATCTGTTCGCCCTGCCCGACCTCCTGCCCGACCTTCACCAGGAGGCGGCTGTTGTGGCCATAGAGGGAGCGGCTGCCGTCGGGATGCGCCAGTGTCACCAGATAGCCATAGCCCCCGTCGTGCCAGCCGGAGAACACCACGCGTCCCTCCCGGGCGGCCACGATCGGTGTGCCCACGTTGTTGGCCACATCGATCCCCTTGTGCATCCGTCCCCAGCGCCAGCCGAAGCCGGAGCTGAAGATGCCCTGGGTGGGCCACACCCAGCCTGTGGTGGTGCTCGGAACGCCGAACGGCCGGGTGGTCTTGCCGAAGTCGGGAAGTTCCGGCCAACTCGTGCCGCCGCTGGTGGTCGGCTTCAGGCCCAGCACCATGCGCGAGCGCCNTGGGGCCGACTGAACCAGCTGGACCTGGGTGCCTGCCACGAGTCGGGCGGTTTCGAGACCGGGGTTGAGCCGCAGAAGCTCCTGAAGCGTGAGTCCGTAGCGCTGGGCGAGTTTCACCAGGGAGTCGCCGATGCGCACGACGCCACGCTCTTCGAGCGGAGGCAGGCTCTGCAGAGGCGGGGTGCGGCGCAGCTCAGTGGTGTCGATGGCAGCGAGCTGCTTCACATCCCGGGACTGTCTGCTGGGAATCACCAGCCAGTCGCCCTGACGGAACTCGTGATCCAGGCTCACATCGTTGAGCTTGGCCAGCTTCTCCTCGGGAACCAGAAGGCTCTCCGAAAGATTCTCGATGGTGATGGGCTGACGGATGCGCACCCATACCCTGTCGCTGCTGGGGGCAGGTAATGAGGCGATCAGCTGGTCGACCGATTCCTGATCAGGGTTCTCCGGTGTGAAGGCCACAACCGCAGCGGGCAGGGCCAGGGTGAGCGGAAGGCTTGCCTTCAGACAGGCGCGCAGCAAAGGAACGGCCTTGGCAAATGTCATCGTTGTGTCCCCGAACGACATGACTCAGTCAGAAGCCGTGATCTCTGAGTCGGGCAGACAGTAGCGGATGGCCCCGGGGCGGGCAAGGCAAGCTCGGCACAGCAGGGCCGCAGACCTCCGGCCGGCGCTGTCCAAAGCCCGCTGCCCGAGGGGATCTCGCCGATCCGTGTGGAGATCCTGATCGGCGGGCGCTGTTCGGGATCAGCGGGAGGGCGATTCGGCTGATCCCTCTGCTGGCGGGGGATCGAACCGGTCCAACAGCCCCAGCTGCCGCAGAACCTCGAACAGGGCGATGCCGACGGCCACCGAGAGGTTGAGGCTGCGCACGCCTGGCTGCCCGCCCTCGATCACGCGGCGTGCCATCGGGATCGTGAGCACGGCGTCGGCGCCGCGCAGTTGCTGTGCGGGAAGCCCGTCGGTCTCCCTCCCGAACAACAGCCAGTCGTCAGGCTCGAAGCGGAACTGGTGATAGGGAAGGCGGCCGTGGCTGCTGAACGCCAGCAGTCGTCCCGGACGGGTGCCCCGCAACTCCTGGAAGCCTGCCCAGCTGCGGTGAGGGTGCAGGTCGACCAGGGGCCAGTAGTCCAGTCCAGCGCGTCGCAGATGGCGATCGTCGATCCGGAAGCCGAGCGGCTCGATCAGGTGAAGGGCGCAGCCGCAGGCCGCACAGGTGCGGGCCACGTTGCCGGTGTTGGGGGGGATCTGTGGCTCGAACAGAACGACCTGAGGCATCAGGGATCGGCCGGGACCGGCTCGCTGATCGCACCGAGATCCAGAGCGCGGCCGGCGATCACGAGCCAGCAGGTGTCGCTGACGGCCGCCACCTGCTGCTCGAGCTGCCCCAGCCGATCGCGGAACAGACCGCCGATCGCCGTGGCTGGCACCACGCCCCAGCCGGTCTGCTCGCTCACCACCACAAGCTGGGCCGAGCAGCGCTGCAGGGCCTGGAGCAAGGTGCGGCAGGCCGTCTCCCAGGCAGAGTCGTCGAGAGCCAGGCCGTGGGCGACCCAGCTGCCGAGCGAATCCACCAAGCCGAGTTGATGGGCCTCGAGCGCTTCCAGGGCGGCAGCCAGGTCGCTGCCCACTTCCAGGCACTGCCAGTGGGCCGGGCGGCGGCGGCGATGGCGATCGATCCGTTCCTGCCAGTCGGCATCGGCCTCGGCCCTGCCGCCGGTGGCCAGGTAGATCACGGCGGCGCCGGAGCGGCTGGCGAGCAGCTCAGCCCAGCGACTCTTGCCGCTGCGGGCGGGCCCGAGCACAAGGGTGAGCGGGGCCAAGTTCAGCCCCCACCATTCATGTTGCGCAGGGTCGCGACCGACGACGGCGAGACCCTGTTGAGATAACGGAAGATCCAGTACTTGAAGACGGTTGCCAGAACGACCGGGAAGGTGGCGATGAACAGAAAGATGAAGTTTTCGCGTGCGGGCAGTCCGAAGTGGGTGGCTATTCCGTCGAGCAGCACGGTCCAGCCTTCCGGGCTGTGGTAGCCCACGAAGATGTCGGTGAAGAGGATGATCGCAAATGCNTTGGCGCTGTCACTCAATCCATACACCAGTTCGTCCAGAAATCCTCGCAGCACACGCAGATCGCGCTGGCAGACCACACAGACGGCCACAAATCCAAGCAGCCCGGCCAGGTCAGAGAGCACATTCTTGATGGCATGGGTGCTTTCAAGATCGGCCTCCTCCTTGAGTTCACGGGCTCGCTCGGAGAGTTGCAGATGCAGCTCATCGGGCGTGGGCAGCGGCTTGCCATTCAGAACCGCATCGAATTCGATCTCTTCCCGATACAGGCGAAGCTTCTCGGCAGCGCGCTCCTCCAGCTGAGGTTTGGGGTAGGTCAGAAAAGCATTGTCGGGAGCGAAGTGATCGACCAGCGGCGAGATCAGATAGGTGCGGCTGACCTGCTGAATCAGCAGCGGCACGAGGATCAGGAGCAGCAGGATGCGCAGCGAGACAAGCGTCGAATCGCGTCGCCTGCGGAAGCCGGCCACCACGTTGGCTTCGGCTTCCGGATCCAGCTGACGGCGCACCTGATCCACCACCCCAAGCAGGCTGCGCGGCAGCACTTCGGGCGAGCGGCTGATCTTGGGCAGCGGGGATCGCTCCAGGTCGTAGCGGTTCACCACCGCCTCGATGAGCTGGAGCTGACGCAGTTCCTGACCCGCCAGTTCGCCGCGATGCGCCTCGATCGCGGCCAGAGTCTGATGGCAGATCTCCAGGGCTGCACGGAAGCGACGCAGCAGCTGCGCCTGAGCGGCTCGGGGGATGCTCAGTTCCAGCTCGGGCCGCACGGGGCGGTCGTTGTAATGCTCCAGTTCGATGGTCTGGATCAGCAGAGCCGCCTCATAGCCGCGCTCCAGGTCGTGGCTGATGTCCAGAGCCTGGGCGCGTCCAAAGGCGCTCATCCAGTCGTTGAGAGCCATGAAACGGATCAGCGCGAGAAGACCCACCAGGTGAGCATCGGCACGATGCTCCCGACCACCAGCAAGACGCTGACCCACACCCAGGCCCGGCTGGCCGCTGTCTCCTCACGGCTCGGCACGTTGGTGGGGGTTGGCTCCACGTCCGCGGCCACCACAGGCACGCCGGGATCGGCGCCGCCCTGCAGCACCGCGCTGAGACGTGTCAGCGCATCGAGGCTGGCCTGACGGTAGCGGCCCCCGTCGCGCAGGGGCTGGCTGAGGGTGGTGCGGCCGGTGCTGCGCAGCAGGTCAGCTCCGAGCCGGTCGGTGAGTTCCGGAGTGGCCACCACAGCTGCGGCACTGGTCTGGGAGTCGATCAGGAGCACCAGCTGCTGGCTGGATGGCGATGCATCGCGCCAGCGCTCGAGTACCTCAGCGCCGAGCTGATCCACTCCGAGCCCGTAGTCGAGCCGGGGGACGGTGATCAGGTGGGCATCCACGTCGAGGTCGTGAAGCTGCTCGAGCTGGCGGCTGATCTCAGCGCTGGCGGAACGGCTTAGCACGCCGGCCGTGTCGAGCACACGCTGCGGCGGTGGGGACTCCGGCAGACTGCCGATCGAGGCTGCCAGGGCCGCCGATACCGGCAGCAGCAGCAGAGGAGCCAGAACGAGGCTGAGCATCATTCTGGACAGATGCGAGGCGACGCGGCTGAGCACGGGAGCGGATCCGAATCAGATCTAGTTTGCCGCCTGAAACCAGCCCCGTCCCCTGCACCCCCGCCGATGGCCTCTCCCCTGCCAGCCCGTCTCTGCCTGGTTGGCGGCACAGTCGCCCTGCTGCTGACGATCGGAAATCAGATCACGGCGACCGAGGTGGATCCGGCCCTGCAGCGTTCCAGCGTTCTGGCCAGCCTGCTCGCTGTGAGTCTGCTGCTGATCGGTAGCCTCTGGGTGCGGATCGTGCCGCGCAATCCGGAGCGGGCTGATCTGCAGGGAGAGCAGGGCCTCGAGCTGGCAGCGGGGCTTGACGAGCCGCTCCGCCAGGAACTGGCCTGGGGGAGCCAGATGCTGCTCACCGCCACCCCGGCCGCGGTGGTGTGTCTCCACTGGCGCGGCCGCACCCTGCTGCACCGGGGCCTGATCGCCAACGGCACCTTCATCCCAGGGCCCATCTGCGCCCGGGCCTGCGAGCAGGCTCGCGCCATCTCCCTGGTCGACCTGCGTCTCTATCCAGGCCGGCAGGAATTCGAGGGTCTGCTTCCAGGGCTGCCGGCGGTGGTGGTTCAGCCGCTCGGCAAGGATGGGGTTCTGGTGCTGGGGGGATGGGCACCCCGTTGTTTCGATCGCAGCGATCTGCTCTGGCTGGAGGGATGGGCCCGCAAGATCACAGCTGGATTGGTGGCCTTCGCTTCGGTCGAGCCCGCTCCTCCCGCCTCTCGGGAACCCGCACCGTCGACGTGACCGAGCCCCCGGGTCGGGTGAACACCACCATGCCGTCTTTGGCCACGCGGCCATCCAGGCTCTCGGCCCGGGTCACCAGACCCTGGGCCTCCCGTCTGAGTGTCACGGCGCCGGTCGCCTGAACCTGATTGGTCTTCCAGTTCCAGTTGCAGTGGTCGGCGGTGAGCCGATCTCCGGGCTGGGACAGATCGCAGCCCTGCGGCATCTCAAGCGTGGTCGTCTTGTTGAAGGCCATGAAGGAGGGGCCCCGCAGGGTGGCCGCCCCGCGGGTTCCCACGAAGGGCTGATCGCTGCTGCTCGTCTCCCGCTCCAGATCGAAGCGGGTGGCTCCGGCGATCAGCTCGGCCTTTTCGGCTGGATCCACGAGCCGCACCGGTGCATGGAGCAACAGCTCCTGACGCAGGCTGTTGCCGCTCAGCCCCGGACTGCTCAGCCGCTGACGACGGTTGGTCGCATCGCGGCGTTCGCCCCGGACGGGACCCTCACCCTGCAGTTGGCCGGTCTTGGCCCACCAGTGCAGGCGCGTCAGCTTCAGCTCGATGCGCGGCTGGTTCTGATCGATCAGCACGGGCTCCCCATCCAGCGTGAGCTTGTCCTGATTGAAATCGAAGCGCGCCTCCAGGGAGGTGAGCTGCATTCGCTTCTGGCGGGCCATGGGCTGACGATCCAGTTGCATCAGGCCCNTGTGGGGATACCAACGAACGCGCTGGGCCGTGATCACGACGGGATCCTTGTCGATGCGCTCCACCCGTGTGAGGCCCTCCAGCTGCACAACCTCCCCGTCATTGAGCACGATCGCGCGGTTGGCCGACACCCGGTAGCGCGGTACGCCCTTCTCGTAGACGAGACCCCGCAGGTTGCGGGCACGGGCCAGCTTGCGGCCCAGTTCATAGCGGGCCTCCGGGCTGCTGATCTCCCAGGCGGGCCGGCCCTTCGGGTCCGTCTGGCGCAGAGCCAGGCTGCGGAACACGAATGGAGGCTCGCCGGCCTGCGGCGAGCGGTTCTGGTCCTGGCAGCCCGCCAGCAGCAGGATCACCAGGGCGATGGCGGGGGTGGAGGACCGTTTCACAGCGGTTCGTCCAGCTCCAGCCGCTGCATCACAGGCTGCGGCTCCGGCAGGCCCAGCCCCGGCTCCAGGAGGCCCCAGCGCAGCAGATCGGCCAGGCCACCGTCACGGGTCACCTCGCTGGCCAGGGGCGGCTGGGCCAGCTGCCCCAGCATCCGGGCCGAGAGATCCGGGAGCAGCGGGGTGAGCAGAACGGCGATCCAGCGGCTGGCCTCCAGCACGGCGTAGAGGTCGGCTGCCACCTGATCATCCTGATCTCCCTGCTTCTTCCGGGCCCAGGGGGCCTGCTCGTTGAGGTAGCCGTTGGCCTGCACGGCCAGCTGCAGGATCGCTTCGGCGGCACTGCGGAAGTCGAGCGCCTCGAGCGAGCTCAGGCTCTGGTCAGCGGCCAGCCGGGCGGCCTCTGCTAAAGGGTGGCTGCTCTGAGCTGCCTCTCCGGCGGGCGGCACCGCCATGGAAAACCACTTGCGAGCCATCGAGCTGGTGCGGTTGAGCAGGTTGCCGATCGTGTTCGCCAGGTCGTTGTTCACCAGATCGCAGAACCGCTGCTGCTGGAAGTCGCCGTCGTCGCCGNAGGGGATGTCGCGCAGCAGATACCAGCGCACCGCATCGCGCCCGCAGCGCTCCAGCAGCACCGAGGGATCGAGCACGTTGCCGAGCGACTTCCCCATCTTCTGCCCCTCGCGGGTCAGGAATCCGTGTCCGAACACCTTGTCGGGCAGGGGCAGGCCGGCCGAGAGCAACATCGCCGGCCAGTAGACGGCATGGAAGCGCAGGATGTCCTTGCCGATCACATGCACGGAGGCCGGCCAGCCACGGCTGAGCGCCAGGCCGAGGTCAGCGTCGTCGTCGTTCTCCAGCAGGGCGGTGATGTAGCCGAGCAGTGCGTCGAACCATACATAGAACGNGTGGCCCGCATGGCCGGGCACGGGGATGCCCCAGGGCAGGTTCACCCGGGAGATCGAGAAGTCGCGGAGACCCTGCCTCACGAAGCTCTCGACTTCGTTGCGGCGGGTTGCGGGCTGGATGAATCCAGGCCGGCCGATGAGTTCCTCGATGTCGCGCTGATAACGCGAAAGCCTGAAGAACAGATTGAGCTCGTCACGCCATTCCAGAGGGCGGCGGTGGGTGGGGCACTCGGGATCCTGGGCCTCGTGGGGATCGTCCTTGAACTCCTCGCAGGCCACGCAGTACCAGCCNTGCTGACGACCCTCGACGATGTCGCCTGCCGCGTCCACCCGGGCGAAGAACTGCTCCACGATCCGGCGGTGACGCGGATCGGTGGTGCGGATCAGACGGTCATGGCTGATCTGCCAGCGGCTCCAGAGATCGCGGTAGAGCGCGCTGACCGCGTCGCAGTGGGCCTGAGGGGTCAGCCCGGCGGCTTCGGCGGTGCGCTGGATCTTCTGGCCGTGCTCATCGCAGCCGGTGATGAACACCACCTGCTCACCCCGCAGTCGCTGGAACCTGGCCAGCGCATCGCAGGCCAGGGTGGTGTAGGCGCTGCCCAGGTGCGGCTTGTCGTTGACGTAGTAGAGCGGGGTGGTGAGCGTGTAGGTCATCGGGCGGATCCTACGCAGCCCTTCCGGAGTGGCCCGTCGCCTGCGAGCCTGACCCAGATCCGCTGCCACGTTCGGGATGGACCTCCGCTGCGAGTCGTTTCCGGTGGTGGTATGGGGCGGCGGCACAGGGGGCGTGGCCGCCGCGATCCAGGCGGCACGCTGCGGTGCCAACACCCTTCTGCTCACGCCAGGCTGCTGGCTGGGCGGCATGGTGAGCGCGGCGGGTGTCTGCTGCCCCGATGGCAATGAGCTGAGCCCCTGGCAGACCGGCCTGTGGGGCGCGTTCCTGCGCGCACTCGCCGGCTCGGAGCAGCAGGGGCTCGATCACAACTGGGTGAGCTGCTTCGCTACCGGCCGGCCACCGCCGAGGCGATCCTGCAGGGCTGGGTTCGCCAGCTCCCCAACCTGGTCTGGTGGCCCGCATCCACGGTGCGATCCGTGGAGCGGCTGGGCTCACGGGTTGGTGCCGTTGTGGTGGAGCGGGACACGGGTCTGCTGCGGGTGGAGCTGCAGGTGCTGATCGACGGGAGTGATCGCGGTGATCTGCTGCCGCTGGCTGAGGCGCCCTACCGGCTGGGCTGGGAGGCCCAGGAGCAGTGGGGCGAGCCCAGTGCCCCGGTCCAGCAGCGCCTGGACACCGATCCCTTCTTCGCCCGTCAACCCGTGCAGTCGCCCACCTGGGTGGTGATGGGCCAGCTGGGCAGCGATCGGCTGGAGGCCGATGCCGAGTGGCGGATCGATCCGCAGGCCAGGCCGCTGCTTCCACCACCCTTCGAGCGGGCCTGCGAGGCATTCGGCCTGGAGCGCACGATCAGCTACGGGCGTCTGCCCGGCGGGCTGGTGATGCTCAACTGGCCGCTGCACGGCAACGACTGGCATCAGCGCCTGGAGCGGGCCTTCGCCGGCGGATCGCGGCTCGACGGGGCGCTGGCCCGCGAGATGCAGGCTCACAGCCTCGCCTTCGCGACTGCCCTGAGCGAGGCCAGCGGCGGCTGGTTGCGGCTCGGGGAAGCCTTCCCGATGGAGCTGGGTGCAGTCTCGCCGTCACTGGCGCTGATGCCCTACTGGCGGGAGGGTCGCCGCCTGGTGGGCCGGGAGGTGGTGATCGAACAGCAGCTGCTGCCGTGCAGCGATGGCCAGGCGATCGCCCCCCTGCCCGCGGATCAGACCGGAGTGCTGCAGTCGATCGCCGTGGGCAACTACGCCAACGACCATCACTATCCCGGCCCCGATTGGCCCCTGGCTCCCAAAAGCTGCCGCTGGGGGGGGCGATGGAGCGGCACCCCCTTCTGCATCCCCTACGGCGCCCTGGTGAGTGCCGATCTGCCCAACCTGCTGGCCGCCGACAAGGCCTTCAGCTGCAGCCACATGGCCAATGGGGCCACCCGTCTGCAGCCCCTGATTCTCAACATCGGTCAGGCGGCGGGAGCGGCTGCCGCCCTGGCGGTGCAGGGTGGCATCACCCCGGCGGAGCTGCCGGTGCGACGCCTGCAGGAGGCGTTGCTGGGCGACGTGATGGCACCCTCGCGGGTGGTTCCGCTGTGGGACCTGCCGTGGCACCATCCGCGCTGGCGCCAGCGCCAGCGGGCGGCGCTCGACGACCCGGGCCTGGTGGGCGTGGACGGGCGCTGGCAGGGATGCGCCGATGACCCGGCTACGGCGCCGGCCGCCGGCCCGGAGTCGGCGCCAACCGAAGCGCACGAGCATCTCTGGACCGGCACGCTGCATCCCGACGGAGCGGGTGGCTACGCCCTGGCGTTGGACTCCGGCTGCGTCGCGCCTCACCCCGGCGAGCAGCGGCGTCTCTGGCCTCTGATCACCCTGGAGCCCGGCCTGCATCACTGGCTGAGCTTGCAGGATGCCGCCAGGCCCGTGCGGCTGCTGGGTTGCGTCAACGCCTGGGGGCCCTGGCTGAGAGTCTCGAGGCTGGCGCCCTGACCTGTCAGCTGGCCGATGCCACCAGCCTGAGTTGATCGCGCAGGGAGTCCACCTGCAGCACACGCAGCAGAAGGTCCTCGCCGGGACTGGCCTTCTGGGGACAGTCGGCCGCCAGATCCATCGCCAGCGAGTCGACGCGCACCAGTCCGAGCCGGTCCTGGGGCCGCAGCCAGCGCAGGAATCGCGCCCGCCACTGGCCGCTGCGGTGGGCCTCGAACCAGACCTGCTGCCAATGGCGCTGATCCTCACGGGAAATGGCGATGCCCTGGCGCACCGCGCCATCGAACTGCTCCAGCAGCTCCCCCAGCTCCGAGTCGCTGAGCACGGGTTGACCGGTCAGACAGGCACCGATCTGCCGCTGCACCACCAGGTCGCCGTAGCGGCGGATCGGCGAGGTGGCCTGAACGTAGGCAGGCAGGCCGAGGCTGAAATGGGGAGCCGGCCGGGTGCCCATCNAGCCCCCGGCTGAGGCACCGCCTGATCGCGGCAAAGCGCACCGCTCCCTCCGGCAGGGCCTGCAGCTCAGCGTGCGAGGGCAGCTCGGCTGGCAGCTGGCTGCGGAACGGAAGGGCCAGGCCCTGTTCCTGCGCGAAGCGGGCGGCCACGGAACCGGCCAGGATCATCGCCTCGGCCACCATCAGTCGGGAGGGGGAGGGATCGGTGAGTTCCAGCTGTGGCTGTCCATCCACGCAGCGGATCCGCCCCTCGGGCTGATCCATCAGCAGCGCCCCCTGGCTGACCCGCCACCGGCGGCGGTTCTGCAGAAGCCGCTCCAGCTCCGCCAGGTCGGCTTCCTCGGGAGGGGCCAGGTCGATCAGCTCGTCGGCATCGCCATAGCTGAGCCGATAGGTGGGTTGCACCCAGCTGCGCACGATGCCGCAGGCGGCGATCGCGCCATCGGCGTCAAGCTCCACCCAGCTGCTCCAGGCGGCGCAGCGCTCACCGGCCCGAAGACTCAATGGCCCGACCGACAGGGGCTCCGGGAACATCGGCAGGATCCCGCTGGCCAGGTACAGGCTGCTGCCGCGGCGGCGCGCCTCCAGATCGAGGGGTGAATCGGCCTGGATCAGCCGGCCGGGATCGGCCACATGGATCCAGAGCCGCGGCGGGCCATCGGAGCGTCGCTCCAGAGCCAGTGCGTCGTCGATGTCACGCGTGTCGTCATCGTCGATGGTGAAGCACCGATGCCGGGTGAGGTCGCGGCGCTCGTCGTCACCGGGCCAGGGATCGGAGCTGTGCCGCAGGAGTCGATCGGCTTCCTCGAGCAGCTCCGGGGTGAAGCCGGTGCTCCAGGTGGTTCCTGCGACGGAGACCAGATGGTGCGGATCCCACTGACCCAGATCCGCCAGCAGATGACGGATCTCGCCCCGATCAGTGCCGATGTGCAGGGTCCTGAGGCTCTGGAGTACAGCCGGATCAAGCTGATCGGCCTCCAGAGCACCGCCGGCCAGCTGCTTCAGCAGTTCCAGGCGCAGGCGCTGCCCCTCCGGCAGCTCGGCGGCATCCATGCGCCG
This sequence comes from Synechococcus sp. GFB01, assembly GCF_001039265.1. Taxonomy (GTDB): domain Bacteria; phylum Cyanobacteriota; class Cyanobacteriia; order PCC-6307; family Cyanobiaceae; genus NIES-981. The sequence continues at coordinate 8,136 of NZ_LFEK01000009.1, read as the reverse complement.
CCGCCGCCGCAGAAGGTCGAGCCAGCTCTGCTCCTGCCGCTCGATCAGGATCCTGCGATGGCGCTCCCAACGCAGCTGTCTGAGTTCATCAAGCCGGCGAGGCTGGACCTGGCCATGCTTCCAGCGAAACCACAGTTGCGCTCCCACCAGTTCCTGCCAGCAGGCGGCCAATTCCACCGGCCGGGTGGTGCCGCAAACCAGATCGGTGAATGCCGCCAACGGCAGGGCGCTGGGCTCGTCGCGCAGCAGCAGCCAGGCGGTCGCCCAGGCACGCGGATCGGGCTTCGCGATCCGAAGCCCNTCGGCACTCAGCGACCAGGGGGGTGATCCAAGCCGCCGCGGGGGCTCTGTGCCGGACGGCAGGGAGCTGATCAGATCCAGCTGCCGCTGGGGCAGGACCTGCGAGCGGCCTTCGAAGCCGACCCAGAGGCGAACCTTGCTGCCCTGGCAGCTTTCGACCACGCCGAGCTGGCCGCCGCGAGGCTCCGCAACACCGACCAGGTCGCCGGGGTGGAGCGAGGCGGACGCCAGGGGGTCAGCCCTCGGGATTCACGAAGGGAAGCAGGGCCACGATGCGGGCACGCTTTACAGCATTGGTGAGATCGCGCTGCTGCTTGGCCGTGAGCCCTGTGAGGCGGCGGGGCAGGATCTTGCCGCGCTCGGTGATGAACTTCTTGAGCAGATCGACATCCTTGTAGTCGATCGGATCGCCGGGTTTGATCGGCGACAGACGCTTCTTGAAAAATGAACTGGCCATGGGATGGTGGAACAGCGACTCTGGACGAGGATCCTGAAGGAAGAGGATGAAGGCTTGCCGCAGCCTGCAACAACGAACGAAGTGCGGCGATCAGAGGGNAGCCNTACGGCTCACTTGATCTCCTTGTGCACGGTCGACTTGTTGCAATGCGGGCAGAACTTCTTCAGTTCGAGCCGTTCCGTGGTGTTGCGACGGTTCTTCTCGGTGGTGTAGCGGGACACACCGGGAGACCGCTTGGCGGGGTTGGACCGGCATTCGGTGCACTCGAGAGTGATCACGATCCGGACGCCNTTGTTCTTAGCCATGAAGGACGTTGCGCCGCTGGTGCGATGCGAAAGGACAAGGAGCCACCCTACCTGGCCATGTTCCCCTCGCCAGCTACCGGTTGGCTTGCTCCGTAGGATCCCGCCTGACTCAAGGACTGCGTCATGCGGGTCTCGCTCCAGTGGTTGAAGGAGCTGGTGACTGGCCCTGCCGAGGCCTTCGCGCCCGACAGCCTGGCGGATCGCCTCTCGATGGCCGGTTTCGAGGTCGAGGCGATCGCGGATCTCGCCGCCCGGGCCGCTGGGGTGGTGGTGGGTCTGGTGGAGGAGCGCGAGCCCCATCCCGACGCCGACAAGCTGAGCGTCTGCCAGGTGCGCGTCGGCCCTGAGGCACGGCTGCAGATCGTCTGCGGTGCCGCCAACGTGCGGGCTGGCATCCACGTACCCGTGGCACTGGTGGGCAGCACCCTGCCGGCGGCGAATCTCACCATCAAGCCGGCCGAGCTTCGAGGAGTGGCCAGCAGCGGCATGATCTGTTCGCTGGCGGAACTGGGCCTGGAGGCCTCATCCGACGGTATCGCCATCCTCGATGAGCTGCTTGCCAGCGTGCCGCCGGTGGGGACAGCCGTGGGCCCAAGCTTCGGGCTCGACGACCAGGTTCTTGAGCTGGCGATCACCGCCAACCGGCCTGACGGCCTCTCCATGCTGGGCATCGCCCGCGAAGTGGCTGCACTCATCGACGGGGTGGTGCAGCTCCCGCCGACGGCGTCGCCATGGCCTTGCGCCAGCCTGCCGGCGAGTGCCGCGAGCCGCAGTTGCATGGAGGCGGGCGGTCTGTTCTCGATCACGTCGCTGGGCGGAATCACGGTGGCTGCCTCTCCGGCGTGGCTGCAGCAGCGACTGACCAAGNCCGGCATCCGGCCGATCAACAACGTGGTGGATGTCACCAACCTGGTGATGCTGGAGACGGGGCAGCCCNTGCACGCCTACGATCGCCTCCGCCTTGCCGGTGGCGCGCCCGATGCCGACCTCAGCCGTGTCGGTCTACGCCAGGGTCACCCCAATGAGCTCTTCGTGAGCCTGGATGGCGAAACCCGTGAGCTGGATCCCGAGCATCTGGTGGTGACCTATGCCGATCGCCCGATCGCACTGGCGGGGGTGATCGGGGGCCTGGAGGACGGCGTGCAGCCCGACACCAATGCGATCTGGCTTGAGGCGGCGGTGTTCCCTCCCCAGCAGGTCCGCCGTTCGGCCCGTCGCCAGGGGCTGCGGACGGAGGCGAGCTGCCGCTTTGAGAAGGGGTTGCCCATCGAGGCCACGCTGCCGGCCGCCGATCGTGCCGTTCTGCTGCTGCAGCAGCTCTGCGGCGCCACCGTGGAGGGACGCTGGTCGGTCAGCCGGCCCTCCACACCGCCCGAGCCGTTGGTGCTGCGCCGCGATGCTCTGCACAACCGGCTCGGACCGGTGGAAGAGGGAGGTGAGCTGATCGATCTGCCCGATGCCCGCATCGAGCAGACACTGCGGGCCATCGGCTGCGAGGTCGATCCCGACCCCGACGCGGAAGGCTGGCGGGTGCTGCCTCCGCCGGCGCGCGCCATCGATCTGCAGCGAGAGGTGGATCTGATCGAGGAAGTCTCGAGGCTCATCGGTTACGACCGGTTCGCCTGTCACCTCCCCGATCCGATCGCACCGGGTGGTCTCACCCCTGCACAACTGGCGGAGCGCCGGCTGCGCCGATCCCTCTCTGCCGCCGGACTGCAGGAGACCTGCAGTTTCTCCCTGGTGCCAGCCGGGCCGGGCCGGATCCCTCTGGCCAATCCTCTGCTGGCCGACTACGGCCATCTCCGCGACGAGCTCCACGGTGAACTCCTGGCTGCTGCGCGACGCAACCTTCAGGCGGGGCAGCCGGGCTTCTGGGCCTTCGAGATCGGGGCGGTGTTCCGTCCGGGGGAGGTCGAACAGAGCCGATCACTGCTCGCCGGCATCCTTTGTGGTGAACGTCGCTCGGAACGCTGGAGCAGCTCGGGCAAGCCCAGGCCACCCGAGTACCACCAGGCCCGGGGCGTGCTGCAGCAGGCCCTGGATGTCCTGGCCCTGGCCGTGGAGGACCGGCCGCTGAGCGACCCAGGTCTGCTCCATCCGGGCCGTGCCGCAGAGCTGCTTGTGGAGGGCAGGCCGGTGGGCTGGTTCGGGCAGCTCCATCCCGAGCAGGCTGCCGCTCTGGATCTGCCCGAGGCCTGCCACCTGTTCCAGATCGCACTCGAGCCTCTGCTTGTGGCTGCCACGCGTCGCAACCGTTGGCAGCCGGCCTTCAGCCCCTTCCCCACCGTGCCGGCCTCGGAACGGGATCTGGCTGTCGTGGTGTCGCAGCGGACCAGCTGCCTCTCCCTGCTGCAGGTGATCCGCAAGGCGGGGAGACCGCTGCTGGAGAGGGCCGAACTGATCGATCGCTTCGAGGCCGAGCAACTCGGCGCTGACCGCTGCAGTCAGGCGTTCCGGCTGCGCTACCGCGACCCCCGGCGCACCCTCACCGATGAGGATGTGGACCGCTGTCACGCCAAGGTGCGGGCCGCGCTCGAGAAGGAGTGCGGTGCCGTGCTGCGTAGCTGAACCGCTCCAGATGAGAGCGGGTCAGCCTCCATCCTCTGAGCGGCGCAGCACGGCCAGGGTCTCCACGTGGGCTGTCTGTGGGAAGAAGTCGAAGGGCTGCAGCGACTCGATGGCGTAGCCGGCAGCACCGCTCAGCTGGTGCAGATCCCTGGCGAGAGTGGCTGGATCGCAGCTCAGATACAACAGACTCTTAGGCGGCATCGCTGTGATGGCGGCCATGCAGGCGGCATCGAGACCCTTGCGTGGGGGGTCGAGCAGGAGTGCCTCGCAGTTGGGCAGTTGCTCGGCCAGCACCTCGGCCACATTCACCGCTTCGAAGCGGCAGCGGTTCTCCAGCCGGTTGTCAGCGGCATTGAGACGGGCCAGGCGCACAGCCTCGGGGTTGCGCTCCAGACCCACCACCTGCCACCCCTGCCGTGCCAGGGGCAGGGAATAGGTGCCGATGCCGCAGTAGGCATCGATCAGGCGGCCGGGCGGCCCACCGGCCAGGGCCATCAGCAGCGGCGTCACCACTCGCTCCGCCAGGGCGGTGTTCACCTGGAAGAACGTGTCCGCAGCGATCCGCAGAGACAGGCCGGCGAAGCTTTCGCGCAACCAGCCACGGCCGCAGAGCGTACGGCTGGTGTCGCCCATCAGGGTGTTGGTGGGGGACGGCTGCAGGTTGAGCACCACGCCCACCAGTTGCGGCCAGCGCCTCATCCAGGCGTCGGCCAGCGATTCCAGCCCAGGCAGGCGGTCGTGGCTGCTTACCAGGGTGATGAGCAGCTCGCCGCTGCCGTGGCCGATCCGAACAGCCAGATGGCGCAACCCCCCCTCCCCTGCGGCATCGCAGTCGGCAGGCCAGCCGGTGGCGTCGAGATCCTGCTTGATCGGCTCGATCAGGGCATCGAGGCGGGGATCGAGAACCGGGCAGTGGTTCATGTTCACGATCCGGTGGCTGCCGCGGCGGAAATAGCCGCCGCGCAGCCGTTGATCGGCCGGCCGGCGAAGCGGAATGATCGCCCGGTTGCGATAGCCGAGCACCTGCTGATCGCTGCAGATCGGCAGCACTGGTGGCGTGAGATGTCCGATGCGCTGCATGGTCTCCTTCACCAGATCGCGCTTCCACGCACGCTGCGCTTCCACGCTCCAGTGCTGCAGGCTGCAGCCCCCGCATCGGTCGGCCAGGATGCAAGTGGCGCGCTGGCGCTCCGGACTGGCCGCCAGCACTGTTTCAAGCCCGGCCAGCCAGTGCCGGCGCGTGGCCTGCCGCAGCAGGACCCGCACGGTCTCGCCGGGCAGCGCACCCGGCACGAAGCAGACCTGACCGTCGAGCCGGCCTACGCCGTCACCGCTGTGCGTGAGTCCTGTCACTTCGAGCTCCACGCGGCTGCCGACCCGGTGCGGCGATGCCGCGGCGTGGGGGTCCATCACGAACACGCAGCTCTCTCGACCCTACGGCGTGCAAAGGGCCGTTACACCTTGGCTCCGCAGGCCGCTGAAGATGCGGTTCGGCTGGATATGCTGGCGGGCGCGTCGGTCCGCAGCAATGAGCGTCGTTCGGGATCTGATCCTTCAGGCAGACGATCAGTTGCGTTACCCCACCGGTGGCGAGCTCCGATCGATGGTGCAGTTTCTCGCCGGTGGCGCCCAGCGCCTGGCGGTGGTTCGGGTGCTGACTGAGAACGAACGGAAGATCGTGGATGAAGCTGCCCGTCAGCTGTTTGCCCGCAAACCTGAGTATGTGGCGCCCGGCGGCAATGCCTACGGCCAGAAGCAGCGCGCCCAGTGCCTGCGCGATTTCAGCTGGTACCTGAGGCTGGTCACCTACGGCGTGCTGGCCGGCAGCACCGAACAGATCCAGCAGATCGGGCTGGTGGGAGCTCGCGAGATGTACAACAGCCTCGGCGTGCCCATGCCCGGCATGGTGGAGGCGATGCGCACCCTCAAGGACGCCTCGATCGATCTGCTCAGCGGCTCGGAGGCAGCCTGGCGGGACCCTACTTCGACTTCCTGATCCAGGGCATGCAGACAGCCACCTGATCTCACCTGTCGCATCCAGGACCAGAGGCCGGTCTCGTTATGCGTCTAGGGCTTGATCCTTGAGTCTTGCCTGACCCTTGGCATGCCCCCGAGTCGCGCTCCTGAAATTCGCGTGAATCCGTCAGTGACCCTGTCCGAAGCGATCGGTTGAATTGCAGGGTCGGGGCTCATCAAACCACCGGGCCATGGATCGAGCTGTACATGCCTGGCCCTGCGCAGCTCCGCCGTGGGCTGATTGGGTTAGCTTCCCCTGCTCGCCTTGCCAGCCCTCCAAGACATGGCTGTGGCAGCGGGAGGCCTGGCAGGAGGCGCCACCCGGTTGCTTCGCAGCAGTCTCGAATCGGACGCATTTCCGGTCTCGCCTGGGGTCCCATGCGCAAACTGAGATACGCCCTGAAGCATGTTTGCGCGCCCTCGCGGCCCGTGACGGGCAAGCTGGGCCAAGTGCTCCTCAGGCGGAACGCCCAAGCGTCCGCGAGACCAAAATTACTGCGTACCTGTGTCCGCCGCAGATGATCGAGAATCAGAAGCTTGTTGCAGCAACACTTTCTAGCGCAGCAGCAGATCTGGCCATGGCGACTGGACAGAGTCTTCCCTGCACGGAGGGAGCGTGAACTGCAAGCCTCTCAGGTCTCCCTGGCCGCAATCAGAATTGATGGAAACGCACGTCTGCAATGTCGCGCCCAGGTCTAGGTATGGTACCCAGCCTGTGTCTCATCTTCATTTCCGGGGATAGGCCTGCATCGTGCCGTGGCTATGGGTGTTCACCCAGGCGCGAAACTTGTGGGAATGCCTCGCGTGATACACGACCAAGGACAGCGTCGACCGACGCCGCAGGGCAGGTCTCATGCTGCCGGCCCTGGACAAGCTCCGGGACTCAGCCTGAGACCAGGTGGACATCGCATAGACGAATGGTGGTTTCTCGGGCGGCTGTGCCGCTGGGGCAGGAAAGGCTTTGAATCGGTCCATACCAAGCAGTCTCATGAACCTTGTCCTGGATACGTGCCTAGACACGCAATCGGGCTCAACTGCGATAGGTGAGTCGTCATTGGCGGCGGTACAGCTCCTTGAGCAGCTGGTAGGCCTCGTTGAGCCGACGCATCGTCTGGTCGCAGCCGCCGGAATCGGGATGATTGGCCAGTGCAAGCTCGCGGTACGCCTCCCGGATCTGTTCGAGGGTCAGACGATGCCCGGGGGCCGTCGGCAGATTGAGCATCCGCAGGGCTCCATGCAGAGTCATGGTGTGGGCCAGCGTTTCGAATGACATTCCCCGTCGGCGGCGTCGGAAACGCTGTACGAATCGGCGGATCAGGGTGGGCTGACGCATCTCAAGCGTGTCGGCGCTGAAGGGATCCTCCAGCACACCGGCCATCACCATGACCYGATCTTCTGGATCTGTGCCCTGGCCGAGTGCGAGCGCCTGCCGTTCGACCTGCCGGAGGCCGAGGAGGAACTGGTCGCCGGCTATCAGACCGAGTACGCCGGCATGAAGTTCGCGCTCTTCTACCTGGGCAGCTACATCAACCTGGTGCTCTCGGCACTGCTGGTGTCGGTGCTGTACCTGGGTGGCTGGGGCTTCCCCCTGCCGGTGGAGTGGCTCGCCGGCTGGCTGGGCCAGCCGGTGGATGCACCGCTGGTGCAGGTGATCACGGCCTCGGTGGGGATCGTGATGACCGTGCTCAAGGCCTACCTGCTGGTCTTCCTGGCAATCCTGCTGCGCTGGACCACCCCCAGGGTGCGGATCGACCAGCTGCTCGACCTGGGCTGGAAATTCCTGCTCCCCATCGCCCTGGTCAACCTGCTGGTGACCGCCGGCCTCAAGCTGGCCTTCCCGGCGGTGTTCGGAGGCTGATCCCGGCTCCGCCTCCCCAGCCCGCTCCACGACCGGCCATCATTGGACCGGCCTGAATCCCTTCCGCAACCTCCGCGCATGTTCGGGTTTCTCAAGAAAGTCGGCGACTACACCCGCGATGCGGTGGGTGCGGCCCAGTACATGACCCAGGGTCTGGCGGTGACCTTCGATCACCTGCGCCGCCGCCCGATCACGGTGCAGTACCCCTACGAGAAGCTCATCCCCTCGGAGCGCTACCGCGGCCGTATCCACTACGAGTTCGACAAGTGCATCGCCTGCGAGGTGTGCGTGCGCGTCTGCCCGATCAACCTGCCGGTGGTCGACTGGGTGATGAACAAGGCCACCAAGAAGAAGGAACTGCGGAACTACTCGATCGATTTCGGGGTCTGCATCTTCTGCGGCAACTGCGTGGAGTACTGCCCCACCAACTGCCTCTCGATGACCGAGGAATACGAGCTGGCGGCCTTCGATCGCCACAGCCTCAACTACGACAACGTGGCCCTCGGCCGTCTACCCACCAGCGTGACCAGCGATCCCGCAGTGATCGCTCTGCGGGAACTTGCCTATCTGCCCAAGGGTGAGATGGATCCCCATGGGGTGCCGGACACGGCCCGCGCGCCGCAGACTGCCCG
>NZ_LFEK01000089.1 GCF_001039265.1 Synechococcus sp. GFB01 | reverse complement strand
CGGCGCCCGCCAGATCCACCTGGTCCGGCCGCCAGGTCGGAGCCAGCAGCGCCAGGGGCCGCGCCAGCAGCCAGCCGGCGCCATAAAGCAGGGGCACGTAGAGCAGCGTGCCCAGGGGGCGGGGGCCGCCGCCGGAGGGGGGGGTCACTCCTCCGGCTCGATCGTGCTGGTGAGCCCCTTGGCCTTGAGGCTCTCGCAGTAGAACTCGGCCGGCTCGATGTCACACACGATCACCAGGCCCACGCCGGTGTTGTGGGCCTCCAGCATCACGGCGATGGCGTCCTGCTCGCTGAGGCTCGGCACCACCTGGCGCAGGGTGGTCACCACGTAGTCCATGCTGTTCACCGGGTCGTTGTGCAAGAGCACCCGGTAGCGGGGCGATGGCTTGCGCACCCGCTCCGGCGCCTTCTCCATCACTGCCGGGCCGCCCTCGCGGCCGGGGCTCTGGGTGGCTCGGGTCGGGTGGGCTTGGGGCATCTCCGTGATGTCGGGGTGGACCGGCCGAAGGGGCGAGGGCTCTCGGCAACGGCGATCACACGAGTCTGCCGGATGCGGCTGCGGCGCTGGCGGGGCCTTCAGCCCGCCAGCGCCGCCTGGATGCGCCGCATCGCCTCCTCCACGTTGGCGCGGCTGTTGAAGGCCGAGAGGCGGAAGTAGCCCTCGCCGGCGGCACCGAAGCCGCTGCCGGGGGTGCCCACCACATGGGCCCGGCTGAGCAGCAGATCGAAGAAGCCCCAGGAATCCACGCCCGCCGGCGTCTTCACCCACACGTAGGGAGCCTGCTCGCCGCCATATACCGCCAGGCCGGCGGCGCTCAGCTCCCGGCGGATGATCGCGGCGTTCTCCATGTAGAAGCTGATCAGGCCCTTCACCTGGGCCTGGCCCTCGGGCGAATACACCGCCTCGGCGCCGCGCTGCACGATGTAGCTCACGCCGTTGAACTTGGTGCACTGGCGGCGGTTCCACAGACCCCACAGTTCCACCTGCTCGCCATTGGCGGCCGTGCCCATCAGCCCCCGCGGTACCACGGTGAGGGCGCAGCGGGTGCCGGTGAAGCCGGCGTTCTTGGAGAAGGAGCGGAACTCGATCGCGCAGTCGCGGGCGCCTTCGATCTCGTAGATCGAGTGGGGCAGCCCGGGATCCTGGATGAAGGCCTCGTAGGCCGCGTCGAACAGGATCAGGGCGCCATGGGTGCGGGCGTAGTCCACCCAGGCTTTGAGCTGCTCTCGGGTGGCCACCGCGCCGGTGGGGTTGTTGGGGAAGCAGAGGTAGATCAGATCCACCGGTTCGCTGGGGATCTGGGCCGTGAAGCCGTTCTCGGCGTTGATCGGCAGGTAGGTGAGGCCGCCGTACTGGCCGGCGGCATCGGCCTCGCCGGTGCGGCCCGCCATCACGTTGCTGTCCACATACACCGGATACACCGGATCGGTCACGGCGATGCGGTTGCCCTCGCCCAGGATGTCGAGAATGTTGGCGCTGTCGCACTTGCTGCCGTCGGACACGAAGATCTCCTCGGCGGAGATCCGGCAGCCGCGAGCCTGGAAGTCGTGCTGGGCGATGGCCTCGCGCAGCCACAGGTAGCCCTGCTCGGGGCCATAACCATGAAACCCCTCGCGGGTGCCCATCTCATCGATCGCTGCCTTCATGGCGGTGCGGCAGGCCTCCGGCAGCGGTTCGGTCACATCGCCGATGCCCAGGCGGATGACCTGTGCCTCGGGATTGGCTTCGCTGAAGGCCTTCACCCGCCGGGCGATCTCGGGAAACAGATAGCCCGCCTTGAGCTTGAGGTAGTTGCCGTTGACCTGCACCATCGCGGGAGGGGCCCCGGGNCCGCCGTTGAACTGGCCGGATTGTCCTATGGCGGGGTGTGCTGCATACGATCGAGCCAGCCCCATGCCACCGGCATCCGTGACGGTCGCCTCCCCCGTCGATTTCGAAGCCCTGGTGGACCTGGGCATCGGCAAGCCGGCCCGCTACCTGGGCAACGAGCTCGGGGTGCAGCCGCGCGACTGGGATCAGGCCTGGGCGGCCGCCGGCGTGCGCTGGGCGCTCACCTACCCCGAGGTCTACGAGGTGGGGGCCAGCAACAGCGGTCACATCATTCTCTATTCGATCCTCAACAGCGTTCCCGGTCAGCTGTGCGACCGCAGCTACCTGCCGGCGCCNGATCTGGCCGCCCGGCTGCGGCAGCGCGGCGCACCCCTGTTCGCGGTGGAGAGCCGCCGGCCCCTGGCGGCCTTCGACATCCTGGGCTTCTCGCTCAGCTACGAGCTGGGCGGCACCAACATCCTCGAGATGCTGGATCTGGCCGGAATCCCCCTGCGTGCCGCCGAGCGGGGCGACCTGCCGCTCAGCCACCCCGAGGCGCCGCCGCTGATCTTCGCCGGCGGCCCCACCGCCACCAGCAACCCCGAGCCCTTCGCCGCCTTCTTCGACTTCATCGCCCTCGGCGACGGCGAGGAGCTGCTGCCGGAGATCGGCCTGGTGGTGGCCGAGGCCCGCGCCGCCGGCCTCAGCCGCTCGGCGCTGCTGAGGGATCTGGCCCTGGTGCCGGGCGTCTATGTGCCTGCTCTCTACGGCCCCGGCGCCGATGGGGTGAGCATCGAGCCGCTGGAGCCCGCTCTGCCGGGGCGCATCCAGCGGCGCACCGCCACACCGATGCCCCACTACGCCATGGGTCTGGTGCCCCATATCGAAACGGTGCACGACCGGCTCACCGTGGAGATCCGCCGCGGCTGCACCCGCGGCTGCCGCTTCTGCCAGCCCGGCATGCTCACCCGCCCTGCCCGCGACGTGGAGCCCGAGGCCGTGGTGGAGGCGGTGGAGGAGGGCATGCGCCGCACCGGCTACAGCGATTTCTCGCTGCTCTCGCTCAGCTGCTCCGACTACCTGGCCCTGCCGGCCGTGGGGGTGGAGCTGCGCAACCGGCTGGCCGACCAGAACGTGAGCCTCACCCTTCCCAGCCAGCGGGTCGATCGCTTCGACCGGAACATCGCCCACATCCTCGGCGGCACCCGCAGGGGCGGCCTCACCTTCGCGCCCGAGGCCGGCACCCAGCGACTGCGCGACATCGTGAACAAGGGCCTCACCGATGCCGAGCTGCTCGCCGGCATCCGCACGGCCATGGAGAGCGGCTACCGCAAGGTGAAGCTCTACTTCATGATCGGCCTGCCGGGCGAGACCGACGCCGATGTGCTCGGCATCGCCGACACCTGCCGATCCCTGCAGCTGCAGTGCACCGATCTGGGGCGCCTGGAGCTCAACCTCACGATCTCCAACTTCACCCCCAAGCCCCACACGCCGTTCCAGTGGCACAGCGTGAGCAGCGCCGAATTCCGGCGGCGTCAGGAGCTCCTGCGCACGGCTCTGCGCCAGCTGAGGGGCATCAAGACCAATTTCACCGATGTGCGCCTCTCGGCGATCGAGGACTTCATCGGCCGTGGCGATCGCCGCCTGGCAGCGGTGATCGAGGCCGCCTGGCGCGCCGGCGCCGGCATGGATGCCTGGTTCGAGTCGGCCGATCGCAGCCACGCCGCCTGGACGGGGGCCATCGAGGCCGCTGGACTGGCCGGTCGCTACCGCCAGCTGGAGCTGGGCACCTGGAGCGCCGTGGAAGCCATGGCGGCAGCCGATCTGGAGGCGTTCTGCCGCCAGCCCCTTCCCTGGGATCACATCGATTCGGGGCTCGACAAGCGCTGGCTGGCCGACGACCTGCAGCGGGCGCTGGCGGCTGCTGTGGTGCCCGACTGCTCCTTCGACGCCTGCAGCAGCTGCGGCGTCTGCGGCCCGGAACTCGGCCACAACGTGGTCATCCCGCCGCCGCCGGTGCCGCCCGCCCTACCCCAGCGGGCCCCGGCCAGCGAGCGGGTGTGCCGGCTGCGGATCGGCTTCGCCAAGACCGGTTCCCTCGCCCTGATCAGCCACCTCGATCTGCTGAGGCTGCTGGAGCGGGCCCTGCGCCGTTCCGGCCTGCCGGTGAGTTTCAGCGGCGGCTTTCATCCCCTGCCGCGGTTGCAGATCGCCCTGCCCCTGCCGCTGGGCGTGGAGGGCACGGGCGAGTGGCTCGATCTTGAATTCACCGCCCCGCTGGAACCTGGCGTGGTGCGTGAGCGTCTGCAGGCCGAGCTGCCCCCGGGGCTGCAGCTGCTCTCGGCGGCGGTGGTGCCCAGCTTCGGGCCCAGCCTCAGCCAGGAGCTGGAGGCGGCCCGCTGGCGCTTCACCCTGCAGGCCGCGGCGCTGGCCCCGTCCGGCTTCGCGCCCACGGCCTGGCAGAGCGCCATCGATCAGCTGCTGGATCGCCCNGCCCTGCTCTGGCATGACACCGACAAGAAGGGCCGCCCCGGCAGCGCGACTGCCGTGAGGCCCTCCGTCGCCTCGAGCTGCTGGAGATCGGCGCGGATGGCAGGCGCGCCGCCTTGGTGCTGGAGGCCGGCATCGACGGCTCCGGCCGCAGCCTTCGGCCCGAGCAGCTCGCTCACTGGCTGGGGGAACTTCTGCAGCGGCCCCTGACCCCGACCGCCGTGCGGCGGGAGGCCCTGGTGCTGAAGCCGTGCTAGTTTCCGGCCAAGGCGAAGAGCTGTTTGCCTTCAAGCTGCCCGCCGCAATTCTGCAGCGCCTTGGCTGCTTCAGCGCAGACAACCTCCCGGATCCGGATCCATGCCGGAACAGCGGAGGACAGATTTTTTCCTCTTGCCCCACTGCTCCGCGGCATTGATGCGCGGCTGAATCCATTCAGCTGAGTCTGTCCAGCAGTTCTTGCAGCATTGCCCCAGGCAGTCGGTCCCCCACAGGATCTGAACAGGCCTCAATCAGTCTTTACCCCCGGCAGGGCTCCTTGCGGCCCAGCCTCCTCCCCTATGCCCCAGCAGATCGTCATTGCCGAGCAATTGCGGATCGCCGCAGTTCTCCACGACGACCGCGTTGATCAGCTGGTGGTGGCCCAGGGCCGCTACCAGATTGGTGATGTCTATCTCGGCACGGTTGAAAACGTGTTGCCGGGTATCGATGCGGCCTTCGTCAACATCGGTGAAAGTGAGAAGAACGGCTTCATCCATGTCACCGATCTCGGCCCGCTGCGGCTGAAGAAGGGCACCGCCGGCATCACCGAGCTGCTCGAGCCTCGCCAGAAGGTGCTCGTGCAGGTGATGAAGGAACCCACCGGCACCAAGGGCCCGCGACTCACCGGCAACCTCACCCTGCCGGGGCGCTTCCTGGTGCTGCAGCCCCACGGTCAGGGTGTGAACATCTCCCGCCGTATCAACGGCGAGAACGAGCGCAACCGGCTGCGGGCCCTTGGTGTGCTGATCAAGCCGCCAGGTGCCGGCCTGCTGATCCGCACCGAGGCGGAGGGGGTGAGCGAGGAGTTGCTGATCGACGACCTCGAGGCTCAGCTGCGGCAGTGGGAGGCGATCCAGGCTGCCGCCGAGACCGCCAGTCCGCCGGTGCTGCTCAACCGTGACGAAGACTTCGTGCATCGGGTGCTGCGCGATCTCTACTCGCCGGAGGTGGTGCGGGTGGTGGTTGACACCGCCGAGGCCGTGGCCCGCGCCAATGCCTATCTCGGCACCGACCACACCAATGTGGCGGTGGAGTCCCATGACGACCCCACCGAGATCCTCGAGCATTACAAGGTCAATGCGGCGATCCGAGATGCCCTGCGGCCGCGCGTGGATCTGCCTTCCGGGGGTTACGTGATCATCGAGCCCACCGAGGCGCTCACCGTGATCGATGTCAATTCCGGCTCCTTCACGCGCTCGGCCAATGCCCGCGAGACGGTGCTGTGGACCAACTGCGAGGCGGCCACCGAGATCGCCCGTCAGCTGAAACTGCGCAACATCGGTGGGGTGGTGATCGTCGATTTCATCGACATGGATTCGCGCCGCGATCAGTTGCAGGTGCTGGAGCATTTCACCCAGGCTCTGCGCGACGACTCGGCCCGCCCACAGATCGCCCAGCTCACCGAGCTGGGTCTGGTGGAACTCACCCGCAAGCGCCAGGGGCAGAACATCTACGAGCTGTTCGGTCGTGCCTGCCCCAGCTGTGGCGGCCTCGGCCACGTGGCCGTGCTGCCCGGCAAGGACACGCTTCAGCCGCTGGCCGCCAGCGCCGGCCTGGTGCG
>NZ_LFEK01000088.1 GCF_001039265.1 Synechococcus sp. GFB01 | reverse complement strand
TCACCCTGGCGTTTGCCTGCGCGGCGCCTCTGTTTCTCTATCTTCGCGAACGGCGGTTGGCCGAACTGGAACAACTCCAGAACGATGCCTGATGCAGCCGGGGGGGTGTGCGGGCCGCTCAGTCCCGGTCATTCACCACTTCCACATCGATGGTCACGTCACGGGCGTCGATCTCAAGCCCGGCGGAGGGGACCTGACGATCAGCAGGGGAACTGGCCTGCTGCTCATAGGGGGAGCCGCAGGCAGGGCACTGGTCCAGACCGATTGCACTGAAGCCGCAGACAGCACAGGTGCGCATGCGCCGCTGCAGCACCTGCCAGGCGAGGAAGCCGGCGGCCCGAGCAACAGGGGCAACAGCAGGATGGTGAGTGTGATGCCGCCAAGCACGTCGAGGAGCAGGCGGCCCGCTGGGATCGGTGCGAGCAGCAGCACCGCAGCGAGCACGATCCAGAACCAGGGGAGGGGACGTTGCATCACGGCAGAGTCGGCGCCAAGGCCATCCTGCACCGGTGGTGAGCGGAGGTCCACCGGCGCCGGCCTCTGCCGACGCCAGCCAATAAAAAGCCACCCGAGCGGGTGGCTTCTTCGGCATCCGCCTGGATGCAGAATCATTAGGCGGTATGACGCATCGACAGAATGAAGATTTTACCTGGCATCGACCTATTTTCTCAGGGGGCTGCCCCCAAATATCGTCGGCGCTGCAGCGTTTCACAGCCGAGTTCGAGATGGTTCGGAGTGGTTCCACTGCGCCATGGACACCAGGATAGTCGCTTCATCCCCAGGTGAACCCTGAGAACTGCATAGGTTAGGCCAATGATTTCTGATCGCTCAGCATCATCTCGCCCTCTGGAAATCAGCTGGCAACGGCATCGCCGCTGCTCTTAGAGCTCGAGTGTTGGTCAAGCCCTCGGTCTATTAGTACTCCTCCGCTTCACGCATTGCTGCGCTTCCACGTAGAGCCTATCAACGGGTGTTCTTCCCGTGACCTTACTGGCTTAAGCCATGGGAACACTCATCTTGAGGTGGGCTTCCCACTTAGATGCTTTCAGCGGTTATCCACTCCGCACATGGCTACCCAGCGTTTACCGTTGGCACGATAACTGGTACACCAGAGGTGCGTTCCTCCCGGTCCTCTCGTACTAGGGAGAAATCCTCTCAATGTTCCTGCGCGTGCACCGGATATGGACCGAACTGTCTCACGACGTTCTGAACCCAGCTCGCGTACCGCTTTAATGGGCGAACAGCCCAACCCTTGGGACCGACTTCAGCCCCAGGTTGCGATGAGCCGACATCGAGGTGCCAAACCTCCCCGTCGATGTGAACTCTTGGGGGAGATCAGCCTGTTATCCCTAGAGTAACTTTTATCCGTTGAGCGACGGCCCTTCCACGCAGAACCGTCGGATCACTAAGGCCGACTTTCGTCCCTGTTCGACTTGTAGGTCTCACAGTCAAGCTCCCTTCTGCCTTTACACTCGTCGCTGATTTCCAACCAGCCTGAGGGAACCTTTGCGCGCCTCCGTTACCTTTTAGGAGGCGACCGCCCCAGTCAAACTGCCCACCTGATACTGTCCGGCCCCCGGATAACGGGCGGCCGTTAGAACTCTAGCTCGGAAAGAGTGGTATCTCACCGTTGGCTCACCATCACCCGCAAGCAATGGATCAAAGCCTCCCACCTATCCTGCGCATTCCGAGCCCGAGCACAATACCAAGCTACAGTAAAGCTTCATAGGGTCTTTCTGTCCGGGTGCACGTAGTCCGCATCTTCACAGACAATTCTATTTCGCCGAGCCTCTCTCCGAGACAGCGCCCAGATCGTTACGCCTTTCGTGCGGGTCGGAACTTACCCGACAAGGAATTTCGCTACCTTAGGACCGTTATAGTTACGGCCGCCGTTCACCGGGGCTTCAGTCGCCAGCTTCGCTTACGCTGACCAGCTTCCTTAACCTTCCGGCACTGGGCAGGCGTCAGCCCCCATACATCGTCTTGCGACTTAGCGGAGACCTGTGTTTTTGGTAAACAGTCGCCTGGGCCTCTTCACTGCGACCACCTTGCGGTGGCACCCCTTCTCCCGAAGTTACGGGGCCATTTTGCCGAGTTCCTTAGAGAGAGTTACCTCGCGCCCCTCGGTATTCTCTACCACCCTACCTGTGTCGGTTTCGGGTACAGGCAGTCATGCCTTAACGGGTATAGGGCTTTTCTTGGAAGCTTGACGTCACCCACTTCGCTGCCGTAGCAGCTCGCACTCACGCCTCAGCTCAAGCTGTTTTCGCCAGCTCTCAACGCCTCGAACGCTTGGACCAGTAACCAACATCTGGCTGGGCTAGCCTTCTCCGTCCCCCTTCCCAAAACATGACCGGTACAGGAATGTTGACCTGTTGTCCATCGACTACGCCTTTCGGCCTCGCCTTAGGTCCTGACTAACCCTCCGTGGACGAGCCTGCCGGAGGAACCCTTAGGGTTTCGGGGCATGGGATTCTCACCCATGTTTTCGCTACTCAAGCCGACATTCTCACTTCCATGCAGTCCACGCCCGCTTACGCTAACGCTTCACCCCACATGGAACGCTCCCCTACCATTGATAAATCAATCCGCAGCTTCGGTACAACGCTTAGCCCCGTTCATTTTCGGCGCAGGATCGCTCGACCAGTGAGCTATTACGCACTCCTTTGAGGATGGCTGCTTCTAGGCAAACCTCCTGGTTGTCTGGGCAATCCCACCTCCTTTATCACTCAGCGTTGATTTGGGGACCTTAGCTGGCGGTCTGGGCTGTTTCCCTTTCGACCATGGAGCTTATCCCCCACAGTCTGACTGCCTTGCTACACACAGGGTATTCAGAGTTCGTCTCGATTTGGTACCGCTCTCGCAGCCCGCACCGAAACGGTGGCTTTACCCCCCTGCTGGAGCACAAGACGCTACGCCTCAACGTATTTCGGGGAGAACCAGCTAGCTCCGGGTTCGATTGGCATTTCACCCCTAACCACAGCTCATCCGCTGATTTTTCAACATCAGTCGGTTCGGACCTCCACTTGGTATCACCCAAGCTTCATCCTGGCCATGGTTAGATCACCCGGGTTCGGGTCTATAAACACTGACGATCGCCCTATTCAGACTCGCTTTCGCTGTGGCTCCACCATTCCCGGTTTAACCTGCCAGTGCCTATAAGTCGCCGGCTCATTCTTCAACAGGCACGCGGTCACCCGATCAGTCGGGCTCCCACTGCTTGTAAGCTCACGGTTTCATGTTCTGTTTCACTCCCCTCCCGGGGTTCTTTTCACCTTTCCCTCGCGGTACTGTTGCGCTATCGGTCACACAGGAGTACTTAGCCTTACGAGGTGGTCCTCGCGGATTCACACGGAATTTCACGTGCTCCGTGCTACTCGGGATACAGCTAGGCCAACTTCATTTTCGAATACGGGGCTTTCACCCTCTGTGGCGCGCCATTCAAACGCTTCTTCTAAATCCGTTGGTCCACATTGCTGTCCCACAACCCCGATGGGCGAACCCATCGGTTTAGGCTGGTCCCCGTTCGCTCGCCGCTACTGAGGGAGTCGTTTTTACTTTCCTTTCCTCCAGCTACTAAGATGTTTCAGTTCGCTGGGTTGGCTCGCACCGCCCTATGGATTCAGGCGGCCGTTCTAGGGGTTGCCCCATTCGGAAATTCCCGGATCAAAGCGTGTTTCCAGCTCCCCGAGACTTATCGCAGGTAACCACGTCCTTCATCGCCTCTGTGTGCCAAGGTATCCACCATGAGCCCTTTGTAGCTTGACCAATGTATCTTCCCAGTGCTTCAGGCTGTTGAGGCCCATTCTCCAAGATTCACCTTGATTGCTCCTCACTGGCTTTTGGACCACTGATTGACAATCCGGTTTGAATGCCAGGATCAAACTCCCGATCCCTCGGCGGGATCAGAAGAACACTGGAAAGTCTCGGCTCTAAACTCAATAGAACGCCAGTTCTCACTGGACATCCATGAGATGCTTTCTTTCCAGACTCACCTATGCAGTTGTCAAGGTTCGCGCTGAACACAGACTCCGATCTCTCAGAGCCTTGAGTTCAGCATCCAATCAACCTGATCAGGAATGATTGGAGGCTGAAATCATCAGCTGCACTGATCTTGGTCATCCCAGTCGAAGTTCCTGGCGACGTCTCCGTCGCGTGTTCCTGGCGACGTCTCCGTCGCGTTCGACTTGAGGGTCTGGCAGTGCGCAGAGCGTGGCATGGAGGTTAGCGGACTCGAACCGCTGACATCCTGCTTGCAAAGCAGGCGCTCTACCAACTGAGCTAAACCCCCAAACACGAATGGGCCATCCTGGACTTGAACCAGGGACCTCACCCTTATCAGGGGTGCGCTCTAACCACCTGAGCTAATGCGCCGAGGAGTTTCGACCTCTCAGTAACATCAAAAATCAGCCTTGATCAATTCAATCAAAGCCGACTTTCAACATCCCTTTGGGGTGACCTAGACGAAGTTTAGGAACTGAACCTGATCAGCCGCTAGAGCTGTCAGGCTGAGGTACCGATCGACCATCGAGATGACAGGACTTTGGTTTCATCACAATGTGGATGAAACATCAGAGTCAGTTGTTGTCTCCCTGTTAGGAGGTGATCCAGCCGCACCTTCCGGTACGGCTACCTTGTTACGACTTCACCCCAGTCATCAGCCCCACCTTCGACGTCCTCCTCCACAAGGGTTGGAGTAACGGCTTCGGGCGTGGCCAACTTCCATGGTGTGACGGGCGGTGTGTACAAGGCCCGGGAACGTATTCACCGCAGTATGCTGACCTGCGATTACTAGCGATTCCTCCTTCACGTAGCGAGTTGCAGCCTACGATCTGAACTGAGCCACGGTTTATGGGATTTGCTAGCTCTCGCGAGTTTGCTGCCCTTTGTCCGTAGCATTGTAGTACGTGTGTAGCCCAGGATGTAAGGGGCATGATACTTGACGTCATCCACACCTTCCTCCGGTTTATCACCGGCGGTCTCTCTAGAGTGCCCAACTGAATGCTGGCAACTAAAGACGTGGGTTGCGCTCGTTGCGGGACTTAACCCAACATCTCACGACACGAGCTGACGACAGCCATGCACCACCTGTCACTGCGCTCCCGAAGGCACCCCCCGATTTCTCAGGGGTTCGCAGGATGTCAAACCCTGGTAAGGTTCTTCGCGTTGCATCGAATTAAACCACATACTCCACCGCTTGTGCGGGCCCCCGTCAATTCCTTTGAGTTTCACACTTGCGTGCGTACTCCCCAGGCGGAACACTTAACGCGTTGGCTACGACACCGAGGGGGTCGATTCCCCCGACACCTAGTGTTCATCGTTTACGGCCAGGACTACAGGGGTATCTAATCCCTTTCGCTCCCCTGGCTTTCGTCCATGAGCGTCAGTTATGGCCCAGCAGAGCGCCTTCGCCACTGGTGTTCTTCCCGATATCTACGCATTTCACCGCTACACCGGGAATTCCCTCTGCCCCTACCACACTCAAGCCTCACAGTTTCCATTGCCGAAATGGAGTTAAGCTCCACGCTTTGACAACAGACTTACGAGGCCGCCTGCGGACGCTTTACGCCCAATAATTCCGGATAACGCTTGCCACTCCCGTATTACCGCGGCTGCTGGCACGGAATTAGCCGTGGCTTATTCCTCAAGTACCGTCAGATCTTCTTCCTTGAGAAAAGAGGTTTACAGCCCAGAGGCCTTCATCCCTCACGCGGCGTTGCTCCGTCAGGCTTTCGCCCATTGCGGAAAATTCCCCACTGCTGCCTCCCGTAGGAGTCTGGGCCGTGTCTCAGTCCCAGTGTGCTGATCATCCTCTCAGACCAGCTACTGATCGACGCCTTGGTAGGCTCTTACCCCACCAACTAGCTAATCAGACGCGAGCTCATCCTCAGGCGAAATTCATTTCACCTCTCGGCATATGGGGTATTAGCGGCCGTTTCCAGCCGTTATCCCCCTCCTGAGGGCAGATTCTCACGCGTTACTCACCCGTCCGCCACTAACCCGAAGGTTCGTTCGACTTGCATGTGTTAAGCACGCCGCCAGCGTTCATCCTGAGCCAGGATCAAACTCTCCGTTGTAGGTCAGATCCTCTTGATCAACCTGAATTAAACTCTCGCTCAACTCAAGCCGCTCTCAATCTGACTTGCTCGTCACCCACAGTCTCAAGCCTCTCGGCTCTCCCTGCAGTTGGAGCCTCCTTCCTCTGACAGAAGGGTTCAAAGAGTGCACTGAATTCAAAATCTTCCGATTTCTCCTCCCTTGTCTCTCCCAGATCTCAGATCCGGTCGCGATCAGGTTCCCGCCAGCTCGTTTCAGCAGCTCGCCTCGTGAGAAGGCTCACCGCTCTCGCTCGCAGTTCCCCGTCGCTTGTTTGTTTTGACGGGACCTCACACCCTCACGGCTTGCTTCTGCCACCATCCTCTCGGCCACTCTTTCCGCCTCCCCTCTCGGGAAAACCTCAAGATCAAGCCTCGAAACGGTGACGCCGTGAAAGCGTCAGTTCCTAAACTTCTCAGTTGTCCAGGTGCTGCCACCTCCACTCACGTCCGCTTGGACTCTCGTCCTCGCTCCCTGAGCTCTCGGTGACCGTCGCCTCCCGGCGACCCAGAAAACTTACAACACCGTCGGCTCTCGCCTCCTCGTCGTAAGCCGCGCTCCGCTTCCGGTGCGCAGTCCAATAACGTAGCACAGGCTCAACCCACCAGCGCAAGCCCCAGGGAGGAGCGTTCCAGGGTTTCGGGCCATCGGCCGCCAGCACAGGGAAGTCGGCCTGGGAGAGGTCGCTGCCCGGCACGAGGATCTCGGGTGACTGGCTCAGCCAG
>NZ_LFEK01000087.1 GCF_001039265.1 Synechococcus sp. GFB01 | reverse complement strand
CCTGGTGCCCCGGCCCGCCCGGGTCTTCCGGCCGGCATGCGCAAGCCGATGGCGCCCGGCGAACTGATGCAGCTTCAGAAGCCTTCGGGTCGACCGACGGCACCGCCGCCGCGCCGCCCGGGCGAGCGGCCCGAGAGCGGCGCGGCGGCCACGCCGGATCTCGCACGGCCCAGTGCCACGCCACCGGCGGCCCCGCGTCGGCCTGGGTTCCGCCACCCCCCAGCCGGCCACCCGGGCCCGGCGCCCCGACTGGGACGACAGCGCCAAGCTGGAAGCACTGCGCAGCCGCACGCCCCAGAAGCAGCGGCCCAAGGTGCACATCATCGGCGAGAACGATGATGCGCTCACCGCCGAGACCAGCGGCTACGCCGGCGAACAGGAGGCGGTGGTGCTGCAGGCCTCCCTGGCCCGCCCCGCCAAGCCCAGGAGTGCCCCGGGCAGCCAGCCCAAGCCCACGGTGGTGGCGCGCAAGCGCAAGAAGGAGACCACCCGGCAGCGGCAGCGCCGCCGGGCGATGGAACTGCGCGCCGCCCGCGAAGCCAAGGCCCAGCGGCCCGAGATGCTGATCGTGCCGGAGGGCAACCTCACCGTGCAGGAGCTGGCCGAGAAGCTCGGCGTGGAGAGCTCCGAGATCATCAAGAGCCTCTTCTTCAAGGGGATCATCGCCACCGTCACCCAGAGCCTCGATCTCTCCACGATCGAGACGGTGTCGGACGAATTCGGCGTGCCGGTGCTCGAGGACGACGTGCAGGCCGCCGCCGCCAAGACGGTGGAGATGATCGAGGCGAGCGACCTGGCTCACCTGATCCGCCGCCCGCCGGTGGTCACGGTGATGGGCCATGTGGACCACGGCAAGACGAGCCTGCTCGATGCCATCCGCAAGACCCGGGTGGCGGCCGGCGAGGCGGGCGGGATCACCCAGCACATCGGCGCCTATCAGGTGGAGGTGCCCCACGCCGGCGAGCAGCGAAGGATCACCTTCCTCGACACGCCGGGCCACGAGGCCTTCACCGCCATGCGTGCCCGCGGCACCAAGGTCACCGACGTGGCCGTGCTGGTGGTGGCGGCCGATGATGGCGTGCGGCCCCAGACCCTGGAGGCGATCAGCCATGCCCGCGCGGCCGAGGTGCCGATCGTGGTGGCCATCAACAAGATCGACAAGGAGGGCGCCTCGCCCGACCGCGTGAAGCAGGAGCTCTCCGGCCTCGACCTGGTGGCCGAGGACTGGGGCGGCACCACGGTGATGGTGCCGGTGAGCGCCATCAAGGGCGAGAACATCGACAAGCTGCTGGAGATGATCCTGCTGGTCTCCGATGTGGAGGATCTGCAGGCCAACCCCGACCGCATGGCCCGCGGCACCGTGATCGAGGCGCATCTCGACAAGGCCAAGGGTCCGGTGGCCACCCTGCTGGTGCAGAACGGCACCCTGCGCAACGGCGATGTGGTGGCCGCGGGCCCGGTGCTGGGCAAGGTGCGGGCAATGGTCGATGACACCGGCAAGCGGGTGAAGCAGGCCGGCCCCTCCTGCGCCGTGGAGGCCCTGGGCTTCAGCGAGGTCCCCACCGCCGGCGACGAGTTCGAGGTCTACCCCGACGAGAAGAGCGCCCGCGCCGTGGTGGGCGAACGGGCCAGCGAGGCCCGCGCCACCCGACTGGCCCAGCAGATGGCCTCCCGCCGCGTGTCGCTGGCGTCGATGTCGGGCCAGGCCAGCGAGGGCGAGCTCAAGGAGCTCAACCTGATCCTCAAGGCCGACGTGCAGGGCTCCGTGGAGGCAATCCTCGGCGCCCTCGAGCAGCTGCCCCAGGGCGAGGTGCAGGTGCGGGTGCTGCTGTCGGCCCCGGGGGAGATCACCGAGACCGACGTGGACCTGGCCGCCGCCTCCGGCGCGGTGATCGTGGGCTTCAACACATCGATGGCGCCGGGCGCCAAGCGGGCCGCCGATGCCACCGGCGTCGACGTGCGCGACTACGAGGTGATCTACAAGCTGCTGGAGGACATCCAGCTGGCCATGGAGGGCCTGCTGGAGCCGGAGCTGGTGGAGGAGGGTCTCGGCGAGGCCGAGGTGCGGGCCGTGTTCACGATCGGCAAGAGCGCCGTGGCCGGCTGCTACGTGACCAGCGGCAAGCTGCAGCGCAACTGCAAGGTGCGCGTCTGGCGCGGCAAGGAGAAGGTGTTCGAGGGCGACCTCGACTCGCTGCGGCGCGGCAAGGACGACCAGAAGGAGGTGGCCACCGGCTTCGAGTGCGGCATCGGCTGCGATCGCTTCACCGCCTGGCAGGAGGGCGATCGGATCGAGGCCTACAAGCTGGTCACCCAGCGCCGCACCCTCTCCACCTGAAGCCACCGTGTCGGCGGCGTCGGCCCTGAACCCCCGCAGCGAGCCACTGCTCTGGCTGCAGCTGCTCGCTCTGGCGGCCATGCCCCTTGAGGCGCTGCTGCTGCTGGTGCTGCTGGCAGGGGCCGACCCTGGACCGGTGCCGGCCCTCGAGCGCCTGCTGGTGTGGGGGCTGGGGGTGCTGGCCCCCGCGCTGCTGCTCTGGCGCCGGCCGGCCGACTGCTGCTCCCTGCTGCTGGTGCAGGTGCCGCTGCGGGCCCGCAGCGAGCAGCAGCGGCGCCTGGCGGCCCTGCAGAACACCCTGCCCCCCCGGCTGCTGCTGGCGCTGGGTGGCGCCCTGCTGCTGCCCGCGTTCTGGTGGCTCGACGGAGTCGCGGCCTTAGCGGCCAACAGCTCGCCGCTGGAGGCCGGCCACCGCCTGCTGACGCTGCTCCTGGCCATCCCGCTGCTGGCCCTGCTGCTGTGGCAGTGGCATCAGCTGAGCCAGAGCCTCTGGCTGCTCAGCCGCTCCACCGCCAGCCTCGCGGCAGCCCCACCGCTGAGCACCACCACGCTGGAGAACGAACGGCTCAGCCTCGGCATCCCGCTACTGCTGCTGGATCGGCTGCTCCTGGCGGAACCAGCACGGCCCAGCGGCGGCGCGGCATCCGAACCCGCCTCACCCCCCAGCGCTCCTTCCCCGGAGCCCTCCCCGGAGGCCTCCAAGGAACCCAACACGGCCCTCCACCCGCAGGCTTCCCCAGCTGCGGAGGCGCCGCCTATGCAGGAGGAGCCCCCGGCTCAGGAGCAGGAATCCCAGCCGGCTCAGCAGCAGGAACAGGAACCGGTTCAGGAGCCTCAGCCTGAGGACGAGCCGGGAACGAGCGGCGGCGACTCAGCTGCCGTGCAGACGGTTGCGGTCGAACCAGAGCAGACAGCCGCAACCGACGAGGGCGACGAGCTGGATCAGCAGGTCCCCTGAGGCCATTTCACCCCCGGCGGCCGAGCGCATCGCCATGGTGGCGAGTCCGATGGCCGCGGAGGCCGTGAGGGCCAGCCAGAGGGCACGCCTCAGGCTGCGCCAGGNCGTGCGGGCCTCCTGCAGCAGCCGCTGGCGCAGATCCGGGTCGAGCTGGCGCGGCTCCTGCGACTCCCTGGCCATCCTGGGCAAGCTCCACCGCCGAATGGTAGTTTCAAGCCGCCGCCGGTGTAGCTCAGCGGTAGAGCAACTGATTCGTAATCAGTAGGTCGTCGGTTCAAGTCCGACCATCGGCTTTGCAGGGGTCGCGACTCACCCCTCTTCAGGGCAGGCTCACAAACCTGCTCAGATCGTCGCGCGTGGATCGTGCCCCGCGCCTCTGAATCGAAAGCTGCCCCCCAGCAAAAAGCCCCCGCCGGAGGGCGGGGNCTTGCGGGATTCCGTTGGTCAGCCCAGCTGCTGACGGGCAGTGGGGTTCAGCTGGGCTGTTGGGCCTCAGCCGATCGCCGGGGCGGTCAGCGCCACGGGGGTGGCTTCCGCAGCAGCCAGGTCGAGCGGGAAGTTGTGAGCGTTGCGCTCGTGCATCACTTCCATGCCCAGGTTGGCGCGGTTCAGCACGTCGGCCCAGGTGTTCACCACACGGCCCTGGCCATCCAGGATCGACTGGTTGAAGTTGAAGCCGTTCAGGTTGAAGGCCATCGTGCTCACGCCCAGGGCGGTGAACCAGATGCCGACCACCGGCCAGGCAGCCAGGAAGAAGTGCAGGCTGCGGCTGTTGTTGAAGCTGGCGTACTGGAAGATCAGGCGACCGAAGTAACCGTGGGCAGCCACGATGTTGTAGGTCTCTTCCTCTTGGCCGAACTTGTAGCCGTAGTTCTGGCTCTCGCTCTCGGTGGTCTCACGCACCAGCGAGCTGGTCACCAGCGAGCCGTGCATGGCGGAGAACAGGCTGCCGCCGAACACACCGGCCACACCCAGCATGTGGAAGGGGTGCATCAGGATGTTGTGCTCAGCCTGGAACACCAACATGAAGTTGAAGGTGCCGCTGATGCCGAGGGGCATGCCGTCGGAGAAGGAGCCCTGACCGAAGGGATAGACCAGGAACACAGCCGAGGCGGCGGCCACAGGAGCGCTGTAGGCCACGCAGATCCAGGGGCGCATGCGAGCCGGTAGGAGAGTTCCCACTCACGGCCCATGTAGCAGAAGACGCCGATCAGGAAGTGGAACACCACCAGCTGGTAAGGACCGCCGTTGTACAGCCACTCGTCGAGGCTGGCGGCTTCCCAGATGGGATAGAAGTGCAGACCGATGGCGTTGCTGGAAGGCACAACAGCGCCGGAGATGATGTTGTTGCCGTAGATCAGGGAGCCGGCAACGGGCTCACGGATGCCGTCGATGTCGACGGGAGGGGCGGCGATGAACGCCACGATGAAGCAGATGGTCGCAGCCAGCAGGGTGGGGATCATCAGCACACCGAACCAGCCCACGTAGAGGCGGTTGTTGGTGGAGGTGACCCAATCGCAGAACTGCTGCCAGCTGGAGGCGCCGGAGCGCTGCTGGAGAGTGGTGGTCATGAGAACGAGAAGGAATGTTCCAGAGGAACGGGTATGGAGGGCGGGAATCCGCCGGACGGAACCCCGTCACTCGGCACTGTAACGGAACATTGCGGGTTTTGTGAAGAAGTTGGGCAAGTTGGTCTCCGCGGCGCGACCGACCCGCTCCCCGCCGCTTGTGGCTGCCCCCACCCGCTGCTAGGAGTTCGATCGAATCGGCCGATCCGGCATGGCCTCGCTCACCTCGCCTTCGCGCCGCCAGGCTTCCGCCGGGCGGCGGCCACCGGCCTCGCGGCGGCCGCCGCCGGCCTCCTGCTGGCGGCCTGCCAGCCCCGGGCGAGCACCAACGAGGTCCAGCAGCTGCAGCAGCGTCAGGAGCAGCTCGAGCTGAAGCTCCAGCAACTGGAGCAGAAGCTCAACGCCGTGACGCCCCGGGATGGGGCCGATCGGT
This sequence comes from Synechococcus sp. GFB01, assembly GCF_001039265.1. Lineage (GTDB taxonomy): Bacteria > Cyanobacteriota > Cyanobacteriia > PCC-6307 > Cyanobiaceae > NIES-981. The sequence goes on along the minus strand of NZ_LFEK01000087.1, from coordinate 1,744 downwards.
CCGGCAAGCCCCCGGCCGGCCCGGTGAAGTCGCTCACCTACCGCACCAGCGACCAGGGCAATCGCCTTCGGATCTACTGGGCCGACGGCAGCAGCACCGACCTGGAATGCAACCAGGAGCAGAGCACCCTGGCCTGCGGCTGATGAGCCTCGCCGGCTTGACAGGGGCAGGTCCACCGCGTTGAGGTAGGGGGCTCGCATTCGCCCACGACCATGCGTTCCGCCCTGGCGCTCCTCGCCGGCCTGATCACCACCGCGGCTCCGGCGGCTCTGGCCCAGCAGGCGGCCCCTGCCGAACAGTTGGCCCCGCCCCAACAGGCAGCCCCAGCCGCGAACGCCCGTCAGGATGCCCCTGTTCCCTACAGCGCGGTTCGCGCCCTCAACCTGGCTCGCAACACAGCGATCCTGCGCAACGGCGGGCTCACCGTCTACCGCCCGGCCCAGTGCATGTTCGTCACCGCCGCAGCCGGCAATGAATGCCTGCTGAGCAACGACGCCAACGGGTATCTGTTCCGCTTTCTGGGCGGCCCTCCCGGCTGGCAGCAGCTGGGCCTGCCGGCCACCAAGGAGACCGAGATCCGCATCGCACCCGACGGCCGCAGCGTGGTGGAGATCCTCTACAACGGCGCTCCCCGCTGATCTGACCGCAGCAGCCGCGCCAGCTCCACCCCCCACTGGTGCGGCACCGGCCAGTGCTCCCGCCGCGTGAGGCTGAGGGCGATGCCCTTCTCGCCGTAGGCCGCCTCATTCACGAACACCGGCCAGACCACACCGGCATCGGCCAGCTCCGGCGGAGGGGTGTAGGGAATCGAGCCGCCAGCGGCGCCGCGGAACAGCGGTTCTCCCGGCGCCAGGGGCCACCAGTCGCGATGCTGACGGCTGGCATCGAGGCAGGCCAGCGGCGTTCCATCCTCTCGACGGGGCAGATCCAGGCTGGCCAGGTGGCGATGCACCACCAGCCGCTGCGGCAGACGCGGTGCGGCCCCGGCCGCTGCCTGGGCGAGCACGGCCAGGGCCCCCTCCACAGCCAGCTGGGTCTGGGTGCAGATCCGCTGCTGGATCACCCCCTGGGGAACCGGGCCCACCTCGATCACCAGACCGCAGGGCCAGCGCTCCACCAGAAAGCCCGTCTGGGCCGCATCCAGCTCGTGCAGGTAGAGCGGCAGGCCCAGGCGGGCCTGAAGGGCCGCCGCCAGGGCCAGGTCGGCCGGCCGCCGGCCGTACACCACCAGGGAGTTGCCCATGGCGCTGGTGGTGCTGTGCAGATCCAGCACCACGGCGCAGGGCCGCTCACCCTCGGGGCCATGGAGGGCGAGCAGCCAGCGGGCGCGGGCCACTTCAAGCTCGCTGCGGCTGGAATCGGCGAGCAGCGCCGGATCGAAGCTGCGGTTGAGATCCCGATCCAGATAGCGCCTGTTGCAGGCATGGGCCTCGGGATTGCCCAGCACCAGCTCCACCGGCAGCCCGTGCGTGGCGAGGCTGGTCGGATCGCTCTGCCAGTGCTCCAGCAGCCAGGGGGCATTCCGCTCGTTGCCGTGCGTTCCGGCCACGACCAGCACCCGCGCCCGCTGCTCCGTCACCGCCACGGCCCCTGGATTTCACCGCCAGCCTGACGCAGAGTCGCTCCAGTGCCGGCGACTGGCCATGGCTCCACCCCCCTTCGTGGTGCAGGCCGCCCGCGGCCTCTGGCACTGGCAGTGGCTGCAGCTGATGGGCGGCCTGGGCCCGGCCGATGCGGCGGGCAA
>NZ_LFEK01000086.1 GCF_001039265.1 Synechococcus sp. GFB01 | reverse complement strand
ACAAGTGGCATCGATCAATAGTGAGCCCTGGTTCGGCTGGGCCTGAGTCGACGGCATTGGCTGCTCTCCAGCACTCGAAGATCCACCTCCACTGCCACTGTTGTCGTCTGGATCATGGGAATCTGACGAGCGAATCACCTTCAGGCCATGGCGCACAATCCGCGCATTGCAGTCATTCACAACGGCTTCCGGTAACCGCTTGCGGAATACACGTGGGGCGGTTGTCGTCCTGGCGGATGGGCATGGCGCACGGGCCGCAATTCGGTTCAGGCTAGGGGGGGCCGACCCGGCCCACATCCGCGCGGGGTGGGAAACCGAATCGCAACGGGCGGGCGGCAGCCTGGGAACATCCGTGGGCACACTGGATCCATGTGCGGCCGCTTCGCGCTCACCACGGCCATTGACCGGCTGCTGCCGCGGCTGCAGGGAGACCTGCCGCCCGGCCTGGCGGAGCACTATGCGCCCCGCCCGCTGATCCGGCCCGGGGAGCCCCTGCTGATCCAGCGCCGGCAGCAGGGACGCCTCGAGGTGGCCTTCGCCATGTGGGGGTTGCTGCCGAGCTGGGTGAAGGATCCCGACGATCCATGCCGCCCCGCCCACCGGCCGATCAACGCCCGCAGCGAAACCGTGGCCGAGAAGCCCAGCTTCCGCGGGCCCTGGCGCCATCACCGCTGCCTGATCCCCGCCGATGCCTTCTTCGAGAAGGGGCAGCGCATCGCCCGCCGCGACGGCGCGCCGTTCTGGCTGGGCGGCCTGTGGGAGCGCTGGCTCGGCGCCGACGGCAGCCAGCTCGACAGCTGCTGCATCCTCACCACCCGCCCCAATGCCCTGATCGTGCCGCTGCACGACCGCATGCCGGTGCTGATCCCCGATGGTCTGGAGCAGGCCTGGCTGGCGCCCGTGCACGGGGCTGAGCTGCGGGCCCTGGAGCCAATGATGCACCCCTGGGATCCGGCCGGATGGACGCTGGAGCCGATCGCCTCCACCCGGGCGGAACGCCCTGCCCAGCCGGCTCCGCAGCGGCGGCAGCTCGCCCTCGATCTCGGATGAACCCGCCACCTCCGATCCCTGAGCGGGTGGCCGACTACCCCCGCCCGCCCGCTCTGGTGGCGGGCACGGAGCATGTGCTCGTGGAGGCCCTGGGGCAGCGCCTGGCCGAGACCCGCCGCTCGCTGCGGGTGCTGGAGACGTTCCATCCCCCCTCGGTGTACCTGCCGCCCGAGGCGATGCGCCTGGAGCTGCTGGAGCCCGCCACCGGCAGCAGCTTCTGCGAGTGGAAGGGGCTGGCGCGCTACTTCGATGTGGTGGTGGCGGCCGGAACGCCGGCCGAACGGCGCCTGCGGCGGGCGGTGTGGAGCTATCCCGACCCCACCCCGGCCTATGCGGCCCTGGCGGGCTGGTATTCGGTGTATCCCGCTCTGATGGATGGCTGCTGGGTGGATGGCGAGCGGGTGACCCCCCAGCCCGGCGGTTTCTATGGCGGTTGGATCACCTCCCGGGTGGAGGGGCCGTTCAAGGGCGACCCCGACCACCCCGAGCTCGTCTGACCGCGCCCCGGGCGGCGCCGGGCCGCTCGGCGGCGGGGGAGGCGATCAGCCGCTCGGCAGGTCGGGGATCTGAAGTCTCCAGAGCCAGTCGCCGCCCAGCGGCCGGGGCGGCAGGGCGATCCAGGGGCGCACCTGCTCCATGGCCGTGAGCCCCAGCTCCGCCAGTGGGGTGCGGGCCGGCAGGCCTCCGAGCAGTTTCGGAGCGATCACGGCCGCCACCTCCTGCACGCAGTTCTCACGGATCGCCGCCGCCGCCAGCTCCGGCCCGCACTCCCACAGCACCCGGTTGCAGCCGCGTCGGGCCAGGGCCTCCAGCAGCGGTGCGGGAGCGCAGGCCGGCAGCGCCAGCCGCTCCACGCCCAGCGCCTCCAGGCGGGCGACGGCCTCGGCCGGCGGCTCCGGACCATGGGCCACCAGGGTGGGAGCCGCTGCCTGGTCCCACAGCCGCGCCTGCGCCGGCAGGTCGAGGCGGCGGCTGAGCACCACCCGCAGCGGCTCGGGATCGCGCCGCCCCCGGGAGGTGAGCAGGGGATCGTCGGCCCGCACCGTGCCGCCGCCCACGATCACCGCATCGCAGCGGCTGCGCAGGGCATGCACCCACTCGCGTGCCGGCGGGCCGCTGATCCACTGGCTGGCGCCATTGGGCAGGGCCGTGCGGCCATCGAGCTCATCGCCCACTTGAGGATCCCCAGCGGCCTGCCGCTGTGGATGCGGTGCAGGAAGGCGCGGTTGAGGGCGCGGGCCTCGGCCTCGGCGACGCCGGCGATCACCTCCACGCCGGCGGCCCGCAGGGCCGCGATGCCGCCGCCCGCCACCCGGGGGTTGGGATCGGTCATGGCGAGCACCACCCGGCTGATCCCTGCGGCGATCACCGCCTCGCTGCAGGGCGGGGTGAGGCCGTGGTGGCAGCAGGGCTCCAGGGTCACCACCAGGGTGCCGCCTCGGGCCCGGCCGCCCGCCTGGCGCAGGGCGACGATCTCGGCATGGGGCTGCCCTGCCCGCGCGTGGTAGCCCTCCCCCACCAGCGCACCGCTGCCATCGAGCACCACCGCTCCCACCAGCGGGTTGGGGCTGGTGCGGCCCGCACCGAGCTCCGCCAGCTGTAGGGCCCGGTCCATCCAGGGCCGCCAGGCGACCCCGGGATTCCGGCCGGGGGCTGGGGCGGAGCTCACCCTTCGGCACCGGTGAGGCTGCGCCACTCCGCCACCACGTAGGGCGGCACGGGCAGCTCCACGAACACCCCCGGCAGTTGCAGGCGCAGCGGTCGGTCCTGCTCCAGGTCAGCCAGCAGCGGCGTCAGGTCGAACTCGGCCGCGGCGGCGCGCCAGTCGCTGGCCAGCTTGGGGTTGGTGAGGGTGATGTCGGCCAGATCCCAGCTGCGCCGGCCGCTGCGCACCCGCAGGGCGGTGGGGTGGTCGAGCCGCACCTTGCCCGGATAGCCCACGATGCGCAGGGTCACCGGCCGGCCTGGCCGGCCCTCCCGGTAGGCCACCACCTGCCAGCTCTGATAGTCGAGATCGCGCAGGCTCTCGAGGCTGCGCACCACCGGCACGCCGTGCTCGTTGCTGTGGCTGTGCACCTGGGCCAGGGCGGCCTCGGGCAGCCCCAGATCCAGACCCAGCCCCAGACCGATCGCCCACAGCAGGCCGAGCAGGGCGCTGATGGTGCGGCGGGCGCTCACGGCTGGCGTTCGGCTCCCGGGATCGGCTGCCAGCCGGTGTGGGTGGCCCAGAGCGCCCAGATGGCCATGGCGCGCAGGTAGTGGCAGGCGCGGAAGGTGTTCACCGCGGTGATCGCCTCGGGTGTGCGGAACTGCAGCCCGCCGCTGTAGACCTGCTCCACCACCGCGCCGGTGATCGCCAGGGCGGTGCCGGTTTCACCCATCAGCCGGTAGTAGGCCGCCAGCCCGAAGTTGATGCCGGTCCAGACCTCGAGCGGGTGGGTGCCCTTGGGATCGAGCGGTGTGCCGTCGCGGCGCAGACCGTTGGCCACGCCGAGCCGGCCAGCCTCGAAGCGCTCGAAGCAGGCCTGGCGGATCGCCCTGAGCGCGCTGCGGGCCCTCTCCTCGGCCACCACGGCGGGGAGGCCCAGCAGGCGGGCGTAGAAATCGCCGCAGAGCTGGTCGGCCATCACCACCGGTGTGCCGCTCTCGGCGTCGATGGCGTAGTACTCGCCGTTCCAGAGGAGCCTGTCGAAGTTGGCGCGCGACTGCTCCAGCCAGGTGCTGAACTCCCGCTGCTCGCTCGACGTATCCAGCCCCATGACGAGGTGGAGGTGCTGTGCCATGGCCAGTGCCGCCTCCAGGGCGGCGATCCAGAGAGCGCCGCAGTAGGCGCTCACCCCTTTGAGCGGCCAGTCGTCGAAGGTCTGGTCGGGGGCGCCGCCGTTGTCGGGCAGGCCATCGCCGTTGGCATCGAAGGTCTTGAGGTAGCGCAGCGCCTGCACGGCGGCGGGCCAGCAGTCCGCCAGGAAGCGCAGGTCCTCGCCGCCGGGGGCGAGCCGGAAGGTGCGCCACACCTGCAGCACGAAGTCGCTGGCCAGGTCCTTCCAGAGGTTGCAGTCCTGGTAGGCGGTGTAGTTGCTGGCATCCCAGGGGCGCTCGTTGGGGGCCCCCAGGTCGTGGGGGGTGGCACCGGCCACCTTGCGGGCAGCCTCCACGCGGCCCTTGCCCTGGGTGAAATACCAGCCGATCGGCCGCGGCGTGGGGTCGGCGGCGGGGATGGCACGGGCGAAGCTGCGCAGCACGCTCTTGTCGAGCTCGGGCCAGAGCTGCAGCAGGGCGAAGGAGCCGTAGAGCCGCACGTCGAGGCTCTCGTACCAGGCGTAGTCGAGGCACTCGAGCACACCGAAGCGGCCCACCGGATCGGCGGCCGAGGCGGCGGTCCAGAGCGTGCCGCCCGAGGCCAGGTCGTAGAGCTCGTTGAACAGGGCCATGCGCAGCGGCTCCGGCAGGTCGGAGCGCTCGAGCACCGGCTGCTGCCAGGCTTCGATCCCGGCCCGCCAGTCGCGCCAGTCGCGCAGGGCTTCAGCCGCGATCGCGGCGGCGGCCGTGCCCTCGGCGCCGAAGACATCGGTGTAGCGCCGCAGGCTCTGGCTGCCGCTGGCGAAGGCCGTCACCGGCAGATCCCAGCTGATCACCAGCGGGATCTCGATGCTCTGGCCGGGCTCCAGGCGGCAGCGCACCGCCAGGGCGGCGCTGGCGGGATCGTCGCTGGTGCTGTGGCGGTCGTTGTTGCTGTCGGGGATCGAGCCATCGCGGGCGAACGGCTCCCACAGGTCGGCGCCATTGCCGGCCGGGTTCCAGCGGCTGCAGCGCTGGATGCTCAGGCCCGGGTGACGCTCGGCCAGGCCGGCATCGGTGGCGATGCACCACTGGCCCTGGCCTTCGCGGATCGGCGTGCCGCGCTCGCCCTCCAGCAGCACGCCGCGCAGGGGGCCCTCGTCGACCCAGAGGTTGCGCTGACCGCGGCTGGCGCCGATGGCCGGCACGTAGTTGTGCTCCGGGCTGCCGTCGTCGCGGAAGTGCACCGAGGCGGAGGGATCGGTGTTGGTGAACCAGCCGGTGGTGTTGCGCCAGCTCAGCAGCAGTGAGAGATCGAGCGGTTGGCGGGTGGGATTGCGCAGGGTCCAGACGAACACCGCCACCGGGTAGCTGCTGCGGCGGTAGTCACCCGGCAGCACGGGGCTGAAGGCCTCGCAGCGCACCTCCGCGTCGAACACGCCCTCGTAGCTGGTCCAGCTGAGGGGGTAGCGGGCGGCGTAGGTGCCGGTGTGCTGCTCGGCTGTGCTGGCCGGGTACCAGCTCCAGGCGCTCAGGGGCTCACCGGCTTCGGGCCGGGAGGCATCGGCCTGTGGCTTCACCGCCAGGGCATGGGCGCGGCTGCCGCTGCCGTTGTTCTCGAAGAGGGCGAACTGGCAGTCGGGCAGGGTGCCGAACCAGTGCTCGCCGCCGTCGAGGTGCCAGAGGTTGAAGGAGCCGTCGGGGGCGCGGCCGATGCAGCCGGCGCCGAAGCCCCCCAGCGGCATGCCGTGGTTGGGCCCGTCGTCGAGGTTGCTGGCATAGCGCACCGTGTAGGGCCGCTCCCAGCCCAGGCCGAACGGGCGCGACCAGCTGGCCTCGGGTGGCTGCCAGCAACCTCCGGGGGAGCCGTCCGGCGCGCCTCGGCGCAGCAGCGATGTCAGGGCGGAAAGGCCGGAGCGCGCCATCGGGCAGCCGAGGTTGCGCCCAGCTTGTCAGAGCTGGCCGGCAACCTCCTGGTCGATCAGGGCATCGAGGGTGATGGCGGTGCGCACCAGGGCCTGGTAGCGCTGCACCAGGCGGCGGTTGCGCTCCAGCCAGCTGGCCGCGTCGCGGCCGGTCGCCTGGTTCAGGCCCTGACCATCACCCTCCAGCAGTTCCAGACCCTCCTGCCGCTGGATCAGGGCAAGCACCAGTTCGTGGATGCGCTGGCGGCGATCACTCATGCGCTGGGCGGCGGCAGGGGGCGCGGCTGAGCATCATGGCGCCAGAGGCAGGGGAGCGCTGGGCGGCCTGGGCAGCTGGATCGATGTGGTGGGCTGCGACGCCTCCGGGCTCGATGGCCTGGCGCCGCCGCTGCGGGCCCGGCTCGATCAGGCGCGGCTGCTGGCCGCTCCACCGCGGCTGCTCGATCAGCTGGCACGGGCCTTCCCCACTGCCGAGCGGCTGGCCAGCGACAGGCCCGAGATGCTGCTGCCGCGGTTGCGGCAGGCGCTGGCGGACGGCCAGCCGGCGGTGGTTCTGGCCAGCGGCGATCCGCTCTGGTTCGGCATCGGCCGGCTGCTGCTCCAGGAGCTGGGTCGCGAAGTGCTGCGCTTCCATCCGGCCCCCAGCTCCCTGCAGCTGGCCTTCGCCCGTCTCGGCCGCCCCTGGCAGGACGCCAGCTGGGTGAGCCTGCACGGCCGCGAGCCGGCGCCGTTGGCGGCGGCCCTGCAGAACCGGCCCGCCGCCCTGGCGGTGCTCACCGACCCCGGCCGCGGCGGCGCCGAGGAGGTGCGCCGGCTGCTGCGGGCCTCGGGGCTCGAGGCCGCCTATCAGGTGTGGCTGTGCGAGCGGCTGGGCCATCCGGCCGAACGGGTGCTGCGGCTGTTGCCGGCCGATCCGTTGCCGGCCGATCTCGATCCCCTGCATCTGGTGCTGCTGATCGCCGAGCCCCCCGCCCCGCCGGTGGATCCGCAGGCGCTGCCGCTGTTCGGCCTGGCCGATGGCCTCTTCCTGCAGCATCCCGACCGCCCCGGCCTGATGACCAAGCGGGAGGTGCGCATCCAGCTGCTGGCCGAACTCGATCTGCCCGCCCAGGGGGTGTTCTGGGACATCGGGGCCGGGGTGGGTTCGGTGGGTCTGGAGGCGCTGCGGCTGCGACCGGCCCTGCAGCTCTGGGCCGTGGAGCAGCGGGGCGGATCGGCGGCCCTGATCCAGGCCAACGCCGCGCGCCTCGGGGTGGCGACCCGCGGCGTGTGGGTGGAGGGCCGCGCCCCGGAGGCGCTCACCGCGCTGCCGGATCCGGAT
>NZ_LFEK01000085.1 GCF_001039265.1 Synechococcus sp. GFB01 | reverse complement strand
ATCCCCAGCAGCACCGCCGGAGCCTGGAGGAGAGCCCGCCAGCCCTGCCGCGGCAGCGCCAGCAGACCCTGGCGCAGCTGGCTGATGCTCACCAGATACACCAGGTGGGCCAGCACCAGCCCCTGCACGGCCATGGTGCGGGCCATGGCCAGATCGCCGTGGCGCTGCTCACTCCAGAAGAAGAGTCCGAAGATCACCGCCCAGTTGAACAGCGACACCACCAGCACCCGGCGGATCAGACCACCGCTGAGCAGCGGCTGCTCGGGCGGCCGCGGCGGCTGCTGCATCAGCCAGGGAGCGATCGGCTCGAAGGCCAGCGCGATCGACATGGTGAGCGAGCAGATCATGTTCAGCCAGAGCACCTGCAGGGCCGTGACCGGCAGCGGTGTGTCGAGCACCGCCCCGAGCAGGATCGTCATCGAGGCGCCGCCATTCACCGGCAGCACGAAGGCGAGGGTCTTGCGCAGGTTGAGAATCACCGTGCGCCCCTCCTCCACCGCCGCCTCGATCGTGGCGAAGTTGTCGTCGGTGAGCAGCATGGCGGCCGCCTCGCGCGCCACCTCCGTGCCGCCGGCCCCCATCGCGATGCCGATGTCGGCCTGCTTGAGGGCCGGCGCGTCGTTGACGCCATCGCCGGTCATCGCCACCACCGCCCCGTTGGCCTGCAGAGCCTGCACCAGCTGCAGCTTCTGGGCCGGTGCCACGCGAGCGAACACGTCCACCTCATCCACCAGCGCGGCGATCGCCGCGGGGTTCAGACGCGCCAGTTCACGGCCATCGAGGGCGGTGTCGCCGATGCCCATCTGGCGGGCGATCGCCCGGGCCGTTTCGAGATGGTCGCCGGTGATCATCTTCACGCGGATGCCGGCCGCCCGGCAGGCCGCCACGGCCCGGATCGCCTCCGGGCGCGGTGGATCCAGCATCCCCTGCAGGCCGAGGAAATCCAGATCGGCCTCCACGTGGTGGTGCTCCAGCCGCTGCTGGGCCGGATCCGCCTGGCCGATCGCGAAGGCCAGCACCCGCTCGCCGCGGGCGGCCATCGCCGCGACCGCCGCCTCGATCGCGGCCCTCTCGAGCGGCTCCGCTTCACCCCTGGCATCGAGCTGACGGCTGCAGCGCTCCAGCACCGCCTCCACCGACCCCTTCACAAGGATCCGCTCGCTGCCGTGCAGGGTGGCCATGAACTGCTGCTCGGATTCGAACGGGATCGCGTCACGGCGGGGATGACGATCCAGCGCCGCCTGCCGATCGATGCCGGCCGCATCGGCCGCTACCAGCAGCGCCGTCTCGGTGGGATCCCCCACCAGACCCTCGAGACCGCTGGGGCGGGCGTCGTTGCAGAGCAGACCGGCCAGGAGGGTTTCCTGCAGCGCCAGGTTGCTGCTGCTCCCGCCATGCTCCTCGCCGGGCCAGAGCTCCTCCACCGCCAGCAGCTCCCCGCCGCCGTAGAGGTGCTGCACGGTCATCCGGTTCTGGGTGAGGGTGCCGGTCTTGTCGGAGCAGATCACCGTGGTGCCGCCCAGGGCCTCCACCGCCGGCAGCCGGCGGATGATCGCCCGCCGCTTCGCCATGCGGTGCACACCGATCGCCAGGATGATCGTGACGATCGCGGGGAGCTCCTCCGGGATCGCTCCCACCGCCAGGGCCACGGCACCGTCGAACATCTCCTCGACATCGCGGCCGCGAGCCAGACCCACCAGGAACGTGGAGCCGGCCAGCACCAGGATGACCTGCAGCAGCGTGCGGCTGAAGCGCGCGAACTTGCGCGTCAGCGGCGTGCTCAGATCCATCTGCCCCTGCAGGGCGGTGGAGATGCGCCCCACCTCGGTGGCATCGCCGGTGGCCACCACCAGGCCGAGACCCCGGCCCGCCGTGACGTAGCTGCCGGCATGGGCCATGCCGACCCGCTCGGCGAGGGGGGCGTCGACCGCCACGGCGCTGGTGCCCTTGCCCACCGGCAGGGATTCGCCGGTGAGCGCCGACTCATCGGTGTGCAGGTTGCGGCCCCGCAGCAGCCGCAGATCGGCGGGCACCCTCGCCCCCGCCTCGAGCTGCACCAGATCCCCCACCACCAGCTGGCCGGAGTCGAGGCGCTGGCGGCGGCCGCCGCGCACCACCTCCACCTCGGTGGGCACCACCCGGGCCAGGGCGGCGATGGCGCTCTCGGCCCTGCTCTCCTGCGCGAAGCCGATCACCGCGTTGATCAGCGTGACGCTCCAGATCACCAGGGCGTCGCGACCATCCCCGAGCAGCAGCTTCACCAGCCCCACCACCAGCAGGGTGATCAGCAGCGGATTGTTGAACTGCAGCAGCAGCTTCAGCCAGCCGGGTCTGCCGCCACGGCTGGAGAGGCTGTTGGGGCCGAAAGCCTGCAGCCGCCGCTCCGCTTCCGCGGAGCTGAGTCCGAGCACGGCGTCGCTCTCCAGGGCCGCGAGCACCGCGTCGCCGGGAAGCGCGTGGGCTGGAGCAGGCAGCGGCTGCATCGGCGCGCTCGGGGGGATGGGCCGGTTCAGGCCGCCGCCTCGTCGGCGCGGCTCCGCTCACGGGCCAGCGCCGCACCGAAAGCCGCATCCACGGCCCCGAGGCGCTCGAGGATCAGGCGCAGATCGAGATCGGTGAGTTCACCGTCGCGCGCCACTTCATGCAGGTGCGCCCCAGGCAGTGGCCGGCATCGGCCGATGGCCGGCTGTGGGGCTGGCGATCCCGGGGCGGGGAGTGGGCCATGGCTGACCCTCCTGATGGGTTGATGCCGCCAAGCTAGGAGGGTGGCGTCGCCCCCAATACCCCCATAGGGGAGCAGTTCCCGGCAGACGTCGTAAGGTCCCGGGCAGGGGGTCGGGGCTCCCCGCCACCGCCGCGCCGCCCCCGCCGCCAGGCCCGTCNGTGATGAGCCAGCNGAGATGAGTCAGCCCGTTCTGCCCCCGGAGCTCTACATCAACCGGGAACTGAGCTGGCTGCAGTTCAACCGTCGCGTGCTGGCCCAGGCCCTCGATGAGCGCACGCCGCTGCTGGAGCAGGCCAAGTTCAGCGCCATCTTCAGCAACAACCTCGATGAGTTCTTCATGGTGCGGGTGGCGTCGCTGAAGTCGCAGCTGGAGGCCGGCGTCACCAGCCTCAGCGACGACGGCCGCACCCCCCGCCAGCAGCTCGATGCCATCCAGGCGGAGCTGCGGCCGCTGCTGGCCCAGCAGCAGCAGCACTACCGCCACTTCCTCAAGCCCCATCTGGCCGAGTACGGCGTGCAGCTGCTCGACTACCGCCAGCTCAACGACGGCCAGAGGGCGTGGGCCGACGACTACTTCCGGCGCGCCATCTTCCCGGTGCTCACGCCGCTGGCGGTGGACCCGGCCCATCCCNTTCCCGTTCATGAGCAACCTCAGCCTCAACGTGGCGGCGGAGATCCGCGATCCGGACACGGGCCAGCAACAGTTCGCCCGCATCAAGGTGCCGCAGAAGCTGCTGCCGCGCTTCGTGCCGGTGCCCGTCGAGCTCAGCGGGCGCCATCCCCAGCCGGTGTTCGTGGGGCTGCCGCTGGAGCAGCTGGTGGCCTTCAACCTGCAGCTGCTCTTCCCNGGCATGACCGTGGAGGGGCACTACTTCTTCCGGATCACCCGCGACGCCGACCTGGAGCTGCGCGACCTGGAAGCCGACGACCTGATGGACGCCCTGCAGGAGGGCCTGCGCAAGCGGCGCCTCGGTGGCGAGGTGGTGCGCCTGGAGGTGGCCGACGAGATGCCCGAGCGGGTGGTGCAGCAGCTGATCGAGGGCACCGGCGTCGAAGCCGCCGACCTCTACCGGATCAACGGCCCCNTCGGCCTCGACGACCTGATGGGCCTGCTGTCCATCCCCCTGCCGGATCTCAGGGACAAGCCCTTCGCCGGCCGCACCAGCAAGGCCCTGGCCCGGGCCCAGCGCAGCCAGCTGCAGGACGGCTCGATCAAGGAGGAGGAGTTCGAGAGCATCTTCCGGGTGCTGCGCCGGCGCGACGTGCTGCTGCACCACCCCTTCGATCTGTTCGCCACCTCGGTGGAGGAGTTCCTCAACCAGGCCGCCGACGATGCCGCTGTGCTGGCGATCAAGATGACGCTCTACCGCACCAGCAAGGGCTCCCCGATCATCGCCGCCCTGATCCGCGCCGCCGAGAAGGGCAAGCAGGTGATGGCCCTGGTGGAGCTGAAGGCCCGCTTCGACGAGGACAGCAACATCCAGTGGGCCCGCCAGCTGGAGAGCGCCGGCGTGCACGTGGTGTACGGCGTGCTCGGCCTCAAGACCCACACCAAGGTGATCCTGGTGGTGCGGCGCGAGAAGCAGGATCTGCGCACCTACGTGCACATCGGCACCGGCAACTACAACTCCAAGACCTCCAGCCTCTACACCGACTTCGGCCTGCTGAGCAGCCGCCCCGAACTCGGGGCCGACCTGGTGGAGCTGTTCAACTACCTCACCGGCTTCTCCAAGCAGCAGAGCTTCCGCAAACTGCTGGTGGCCCCGGTGACCNTGCGCCGGGGGATCGAGGAGCGGATCCGCCGCGAGATCGAGCATGCCCGCGCCGGCCGCGGCGGTCACATCAAGGCCAAGATGAACGCGCTGGTGGACCCGGCGATCATCGAGCTGCTCTACGAAGCCTCCCAGGAGGGCGTGCGGATCGAACTGCTGGTGCGCGGCATGTGCAGCCTGGTGCCCGGCCTGCCGGGCGTGAGCGACACCATCAGCGTGGTGAGCGTGATCGGCCGCTTTCTGGAGCACTCGCGCCTCTACTGGTTCGGCAACGGCGGCACCCCGGAGATCTTCATCGGCAGTGCAGATCTGATGGGCCGCAACCTCGATCGGCGCGTGGAGGCGCTCACCCCGATCGAGGATCCGGACCTGCGCAACCTGCTGGAGCAGCTGATGGAGCTCTACTTCGGCGACAACCGTTCCGCCTGGGACATGCGCAGCGACGGCAGCTTCGTGCTGCGCCAGCCCGAAGGCGAGGAGCACCACGTGCAGCGCCAGCTGATGGAGTGCTGGCGCGGTGGGGTGCTGAAGCTGGAGCGCGCCGGCAGCTGAGCGGCGCTCGCTTCAGGTGGCCGGCTTGGCCGGGCCGGGCTTGGCCTCAGGAGGCGGCGCCGGTGCGGGCTTGGCTGGTGCTGGTGCCGAAGCCGGTGCGGCGGGCGGCGTCGGCACCGGGGCCGGGGCCGGGGCCGGAACCGGCTTGAGATTGGCGCAGAGGGCGGCGACCATGCGGTCCTCACCGCCGGAGCTGCTGGATTCGTCGATCGAGAGGGGCAGGCGCCAGGTTTCCCAGGCCGCCTCGCCCATCTTGCGGTTGATCCGCAGCGTGTCGCAGTGCACGGCCACGATGCCCTTCTCGGCGAACTCGGGGCCGCACTGCAGCTGGGTGATCCGCACGCCGTTCTCCCCCATGCGCCAGCGGGCCCAGGCATAGCGACAGGCCCCGAAGCTGCGCCACTGCTCCCCCTTGAGCTGCCGGATCCGATCGAGCATCTGCTGCTCCTGAGGGTTGGCCGCGGGGTTGGCCTGGTCCGACCCCGGCGGCTGGGGAGTGTCGGGAGCGGCCGCCTGGACGGGGGCCACCTGGAATGGGGCCACCTGGAATGGGGCCGCCAGGAGCGCGGCGGCAAGGGCCGGCAGCAACCGTTGCATCGGCAGTGTCCTCCAGGCGTGACGGACACCAACGATAGGCAGGGCCTTCAGCGGGCCCCCTGCTGCTCACGCTGCAGCAGGGCGAAGAGGTAATCGGGCTCGCGGTACTGACCGGGCAGGCAGTTGTGGAGGATCTCGAGCCGCTGCCAGCACACGGTGCGGCGCACCTTGGCGATCGACTTGCNTTCCCGGATCAACAGCCGCAGTGCCTTGCAGTAGAGCGAATAATTGGCTTCCAGCTCACCGATGGTGAGGTTCGGCCCAGAGACTGGGGTTGTCATCGTGTATGCGTGCGGTGAGCTGCGGGGCAGGCCGTGAGCAGTCGCGGAGCGCCTGGGGGNCAGGCGGATCCGCGGCTGGTGGAACAGCGCAGAACCCTTGGGGCCACTGGAATCACTCTCGGTCCAACCGCCCGGCGAGCGATCCCCCCATACGGGGACAATTCCGGTTCCGATCGCCCGGACGCTTTGGGGCGGAAGCGGCTGGGGGCCGCCGCGGTTCACAGCTTCACCATGCCGCAGCGCATGCCCTTGAGCACCGCCTGCAGGCGGTTGTTCACATCGAGGGTCTTGAGCAGCCGCTTGGTGTAGGTCTTGGCCGTCTCCTCGCTCACCACCAGCTTCTCGGCGATCTCGCGGTCGGTGAGGCCGCTGGCCAGCAGGTCGAGCACCTCGTATTCCCGCGGGGTGAGCCGCGGACAGCTGAGGTAGGGGAGATTGCCGGAGCGCAGCGACGGGCTGCGGTAGCTGTGCTGCCCCATCACCGCCATCACGGCGGCCTGCAGCGGCCGCTGGTCGCCGATCACATCGGCCTCCGCCACCACCGCCTCGAGCCACGGCGCGTCGACGTACTGCGCCGGGATCACATCGCCGAGCGCCAGCACCACCACCTTCAGGGCCGGCTGCACGGCACGGGCCTTGCGGGCCAGCTCGAAGCCGCTGCCGGTCTCCAGATAGTCGGTGCAGATCAGCAGCTCGTAGGGCTCCCGGGCGAGATAGGCCAGACAGGTGGGCTCGTCGGTGACCGCGCAGCCGATGCGGGTGCGGTCCTGGAACGACTCACACACCGATCGCAGCAGGAACCGCCCCTTCATCGCGATCGCCACCTTGCCGCTGATCGCCACCGAGAGCAGCACCTGATCCAGGGTGGTGCCTTCGAGGCTGCCGAGAAAGGGGGTGAGGTCCACGAACCTGCTCGCAGGCCGGCAACGGATCATCCGGGTCCAGCTCCAACCTAGGGNAGAACCCNACCCNGNCGCTTCGCCGCCCTCCCTCAGGGGTCACCAAGTGATGTGCAACGCCGCCCCCTCCCCGAACACCGCCCCGCCCCAGCCCGGCCAGCTGCCGGATGGGGCCAGGCTGCTGACGCTGGAAGACCGCAGCCGCCGGCATGGCTCCGGCCTCACGGCAGCCGATCTGGTGGGCGCCTGGCGGTTCGATCGGCTCTGGAGCCGCCGCGGCGCCGAG
>NZ_LFEK01000084.1 GCF_001039265.1 Synechococcus sp. GFB01 | reverse complement strand
GCTGCCGGCCGATCGCCGCCTTCGAGGGCGCTGCCCTGCCGCTCCGCGGCGACGCCGCCGCGGCGGCCGAGCGATTCTGGCGGCAGCTGCTGTAGGGCCGGCAGCCACTGTGATCCCGGCCGCCGAGGTCAGCCGCGACTCAGACGCTCAGGAAGCGGTCCACCACGTCCTTGCTGAGCTCGCTGGTGGGGCCGCTGGCCACCACGCCACCCTTCTGCATGGCGTAGTACCAGTCGGCCTGGCGCACGAAGTGAAGGTGCTGCTCCACCAGCAGCACGCTGATGCCGGTGGTCTCGATGATCCGGCGCACCGCCCGCTCGATGTCGAGCACCACCGAAGGCTGGATGCCCTCGGTGGGCTCATCGAGCAGCAGCAGCTTCGGCTTGCCGAGCAGAGCCCGGGCGATGGCCAGCTGCTGCTGCTGACCGCCGGAGAGGTCGCCGCCGCGGCGGTTCAGGAAGGTCTCCAGGATCGGGAACAGCTCGAACACGATCGGATCGATGTGGCGGTTCTGACCCAGGCCGCCGGGCAGGGCCTCCAGGCCGAGCAGCAGGTTCTCGCGCACCGTGAGCTGGGGAATGATCTCCCGACCCTGCGGCACGTAGCCGATGCCGCCGCGGGCGCGGCTGTGGGGCGGCAGGGCCGACACCTCCCGATCCAGCAGCTGCACCGAACCGCTGCGCTGGCGCAGCAGCCCGATCACGGTCTTCAGCAGGGTGGTCTTGCCGACCCCGTTGCGGCCGATCAGGCAGACCATCTGGCCTTTCCGCACGCTCAGGTCGACGTTGCGCAGGATATGGCTCTCGCCGTAGTAGACGTTGAGCCCCTGCAGCTGGAGGGTGGCAGTCATGGCGTCGCTCTCCTGATGGGGCTCAGTTGAATTCACCCTCGGCCTCGCTGCCGAGATACACCTCGATCACCCGCGGGTCGCTCTGCACCTGATCCATCGAGCCCTCGCAGAGCACGTGACCCTCGTGCAGCACCGTGACCGGCGCCTGCAGATCGCGGATGAACTCCATGTCGTGCTCGATCACCAGCACGGTGTGATCACCGGCCAGCTGGCGCATCAGGTCGCTGGTGCGCTCGGTCTCCTCGTCGGTGAGACCCGCCACCGGCTCATCCACCAGCAGCAGCTGGGGATCCTGGGCCACCAGCATGGCGATCTCCAGCCACTGCTTCTGGCCATGGGAGAGCCCGCCGGCCAGCCGGTTGGCGTGGGGCTCCAGGCCCACCACCCCGAGCAGATGCTGCACCCGGTCGCGGGCGGTGGAATCCAGCCGGCCGAACAGCAGATCCAGGGGCCCGGCGCGACGGCTCACGGCCAGCTCCAGGTTGCGCCGCGGCGTGAGGTTCTGATACACGCGCGGCGTTTGGAACTTGCGGCCGATGCCGAGGCGGGCGATGCGGTGCTCGGGGGTGCCGAGCAGCGAGCGGCCGTGATACAGCACATCCCCGCGGGTGGGCCGCACCTTGCCGGTGATCACATCGAGGAAGGTGGTCTTGCCGGCGCCGTTGGGGCCGATCACGGCCCGCAGCTCACCGGGCGCCAGGCGCAGGTTGAGGTCGTTGAGAGCCCAGAAGCCATCGAAGCTCACGCTCACACCGCGCAGTTCCAGCAGGGGAGCTGCGGCATCGCCAACCACCGATGCGGGGGCTGCCGCGCTCATCGCACACCTCCTTCGAGTTCGGCTTTCTCGGCCTGCACGGCTGGATCAAGGTCGATCTCCGGATAGGTAGCCGCCCGCGGCGGCCAGCCGATCAGGCCCTGCAGGTGGGCGGGTCCGCCGCCGCGCCACCAGCCCACCAGACCATCGGGCAGGGCGGTGACCACCAGCAGGAACAGACCGCCCTGGATGAACAGCCAGGTTTCCGGCAGGGCCTCGCTTACCAGGCTCTTGGCGTAGTTGATCAGCACGGCGCCCAGCAGGGCGCCGATCAGGGTGCCGCGGCCTCCCACCGCCACCCAGATCACCATCTCGATCGAGAACGGCACCGCCATGTACTGCGGCGAGACGATGCCCGACTGCACGGTGTAGAGCGCTCCGCTGATCCCGGCCAGNNCACCGGCCACGGCGAATACCAGGGTCTTGTAGGCGGTTGGGTTGTAGCCGGTGAAGCGCAGCCGCGGCTCGTCATCGCGGATGGCGATCAGGNCATCGCCGAAGCGGCCGCTGGTGAGCCAGCGACACAGCAGGAAGGCGCCGATCGCCAGCACCACGGTGAGCCAGAAGAGGTTGCGCTGCATGACATCACTGCCCACCAGCTCGCCCAGGATGCGGGCGGTGTCGGTCTTGAGGCCGTTGGTGCCGTTGATCAGCTTCTGCTGGCCGTTGAAGAAGTTAAAGAACACCAGCAGGGCCGCCTGGGTGAGGATCGAGAAGTAGACCCCCTTGATGCGGTTGCGGAACACCAGGTAGCCGAGCACGCCGGCCACCAGGGCCGGAATCACCCAGACCGCCATCAGGGTGAACAGGGGCGATCCGAACGGCTGCCAGAAGGCCGGCAGGGTCTTCACCCCGTAGAGCGAGAAGAACTCGGGCAGCTGGCCCGGCTCCAGCGAATTCAGCGAGAGGTACATGCCCAGGNCGTAGCCGCCCAGGGAGAAGAAGATGCCCTGCCCGAGGCTGAGCATGCCGGTGAAGCCCCAGATCAGATCCACCCCCAGCGCCACGATGCCGAGGGAGAGAAAGCGACCCAGCAGGTTGAGCCGGAAGGGTGGCAGCAGGGCCGGCAGCAGCAGGGCCAGCAGCGCCACCACCACCCAGGGGAGGGCGCGACGCAGGGTACGGCTGGAGAGGAGATCCGCCATCGCTCAGGCCTCCACCATGCGGCCCTTCTGGGGAAACAGGCCGGCGGGCCTGAACTGCAGAAACACCACGATCACGGCGAACACGAGCACCTTGGCCATCGAGGTGGTGGCGAAGAAGGTCACCAGCTCATTGAGCCCGGCGGGCATGGCGGGCCACACCAGCAGCAGCGAGCCCGAACCGATCACATAACTGAGGATGCCGATCCCCAGGGCGGCCACCACAGTGCCGAGCAGCTTGCCTACACCTCCGAGGACCACCACCATGAAGCAGTCCACGATGTAGTTGCCGCCGAGGTTGGGGCCCACCGAGCCGAGCAGGGTCACGGCCACGCCCGCCACGCCCGCCAGCCCGGAGCCCACCAGGAAGGTGAGGGCATCCACCTTCTCGGTGGGGATGCCGAGGCAGTTGCTCATCGGGCGGTTCTGGGTGACGGCGCGGATGCGGATCCCCCACACGCTCTTCTGCAGGAACCAGTGCACCGCGACCAGCGCGAGCAGCGTGAGGGCGATGATGAACAGACGGCCTGTGGGCATGTTCACCCCCACCAGATCGATCGAGCCGCGCAGCCATTGCGGAGCGGTCACGTCGATGTTGCGGGCACTGAACCAGGGGTGATTCAGGGGCCGCACGCTGGCCAGGCTGGAGGCCAGGGCCACGCCAACCGCGGCGGCCACGACCCAGCGGCCGACGGAGAGCAGCGGCGTCCAGCGCTGACGCCACCAGGCCTCGGGCGTGAACCGTGGCGCCAGCAGGGCCAGCACCACCGCGGTGATCAGACCGAGGGCGAAGGCCGAGGACACCGAGCGCACGAACTGCTGCAGGATCAGGCTCACGCCCCAGGTGGCCAGCAGGGTTTCCAGCGGTCGGCCATAGAGGCGGCGGATCACCGTCTTCTCGAGCAGCAGGCCCGCCAGGCCGCTCACGAGGAAGGCCACCGGAATGGCGAGCAGGATGTAGGCAGGGAACAGGCCCTGCAGGGGGCCGGACTTGAACAGGTTCTGCACCACGTAGGTGGTGTAGGCGCCGAGCATCATCAACTCGCCATGGGCCATGTTGATGACACCCATCAGTCCGAAGACCACGGCCAGGCCGAGGGCGGCGAGCATCAGCACCGAACCGATCGCCAGACCGTTGAAGAGCGTGTCGAGAAGTGCAGTCATGGTGTCCCCGCGGGGACTTGACGATGGGGAGGTAAAGAAAAGGGGGGAGATCACCTCCCCCCATGCCTGTGTCGTGCGGTGAGGCCGCCGATCACATCTTGAACTTGCCGGCGTCGGGTCGGTTCTGGGTCCAGTCGCAGGTGTAGCCCTTGGTTTCGGGCACGAACTGGTTCCAGGCCAGCGGCTTGACGATGCCCTTGTTCTCGATGATCTTGAACATGCCGTCCTTCTGCACCTCACCGATCATCACCAGTTCGGTGGTGTGGTGATTGGGCTGAACCTCGATCGGACCCTGCGGAGCATCGAAGGTCACGCCGATCAGCGCCTCGCGCACCTTGTTATCGTCGATGCTGTTGGCCTTCTCGGCACCCTTGGCCCAGAGGTAGACCATGTTGTAGGCGGATTCAGCGGGGTCATTGGTGACCCTGTTCTCGCCGTACTTGGCCTTGAAGGCTTCCGTGAACTTCTTGGAGGCGGGGGTATCGAGGCTCTGGAAGAAGTTCCAGGCGGCGTAGGTGCCTTCGAGATACTCGGGGCCGATCGCGGCCACCTCCTCCTCGGCGATCGAGAAGCTCATGATCGCGTAGCCGTTGGCCGGAGTGATGCCCGCCGCCTTCAGCTGCTTGAAGAAGGCCACGTTGCTGTCGCCGTTGAGGGTGTTCACGATCACGCCACCCTTGGGCAGGGCCTGCTTGATCTTGGCGATGATCGGGGCCACCTCGGTGTTGCCGAGAGGCAGGTAGTCCTCACCCACCAGGTTGCCGCCCTCAGCCTTGAGCTGCTCCTTGATGATCGTGTTGGCGGTGCGCGGATACACGTAGTCGGAGCCCACCAGGAAGAAGTCCTTGCCCTTGTTCTTCAGCAGCCAGGAAACAGCCGGCTCGGCCTGCTGGTTGGGAGTGGCCCCGGTGTAGAAGATGTTCTTCGAGCATTCCTGACCCTCGTACTGGATCGGATAGAACAGGAAATGGTCCTTGGCTTCGAACACCGGCAGCATCGCCTTGCGGCTGGCGGAGGTCCAGCCGCCGAACACGACCGCCACCTTGTCCTGGTCGATCAGCTTCTTGGCCTTCTCGGCGAAGGTGGGCCAGTCGGAGGCTCCGTCCTCCTCGATGGGCACGATCTTGAGCTTCTTGCCATCGATCTTGACACCACCGGCCTTGTTGATTTCCTCGATGGCCATCAGCTCGGCTTCGGCCACCGTGTTCTCGGAGATGGCCATGGTGCCGGAGCGGGAGTGAAGGATCCCCACCTTCACCTCACCATCGAAATCTCCACCGGCCTTC
Source organism: Synechococcus sp. GFB01 (assembly GCF_001039265.1). Lineage (GTDB taxonomy): Bacteria > Cyanobacteriota > Cyanobacteriia > PCC-6307 > Cyanobiaceae > NIES-981. The sequence goes on along the minus strand of NZ_LFEK01000084.1, from coordinate 2,046 downwards.
TCGCCGCCACCGCAGGCCGCCAGGGAGAGGGCCGTGGCCAGCGCAGTGGCACCACCAACCAGGCGCAGCGAGGGTTTGCGCATGAAGGAGGGATTCATGAAATGCTCCTACGGATGAACCGCTGAATAGTCCGCTGCTGATCAGCGGTGCTCCGAAGGTATGGGTGGCGCCGAATACACTGTGTAGCGGTTGCGACTGTTTTTGCCGGCCGACGGGCTGCTTCAGAAAGAATTTTGATCGAGCCGCTCAGGCCGCCAGCTGCTGCAGCACGAACGCTTCCACGGCCTCCACCCCCTCACCGCTGCGGATGTTGGTGAAGCACCAGGCCGCCCGGAGCGCATCCGTTCCGTATCGGACTGCATCACCTCCAGGCTGGCCCCCACCAGCGGCGCCAGGTCGATCTTGTTGATCACCAGCAGATCGGAGCGGGTGATGCCGGGGCCACCCTTGCGCGGGATCTTGTCACCGGCGGCCACGTCGATCACGTAGATGCAGCGGTCCACGAGTTCGGGGCTGAAGCTGGCGGCCAGGTTGTCGCCGCCGCTCTCCACCAGCACCAGATCGAGATCCGGATAAGCCGCCTCCAGATCGGCCACCGCCGCCCGGTTGATCGAGCAGTCCTCCCGGATGGCGGTGTGGGGGCAGCCGCCGGTCTCCACGCCGCGGATGCGACCGGGCTCGAGCGCACCGGCGCGGGTGAGGAACTGGGCGTCCTCCTGGGTGTAGATGTCGTTGGTGACCACGGCCAGCTGCAGCCGATCGCGCAGCCGCCGGCAGAGCGCTTCCACCAGGGCGGTCTTGCCCGAGCCCACAGGCCCGGCCACCCCCAGCCGCAGCTTGCTCATCAGCTCCTGAACAGCCTGGAGTAAAGCTCAGCATGGCGCAGCTGCGCCAGGCCTGCGCCCACCCCGCCGCTCCACAGCCGCCGCGGATCGGCCACCGCCAGCACCGCGGCCCGCCCGGCGATCAGCGGGGCCAGCTGCAGCTGCAGGCGCTGGCCCTCGGTGGGCCCCAGCGGCACCAGCCGCACCGCGGCACTGATCTGATTGGCCGCCCAGCCGTAGAGGTAGGCCTCCTGCATGGCAGGGGAATCGAGCTCGAAGCAGAGGCAGGCCCAGGCGAAGGCCGCCGGCCAGGCCAGAGCGTGGCCCGGCCCGGCGCCAGCGGAAACGCCGTGCAGCGCCGGCGGGGGCCAGCCGAGATCGGCGAGCAGCTGCAGCAGCGAGCGCCCCATCTGGCGCTGCTGGGCGCGCAGCTCCGGCGCCTCCCGCAGGGCGAGCAACCAGCCGTCGAGGTCGATCAGATCCGCCGCCGCGACGCGGGCGTCGGCGCCATCCCGGTCACGCCAGCGCTCCAGGCCTTGCCGCAACGGCGCCAGCGCGGCCACCTCCAGGGTGAGGGCCCCGCAGCGCAGTTCGGCCTCGAGCCAGCCCCGCAGCGCCGCGGCATCGCCCACGCGGCCCTGCTGTACCAGCACCTCCACACCCTCGGAGTAGCTGAAGGCCCCCACCGGCAGAGCCGGGCTCACCAGCTGAAACAGTCGCAGCCGGGCCGCTTCGGCCGGGTCAGGGGGCATCGCCGTGGGGCTGGCTGTGGCTGTGCCCATGGTGATGGCCGTGGGTGTCGTGATGGCCGTGCGGATGGCCGTGGCGGTGAAACTGGCCCTCGTAGGCGCCGGGTTCGGGGCGGAAGGGTGCCTGCAGCCGCTCCACCTCCAGGCCGCGGCGGCGCAGCAGGTCGGCCAGCACGCTGTCGTCGGGGAGGATCAGCCGGTCGGCATGGATCTCCATCGCCACATGCCGGTTGCCGAGGTGATAGGCCGCCTGCAGCAGACCGAGGGGGTCGGCGCTGCGCACCCGCAGCACCGCCTCCGGCGCCGCCTCCACCCGCACCGCCGGCTCGCCGCAACCGCTCTCCGGGAGCAGCAGATCGCCGGGCTCCAGCGCCGCGCCGCGCGGCAGCTGCAGCACCAGGTCGCGGCCGCAGGCCGAGCGCCTGTGGCCGCGCAGGCTGGTGCGCTGATCGGCCGTGAGCGGCAGCCGCAGG
>NZ_LFEK01000083.1 GCF_001039265.1 Synechococcus sp. GFB01 | reverse complement strand
CGCCACGGAACGCTGACGCCCCCCAAGCGCCCGAGCCGCGCCCCGCCGCCCCGCCGTCGCTCAAGCCCATCAGCATCGCGCCGCCGATGGGCTCAAGCCGATTGCCGATCCCGAATTGCAGACCGTGCTCGAAATSRSTGGCGCGGCAGCCGCTGGGCGACCGCTCCCCTGGCGGCGGCCCAGTCGATCCCATCCACCTGCACCCGATCGCCGACACAGATGGTCTGGCCCGTCTTGCTCAGCCGGGTGCGGCGGGTACAGAGCAGGCGCCGGCAGTCGCCCGGCCCGGGCTCATCCAGTTCGACCCAGCAGTAGTTCGCCTGCAGGGCGACCACCAGGCCGGTGCGGCCGTCAGCCACGGCGCACGATCCGCAGCCTCACGGCCGCCTGAGCCTGGGGGTGGGGCTCGATGCTCACGGCATGACCCTCGCCCCGCAGGCCCTCACTCACCATCTGCTCCGGTTCACCGGCATCCAGGTCCACCTGGAGCGAGGCGCCCGGCTCCAGCGTCTCCAGGGCCAGCCGGGTGCGCACGTAGTTGAGCGGGCAGGGTGTACCCCGCAGGTCGAGCCGCGCTGAGGGCTGCAGGGGTCGAGGCATCAGTGCCCCCCGAACAGACCACCGAACAGGCCGCTCTTGTGGTGATGCTTATGGCCTCGGCGGGTGTGGTGACCAGCCAGGCCCTCCAGCAGCTCGCGCTCCTCAGCGCTGAGCTTGGAAGGCAGCTGAACCTTGACCGTGAACTGGTGATTGCCGCGGGCCACCGGATTGCCGAGCCTGGGCACACCCATGCCCTGGAGCGTGAGCACCGCGCCGGGCTGGGTGCCGGCGGGAATCTCCAGCTGGCGCTGACCGTCGACGGTGTCGACCTCGATCGTGTCGCCGAGGATCGCCTGCAGATAATTCAGCGTGATCTCGGAGTGGATGGTGGTGCCCTCGCGGCGCAACTGCGGGTGGGGCTGAACCGTGAGGAACACGTAGAGATCGCCGSCSGGCCGCCGCGCTGGCCGGCGTTGCCCTCGCCGGCCACCCGCAGCCGGGTGCCGGTATCCACCCGGCCGGGATGTTGATGCGCAGTTTCTTGCGCACCTGTTGCAGTCCCTGACCGCCGCAGGCGCTGCAGGGGTCGGCGATCACCTGACCAGCCCCCTCACAGCTGGGGCAGGGCGCCACCTGGGTGAAGCTTCCAAAGGGGGTACGGGTGGCACGACGTACCTGACCCACACCTCCGCAGGTGGTGCAGGTCACCGGTCCGCTGCCGGCCTTGGCGCCCGAGCCGTCGCAGGTGGAGCAGGTTTCCAGATGGCGGATCTGAACCTCCCGTTCCTGGCCGACGATGGCCTCCTGGAAGCTGATGCTCAGATCGAGGCGGAGATCGTCTCCCTGTCGCGGCCCTCGCCGCCTTGGGCCGGCGGGCCCGCCCATGCCGCCACCGAAGCCGCTGAAGAAGGTTTCGAACAGATCGGCAAATCCACCCATGTCGCCCATGTCGGGCATGCCGCCACCGCCGAGACCTGCCTCGCCGAACTGGTCGTAGCGGGCGCGGGTCTGGGGATCGCTGAGCACCTCATAGGCCCGACCGATCTCCTTGAACGTGTCCTCAGCGCCGGGATCCTTGTTGACGTCGGGATGGTACTGACGGGCAAGGCGCCGGTAGGCACGCTTGAGGGTGTCGGCGTCGGCGTCGCGGCTGACCCCCAGCAGCTCGTAGTAGTCGGCCATCAGCCGGCCTGCTCCTCGCCAGCGGGCTGGGCCCCGGCCGACTCGGTGGCGGCGGCTTCAGGGCCGGGATTCACTCCGCCCGGGCCGGGGCCCATGGAAACCTTGACGAGGGCATGGCGAATGACCCGGTCGTTGAGCACGTAACCCCGCTGGAGCTCCTCGATCACGATGTCCTCGGGATGGGCGTGGCTTTCCTCCCGCAGCACGGCCTCATGCAAGTTGGGGTCGAAGGGCTCGCCCTCAGCTCGCATCGGCGAGACCCCCAGTTGCTTGAACACCTCCACCAGCTGCTTGTAGAGGCCCTGATAGCTGCGGTGGAGCGTCTGGGCCTCCTCGTGCTGGGGATTGAGCTGCTGGCGGGCCCGATCGAAGTTGTCGACCACCGGCAGGATCTCGCTCAGGGTGGAGCAGACGATCTGGAGGCGCTGGTCCTCATTGTCGCGGCTCTGACGCTTGCGGTAGTTGTCGAAATCAGCTGCCAGGCGCATGTACTGGCCGTTGAGGTTGTCGTAGTCAGCGCGCAGGGCCGCCAGCTCGGCCTCGAGGCGTGAGGCCCGGTCGTCATCGCTGCTGGCCATGCCCGCCTCAGAACCAGCCGGATCACCAGAAGCATCAGCCAGGCCGGGAGCGGCACTGTCGCCCAGGGCCCCTGAATCCCGAGAAACGGTCTGATCAGCGGCGATCTCCGCCGGGGTGGTGTCAGCGTCCATGGGGAAGTCGCCGCTCATGACTGGCCCGAGCCAAACATCGGATGAGGTCATGTTGAACGGGCAGCGGCTCCCGCCACAAGCTGCGGAAGCCCGCACCTCGAACCTGGCGGCAGAGAGGCTGCCCAGCCCACAATGCCGCTAGACAGGAAGTCCCCGATCTCAGCGGTCCCCATGGAGCCGTCCGGCCTTGAGAGCCCCACCGTGCGACGCTCCCTGCTCCAGGATCTGCGGTTCCCCAGCAGCCAGGACGCCCAGCCAGCCGTGGAGTCGCAGATCGAGGTCCTGGAGCCACCCGGTGCCAGGAGTCCCGACACTCCCGTGATCAACCTGGTCAATCAGATCCTGGTCGAGGCCCTCGACTGCGACGCGAGCGACATTCACGTGGAACCCCAGGAATTCGGCCTGGAGGTGCGCTTCCGGCAGGACGGCGTGCTGAGGAAGCATTTCGAGCAACTCCCCGCCAGCCTGATTCCGGCCGTCACCTCGCGTTTCAAGATCATGGCGGACCTCGATATCGCCGAGCGTCGCCTGCCCCAGGACGGCCGCATCCGCCGGATCTACAAGGGGCGCAAGATGGATTTCAGGGTCAGCACCCTGCCGAGCCGCCATGGCGAGAAGGTTGTGCTGCGCCTGCTCGACAGCAACGCCAACCAGCTGGGGCTGGACCACCTGATCACCAGCGAACGGGCACGCCAGCTGGTGCGGGAGATGGGCTCGAAGCCCTACGGGATGATCCTGGTCACGGGACCCACGGGATCGGGCAAGTCCACCACGCTGTACGCCATGCTCGCGGAGCGCAACAATCCGGGCATCAACATCTCCACAGTCGAAGATCCGATCGAATACACCCTCCCCGGAATCACCCAGACTCAGGTGAACCGGGACAAGGGATACGACTTCAGCCTCGCCCTCAGGGCCTTCATGCGCCAGGACCCGGATGTGCTCCTGGTGGGCGAGACCCGTGATCTGGAAACCGCTAAGACCGCCATTGAAGCGGCTCTGACAGGGCACCTCGTGCTGACGACCCTGCACTGCAATGATGCGCCTGGCGCGATCACCCGCCTTGACGAAATGGGCGTTGAACCCTTCCTGGTGAGTTCCTCCCTTATCGGCATCATCTCCCAGAGGCTGGTGCGTCGAGTCTGCCCCACATGCCGGATCACCTATCGACCCGATCCAGCCGAATTGAGGCGTTTCGGTCTGTTGGCCAGCCAGGAGTTTGAGACCAGTTTCTACAGGGCCAACATCACGGCGCACGGCGCGTCGACAGCTGCCCAACCTGTCAGGGAACGGGTTACAAAGGGCGCATCGGTGTCTTTGAAATCCTGCAGATGACGGAACAGCTATCAACAGCAGTATCCAGCCGTTCCACCACCGATCAGTTGCGCAGGATGGCCCTTGAAAATGGCATGAAAACCTTGCTGGGGTATGGTCTCGATCTCGTTCGAGAAGGCCGGACCACCCTTGCCGAAGTGGAACGGATGCTGTTAACTGATGCCAGTCTGGAGTCCGAGCGTCGGGCCCGATCCCTGAGCTCCCTGACCTGCAAAGGCTGTGGTGGGGGCCTGGATGAGGACTGGCTCGAGTGCCCCTATTGCCTCACTGCCCGCTAACCAGCCATGGCCAGCACCGGATTGATGATCGAAGATCTGTTGGCTCTCCTGGTGGATAATGGGGGCAGTGATCTTCACATCAGCGTCGGGCTGCCGCCCTACGGGCGCTTCAACGGCCAACTGAGGCCGATCCTGCAGCAAAGGCTTGACCCAGAAACCTGCGATCGGCTGATCTTCTCAATGCTCAGCACCTCACAGCGCAAATTGCTTGAGGAAACCTGGGAGCTGGATTGCGCCTACGAACTTCAGAATGTTGCACGCTTCCGTGTCAACGTCTACCGACAGCGGGGAACTTTTGCTGCCTGTCTGAGATCTCTGGGCAGCGAGATCCCTTCACTCAGCTCCCTTAATCTTCCTCCCATCGTGGAAGAGATCAGTCGCCTGCCCAATGGGTTGGTGTTGGTGACAGGACCCACAGGGTCTGGCAAAACGACGACCCTGGCCTCGATTCTCGACAGCATCAATCATAGCCGATCTGAACATATTCTCACAATCGAAGACCCTATTGAATTCGCAATTGAATCCAACAAGAGCGTGATTCACCAACGTCAATTGAATGACGATACCCATAGTTTTGCAAATGCCCTGAGAGCCGCCTTGAGAGAAGATCCAGATGTGATTCTGGTTGGCGAGATGCGCGATCTTGAAACAATCCAACTCGCCATCACAGCTGCAGAAACTGGTCATTTGGTGTTCGCCACCCTGCACACCAGCTCTGCTGCCCAGACCGTGGACCGCATTGTCGACGTGTTTCCGCCGAGCCAACAGACTCAGGTGAGGGTGCAGCTCAGCTCAAGCCTCAAAGCAGTCTTCGCCCAAACGCTCTGTCAACGCTACAAACCCAGAGTCGGCGAGCGGGGGCGTGTGATGGCTCAGGAGATCCTGGTCAACACTCCAGCCGTCGCCAATATGATTAGGGAAGGAAAGACAGCCAGATTTATTCACAACTCCAAACGGCGCCCAATATGGCATGCAGACCATGGAAAGAGCACTCGCCGACCTCGTTCTTGCCGGCGACATCACCTTGGAGCAGGCCACAACCAAGAGCAGCCGACCTGAGGAATTGAAACGTCTAGCCGGAGAACGAATCTGATGGCAACCTTCACGGCCACTTACAAGGACAGACTTGGACGAGATCGCAGCCTCTCGATTCAGGCTCCGGATCTGATGATGGCGAAGCACATATTGCGACGGCGCGGCATCATCAGCTCCCAGATTGAACGACAAGAGCGCCTCCCATACGGTCAACGAGGAACACGAGCAGCAAAAACAAAAACCCCTCCGCAACACTATCAGTTTCTCTGTTCGAGAAACCTCCGAGCATTACCGAGAAAGCTTTGTTCGCCAACAAACTGGCAGCTTTGCTCAATGCTGGGGTACCAATCGTCCGCAGCATCGAGTTGATGGCGAGCCAGCAGAAAAACCAACTGTTTCGACGAGCTCTGATTGATGTTGGTGCAGCTGTGAGCCAAGGGCAGAGCCTGGCATCATCGATGCGGAGTTGGCCAAAGGTTTTTGACGGCCTCACCGTGCCAATGGTGGAAGCTGGAGAAGTCGGCGGTGTGCTGGATGAAACCTTGCGTCGTCTCGCAAAACTTCTTGAAGATCGATCTAAGCTTCAAGGCCAGATGAAGGGGGCAATGATCTACCCATTGGCTGTATTGAGTATCGCCATCTTGGTTTTTCTTGGCATGACCTTGTTCATTGTGCCAAAATTTTCAGAAATGTATGAAGGGCTCGGCGCTGAACTGCCCGCTTTTACTCAACTGATCGTCGCATTCAGTGAGCTTTTAAGGTCTCCCATTGCCCTTCTCTTGATCGCTATACTGATTGGAGGCGTAATGCTTTTCCGAGGGTACTACGGATCTCCAACAGGCAGGAGAACAGTGGATTTTCTCATCCTGAAACTGCCTATTTTGGTGAGCTCAGCCTAAAAGCTTCCACAGCTCAATTCTGCCGTACCTTCAGCGCGCTGACTACCGCTGGAGTACCAATGCTGACATCACTCGAGATCGTCAAAGACACCACAAGAAACGCCATTATCTCTGACTCGATCAAAGCAGTAGCGAGGATGTAATGCAGGGAATCCCCCTCAGTGAATCTCTCCAACGCAAGAACGTATTTCCTGCAATGGCGTTGTCCATGCTGGCCATTGGCGAAGAAACAGGTCAGATTGATAAGATGTTGTCCAAGGTTGGAGATTTCTATGAGGACGAGGTTTCAACCTTAACGAAAGGGCTAACAAGCTTACTTGAGCCCATCATGATCATCATTGTTGGCCTTATCGTAGGAACTATTTTGCTTGCAATGTATTTGCCAATGTTTTCTATTTTTGAGAAGATCAAATAGCGTCTCTGGGCTTAGCTCGGTCATCCTTGGTCAATCAATTCACAGTCACGGAAGGGTTGGCTCCCCAAAACCTGCCTGACGCCGGACAAAATCTGTGATTACCGTTCAGTCTTGAGTTGCTGTGCAGCGAGCGGTGCAACCAGCGATTCACTGAAGGCTTCACCAAGGCCATGACGCGCATACCACTGCCAAAACGTGCCCCAACGAGAGGTCGATTCCGCCGCAGCCGCTGCTGTTGGCTCTGCTGTTCCGCTGGTTTGTCGGCCTGACCCGCACGATCCCGTCTGGCATCCCAGCACCGATGGCCTCCGGCCGACTTCGGCTACACCATGAACCGCGAACCGTTGCTCGATGAGCAACTCATGGCGGCGTTCCTCGAGCTGTTACTGGCGGCGCCGGCCGTCATGCCGCTGCTCAGTTCAGCGCACGTCTCGGTCGATGGCACCCTGTTGCAGGCCTGGCCCTCCCACAGTTCGCTGCAGCGGATCGACGGAATCGACGACGTTCCACCACCGACCAGTGGCGGCAAGGGATTCGGCGGCTCAACCGGCAAGGAAAGGACGCGCCCCAGGGGTGATGTCCGGGGCCTGCCTCAGCGACCTGGGGCACTGCCTCATGGAGAACCGCCTCGCAGCGGAAGGAGCGACTTCCGGAGCCACGGTGCGGTCGTGGCCAGCGAGATCACCCCAGCAGACGGCTATGGGCACCGTGCGGCGGCCGGCCGTACGGATGGCGCGCGCACGTGGCGTGACCACCAGAAGACACCGGGGCCGACAAGGGCTATGACACCAGGGATTTCGTGGCCGATCTGCGCTTCTCAGGCATCAGGCCCCGTCGCCCAGAACATCCACACCCTTGGCCACTCCGCTATGGATCGCCCCACCTTTCATCATCCGGGCTACGGCCAATCGATCCACGACCGCAGGCAGATCGATCAGGTGTTTGGCTGGATCGAGACGAAGTCTTCTCCGAAGGAGTAACTGGCAGCAGGGCTGAGGCAGCTCAAGGCTCGGGTGCGATCACGGG
>NZ_LFEK01000082.1 GCF_001039265.1 Synechococcus sp. GFB01 | reverse complement strand
ATAGGCCTTGTTCCCGCGCGAGTCGATGGACACCCCGACGATCCGCCCGGGCATCGACCGCTTGTAATCATCCTTGCAGGACATGAAGGCCGCATGTGGCCCGCCATAGCCCATCGGCACGCCGAAGTGAGGGTGTGAGGTCCCGTCAAAACAAACAAGCGACGGGGAACTGCGAGCGAGAGCGGTGAGCCTTCTCACGAGGCGAGCTGCTGAAACGAGCTGGCGGGAACCTGATCGCGACCGGATCTGAGATCTGGGAGAGACAAGGGAGGAGAAATCGGAAGATTTTGAATTCAGTGCACTCTTTGAACCCTTCTGTCAGAGGAAGGAGGCTCCAACTGCAGGGAGAGCCGAGAGGCTTGAGACTGTGGGTGACGAGCAAGTCAGATTGAGAGCGGCTTGAGTTGAGCGAGAGTTTGATTCAGGTTGATCAAGAGGATCTGACCTACAACGGAGAGTTTGATCCTGGCTCAGGATGAACGCTGGCGGCGTGCTTAACACATGCAAGTCGAACGAACCTTCGGGTTAGTGGCGGACGGGTGAGTAACGCGTGAGAATCTGCCCTCAGGAGGGGGATAACGGCTGGAAACGGCCGCTAATACCCCATATGCCGAGAGGTGAAATGAATTTCGCCTGAGGATGAGCTCGCGTCTGATTAGCTAGTTGGTGGGGTAAGAGCCTACCAAGGCGTCGATCAGTAGCTGGTCTGAGAGGATGATCAGCCACACTGGGACTGAGACACGGCCCAGACTCCTACGGGAGGCAGCAGTGGGGAATTTTCCGCAATGGGCGAAAGCCTGACGGAGCAACGCCGCGTGAGGGATGAAGGCCTCTGGGCTGTAAACCTCTTTTCTCAAGGAAGAAGATCTGACGGTACTTGAGGAATAAGCCACGGCTAATTCCGTGCCAGCAGCCGCGGTAATACGGGAGTGGCAAGCGTTATCCGGAATTATTGGGCGTAAAGCGTCCGCAGGCGGCCTCGTAAGTCTGTTGTCAAAGCGTGGAGCTTAACTCCATTTCGGCAATGGAAACTGTGAGGCTTGAGTGTGGTAGGGGCAGAGGGAATTCCCGGTGTAGCGGTGAAATGCGTAGATATCGGGAAGAACACCAGTGGCGAAGGCGCTCTGCTGGGCCATAACTGACGCTCATGGACGAAAGCCAGGGGAGCGAAAGGGATTAGATACCCCTGTAGTCCTGGCCGTAAACGATGAACACTAGGTGTCGGGGAATCGACCCCCTCGGTGTCGTAGCCAACGCGTTAAGTGTTCCGCCTGGGGAGTACGCACGCAAGTGTGAAACTCAAAGGAATTGACGGGGGCCCGCACAAGCGGTGGAGTATGTGGTTTAATTCGATGCAACGCGAAGAACCTTACCAGGGTTTGACATCCTGCGAACCCCTGAGAAATCGGGGGGTGCCTTCGGGAGCGCAGTGACAGGTGGTGCATGGCTGTCGTCAGCTCGTGTCGTGAGATGTTGGGTTAGTCCCGCAACGAGCGCAACCCACGTCTTTAGTTGCCAGCATTCAGTTGGGCACTCTAGAGAGACCGCCGGTGATAAACCGGAGGAAGGTGTGGATGACGTCAAGTCATCATGCCCCTTACATCCTGGGCTACACACGTACTACAATGCTACGGACAAAGGGCAGCAAACTCGCGAGAGCTAGCAAATCCCATAAACCGTGGCTCAGTTCAGATCGTAGGCTGCAACTCGCTACGTGAAGGAGGAATCGCTAGTAATCGCAGGTCAGCATACTGCGGTGAATACGTTCCCGGGCCTTGTACACACCGCCCGTCACACCATGGAAGTTGGCCACGCCCGAAGCCGTTACTCCAACCCTTGTGGAGGAGGACGTCGAAGGTGGGGCTGATGACTGGGGTGAAGTCGTAACAAGGTAGCCGTACCGGAAGGTGCGGCTGGATCACCTCCTAACAGGGAGACAACAACTGACTCTGATGTTTCATCCACATTGTGATGAAACCAAAGTCCTGTCATCTCGATGGTCGATCGGTACCTCAGCCTGACAGCTCTAGCGGCTGATCAGGTTCAGTTCCTAAACTTCGTCTAGGTCACCCCAAAGGGATGTTGAAAGTCGGCTTTGATTGAATTGATCAAGGCTGATTTTTGATGTTACTGAGAGGTCGAACTCCTCGGCGCATTAGCTCAGGTGGTTAGAGCGCACCCCTGATAAGGGTGAGGTCCCTGGTTCAAGTCCAGGATGGCCCATTCGTGTTTGGGGGTTTAGCTCAGTTGGTAGAGCGCCTGCTTTGCAAGCAGGATGTCAGCGGTTCGAGTCCGCTAACCTCCATGCCACGCTCTGCGCACTGCCAGACCCTCAAGTCGAACGCGACGGAGACGTCGCCAGGAACTTCGACTGGGATGACCAAGATCAGTGCAGCTGATGATTTCAGCCTCCAATCATTCCTGATCAGGTTGATTGGATGCTGAACTCAAGGCTCTGAGAGATCGGAGTCTGTGTTCAGCGCGAACCTTGACAACTGCATAGGTGAGTCTGGAAAGAAAGCATCTCATGGATGTCCAGTGAGAACTGGCGTTCTATTGAGTTTAGAGCCGAGACTTTCCAGTGTTCTTCTGATCCCGCCGAGATCGGGAGTTTGATCCTGGCATTCAAACCGGATTGTCAATCAGTGGTCCAAAAGCCAGTGAGGAGCAATCAAGGTGAATCTTGGAGAATGGGCCTCAACAGCCTGAAGCACTGGGAAGATACATTGGTCAAGCTACAAAGGGCTCATGGTGGATACCTTGGCACACAGAGGCGATGAAGGACGTGGTTACCTGCGATAAGTCTCGGGAGCTGGAAACACGCTTTGATCCGGGAATTTCCGAATGGGGCAACCCCTAGAACGGCCGCCTGAATCCATAGGGCGGTGCGAGCCAACCCAGCGAACTGAAACATCTTAGTAGCTGGAGGAAAGGAAAGTAAAACGACTCCCTCAGTAGCGGCGAGCGAACGGGGACCAGCCTAAACCGATGGGTTCGCCCATCGGGGTTGTGGGACAGCAATGTGGACCAACGGATTTAGAAGAAGCGTTTGAATGGCGCGCCACAGAGGGTGAAAGCCCCGTATTCGAAAATGAAGTTGGCCTAGCTGTATCCCGAGTAGCACGGAGCACGTGAAATTCCGTGTGAATCCGCGAGGACCACCTCGTAAGGCTAAGTACTCCTGTGTGACCGATAGCGCAACAGTACCGCGAGGGAAAGGTGAAAAAGAACCCCGGGAGGGGAGTGAAACAGAACATGAAACCGTGAGCTTACAAGCAGTGGGAGCCCGACTGATCGGGTGACCGCGTGCCTGTTGAAGAATGAGCCGGCGACTTATAGGCACTGGCAGGTTAAACCGGGAATGGTGGAGCCACAGCGAAAGCGAGTCTGAATAGGGCGATCGTCAGTGTTTATAGACCCGAACCCGGGTGATCTAACCATGGCCAGGATGAAGCTTGGGTGATACCAAGTGGAGGTCCGAACCGACTGATGTTGAAAAATCAGCGGATGAGCTGTGGTTAGGGGTGAAATGCCAATCGAACCCGGAGCTAGCTGGTTCTCCCCGAAATACGTTGAGGCGTAGCGTCTTGTGCTCCAGCAGGGGGGTAAAGCCACCGTTTCGGTGCGGGCTGCGAGAGCGGTACCAAATCGAGACGAACTCTGAATACCCTGTGTGTAGCAAGGCAGTCAGACTGTGGGGGATAAGCTCCATGGTCGAAAGGGAAACAGCCCAGACCGCCAGCTAAGGTCCCCAAATCAACGCTGAGTGATAAAGGAGGTGGGATTGCCCAGACAACCAGGAGGTTTGCCTAGAAGCAGCCATCCTCAAAGGAGTGCGTAATAGCTCACTGGTCGAGCGATCCTGCGCCGAAAATGAACGGGGCTAAGCGTTGTACCGAAGCTGCGGATTGATTTATCAATGGTAGGGGAGCGTCCATGTGGGGTGAAGCGTTAGCGTAAGCGGGCGTGGACTGCATGGAAGTGAGAATGTCGGCTTGAGTAGCGAAACATGGGTGAGAATCCCATGCCCCGAAACCCTAAGGGTTCCTCCGGCAGGCTCGTCCACGGAGGGTTAGTCAGGACCTAAGGCGAGGCCGAAAGGCGTAGTCGATGGACAACAGGTCAACATTCCTGTACCGGTCATGTTTTGGGAAGGGGACGGAGAAGGCTAGCCCAGCCAGATGTTGGTTACTGGTCCAAGCGTTCGAGGCGTTGAGAGCTGGCGAAAACAGCTTGAGCTGAGGCGTGAGTGCGAGCTGCTACGGCAGCGAAGTGGGTGACGTCAAGCTTCCAAGAAAAGCCCTATACCCGTTAAGGCATGACTGCCTGTACCCGAAACCGACACAGGTAGGGTGGTAGAGAATACCGAGGGGCGCGAGGTAACTCTCTCTAAGGAACTCGGCAAAATGGCCCCGTAACTTCGGGAGAAGGGGTGCCACCGCAAGGTGGTCGCAGTGAAGAGGCCCAGGCGACTGTTTACCAAAACACAGGTCTCCGCTAAGTCGCAAGAGATGTATGGGGCTGACGCCTGCCCAGTGCCGGAAGGTTAAGGAAGCTGGTCAGCGTAAGCGAAGCTGGCGACTGAAGCCCCGGTGAACGGCGGCCGTAACTATAACGGTCCTAAGGTAGCGAAATTCCTTGTCGGGTAAGTTCCGACCCGCACGAAAGGCGTAACGATCTGGGCGCTGTCTCGGAGAGAGGCTCGGCGAAATAGAATTGTCTGTGAAGATGCGGACTACGTGCACCCGGACAGAAAGACCCTATGAAGCTTTACTGTAGCTTGGTATTGTGCTCGGGCTCGGAATGCGCAGGATAGGTGGGAGGCTTTGATCCATTGCTTGCGGGTGATGGTGAGCCAACGGTGAGATACCACTCTTTCCGAGCTAGAGTTCTAACGGCCGCCCGTTATCCGGGGGCCGGACAGTATCAGGTGGGCAGTTTGACTGGGGCGGTCGCCTCCTAAAAGGTAACGGAGGCGCGCAAAGGTTCCCTCAGGCTGGTTGGAAATCAGCCGACGAGTGTAAAGGCAGAAGGGAGCTTGACTGTGAGACCTACAAGTCGAACAGGGACGAAAGTCGGCCTTAGTGATCCGACGGTTCTGCGTGGAAGGGCCGTCGCTCAACGGATAAAAGTTACTCTAGGGATAACAGGCTGATCTCCCCCAAGAGTTCACATCGACGGGAGGTTTGGCACCTCGATGTCGGCTCATCGCAACCTGGGGCTGAAGTCGGTCCCAAGGGTTGGGCTGTTCGCCCATTAAAGCGGTACGCGAGCTGGGTTCAGAACGTCGTGAGACAGTTCGGTCCATATCCGGTGCACGCGCAGGAACATTGAGAGGATTTCTCCCTAGTACGAGAGGACCGGGAGGAACGCACCTCTGGTGTACCAGTTATCGTGCCAACGGTAAACGCTGGGTAGCCATGTGCGGAGTGGATAACCGCTGAAAGCATCTAAGTGGGAAGCCCACCTCAAGATGAGTGTTCCCATGGCTTAAGCCAGTAAGGTCACGGGAAGAACACCCGTTGATAGGCTCTACGTGGAAGCGCAGCAATGCGTGAAGCGGAGGAGTACTAATAGACCGAGGGCTTGACCAACACTCGAGCTCTAAGAGCAGCGGCGATGCCGTTGCCAGCTGATTTCCAGAGGGCGAGATGATGCTGAGCGATCAGAAATCATTGGCCTAACCTATGCAGTTCTCAGGGTTCACCTGGGGATGAAGCGACTATCCTGGTGTCCATGGCGCAGTGGAACCACTCCGAACCATCTCGAACTCGGCTGTGAAACGCTGCAGCGCCGACGATATTTGGGGGCAGCCCCTGAGAAAATAGGTCGATGCCAGGTAAAATCTTCATTCTGTCGATGCGTCATACCGCCTAATGATTCTGCATCCAGGCGGATGCCGAAGAAGCCACCCGCTCGGGTGGCTTTTTATTGGCTGGCGTCGGCAGAGGCCGGCGCCGGTGGACCTCCGCTCACCACCGGTGCAGGATGGCCTTGGCGCCGACTCTGCGTGATGCAACGTCCCCTCCCCTGGTTCTGGATCGTGCTCGCTGCGGTGCTGCTGCTCGCACCGATCCCAGCGGGCCGCCTGCTCCTCGACGTGCTTGGCGGCATCACACTCACCATCCTGCTGTTGCCCCTGTTGCTCGGGGCCGCCGGCTTCCTCGCCTGGCAGGTGCTGCAGCGGCGCATGCGCACCTGTGCTGTCTGCGGCTTCAGTGCAATCGGTCTGGACCAGTGCCCTGCCTGCGGCTCCCCCTATGAGCAGCAGGCCAGTTCCCCTGCTGATCGTCAGGTCCCCTCCGCCGGGCTTGAGATCGACGCCCGTGACGTGACCATCGATGTGGAAGTGGTGAATGACCGGGACTGAGCGGCCCGCACACCCCCCCGGCTGCATCAGGCATCGTTCTGGAGTTGTTCCAGTTCGGCCAACCGCCGTTCGCGAAGATAGAGAAACAGAGGCGCCGCGCAGGCAAACGCCAGGGTGACGCAGCTGAGCAGCACCCAGCCGAGTCCGCGCATCTGCAGGCGACGGCTCTCCTGCACCATCCAGATCACCACGGCGGTGGCACCGATGGCCAGATCCCGCGACAGGGACCTGGCGGCGGGATTGGCGTTCGCCATCGCGATGAACAGGCCCATGTCAAAGGGCTGGCCGCTGCTGCGGATGAATTCGACATTGGCGAGCCAGGGCAGGATCGCTCCGGCGATGGCCAGGGCCAGATACAGCCACTGCAACCACGGGAGCCCCCGAGCGGGCCGGCCCCCAGGCGCTGCTGAGGTGGTCATGGTGCGTACGGGATCGGTGTTGCGTCGGGATTGTCGCTGCTCCAGAGAGCAACGTCCTGCTCGACTTGATCCAGCAGCTGCTCGCAGCGCCTGGCATAGGCCTCGGCACGGCGGTAGAGCCCGCTCATCGCTTCCACATCCAGATCGCTGGCCTGCAGCTCGGCGAGGGTGAGATCCAGGGCTGTGCGCGACTCTCTGTAGCTGAGATCGGCTGCAACATCGACGGGATCAGGCTCGGCGGGGCGTCGGCGGCCTCCGGCTCCGGTCTTGGCGGCGGGATCGCTGTTCACCTTGGCCATGGCGGCAGTCAAGGGGGGCAGGACGAATGCGAACCACCCTGGCATCCAGTTCGCCATCCGCGAGTTGCACCACGATCTCCTGGTCGCTGTTCACTGCCGCGACCGAACGCAGCAACTGTCCCTGCCGGTCACGAACCAGGCTGAAGCCGCGCTCGAGCAGATGGCTCGGCGAGAGGGCCCGAAGCAGGCGCCGGGCCTGACGGAGCTGCTCCCGATGGTGTTCCAGAATCAGGCTGGGGTGACAACGCTGCAGCAGCTCGCGGCATTGCTCGACCTGCCGCCGTTCGCTCTGCAGGCGCAGCAGCACCAGCTGGCCCAGGTGTCTGCGCAGTTGCGTCAGGTTCGCCTGGGCAAGGCGTCGATCCGGAAAGCAGCGCCACCACGGCTGCCGTGGGTGTGGCGGCTCTGTAATCCGCCACCAGGTCTGCCACGGTGGTGTCGTCCTCGT
>NZ_LFEK01000081.1 GCF_001039265.1 Synechococcus sp. GFB01 | reverse complement strand
CGGTCAGATCGGCCGGGGTGGCACGCTCCAGAGTGACGAACAGCTGGCGCACCCGTTCCCCCTGGCGGTTGGCGGCGCCCCGACCTCCTTCCCGCAGCAGCGTCAGCAGCTCCAGGCGGGGCTGGGCGGGGTCGCCCGGGGGCGGGATCGGTTCCGGCATCGGGGCAACCAGGAGCACACCGGTGCCATGCTGGCCGCAGCCTGGCCGCAGCCTGGCCGATCCGAGGCTCCGGCGACCCATCGGAGGCCACCGGGCACGGCGGCTGCGTTCAGCCCAGCCAGCTGATGAAGCTCTGGATCACCAGCGAGTTGGTGATGT
Source organism: Synechococcus sp. GFB01 (assembly GCF_001039265.1). Classification (GTDB taxonomy): domain Bacteria; phylum Cyanobacteriota; class Cyanobacteriia; order PCC-6307; family Cyanobiaceae; genus NIES-981. The sequence continues at coordinate 7,251 of NZ_LFEK01000081.1, read as the reverse complement.
CCACGAAGAAGCCCGACACCAGGGGCAGGATCAGGAAGGCCCGCTCGGCCGGGCCGTAGGTCTGGGTGACGGCGGCCATGTTGGCCATCGCCGTCGGCGTGGCTCCCATCGAGAAGCCGCCGAAGCCGGCGCAGATCACGGCGGCCTGGTAGTCGCGGCCCATGACCCGGAACACGACCAGAAGCGCGTAGGCGAAGGCGATCAGGAACTGCACCGCCAGGATCAGCAGCAGCGGCCCGCCCAGTCCCTGGAGCGTCCACAACTGCAGNCTCATCAGCGACATCGCCAGGAACACCCCCAGCGCCACATCCGACACCACCGCCAGGGTGGAGCTGTTGGCCGGCCACGGCAGCCGCACCAGCCGCGGGATGGTGTTGGTGAGGAGGATGCCGGCGAACAGGGCACACACGAACAGGGGCAGGTTGCCCCCCATGGCCTTGAGGGTGTCGTGGATCAGCTGCCCGAGGCCCAGGCACACGTTCAGCCAGAACAGGGTGGCGAGCAGCTGGAAGCTGGTGATCGGCGGACCGGGCCTGGCGGTTTCCGCCATCGGGTCCCGCAGCGTCCCGTTGGCCGGTGGCGGCACCGGCGGCGGGGCGCGGCGGATCAGAATCCTGGCGATCGGACCGCCCATCAGGGCGGAGAGAATCAGCCCGAGGGTGGCGCTGGCCGTACCGATCTCCACGGCGCTGGCCACGCCGTGCAGCTCGGCGAAGCGGGNCCCCCAGGCGATCGCCGTGCCGTGGCCGCCCACCAGCGATACCGAACCGGTGAGCAGGCCCACCAGCGGATCGAGCCCCAGCAGGCCGGCCATGGCCACGCCCGTCAGGTTCTGCAGCGTGATGAACACCACGGTGGCGGCCAGCAGGATCAGCAGCGGCCAGCCGCCACTGCGCAGGGTGCGTACGTCGGCGTTGAGGCCGATGCCGGCGAAGAAATAGAGGAGCAGGAAATCCCTGGCCGCCAGATCGAAGCCCACCTCCAGACCGCTCACGGCATGGACCAGTCCCAGCAGCAGGCTCACCAGCAGACCGCTGGCCACCGGCTCGGGAATGTTGAACGTGCGCAGCGGCTTGAGGCGCCGGTGCAGCAGCTTGCCGGCCGCCAGCACCATGATCGCGATGTTGAAGCTGGCGAAGGCGCCGATCTGCATCTGCTGGATCGCTCAGCCGCGAGGTTCAGGGCGCCTCGCCGGCGTGATAGCTGGAGCGTACGAGCGGACCACTGCGCACCTGGGCGAAACCCATCGCCCGGGCGATGGCGCCCAGTTCCTCGAACTCCTCCGGCCGCCAGTAGCGGGCCACCGGCAGGTGGCTGAGCGAGGGGCGCAGGTACTGGCCCAGGGTGAGGCGCTGGCAGTCCACGGCGCGCAGGTCGGTCAGGGTGGCGATGACTTCCTCGCGGGTTNCCCCCAGACCCAGCATCAGGCCACTCTTGGTGGGAATGGTGGGNCCAGCTCGCGGGCGGCCGCCAGCAGGCCCAGGGAGTGCCGGTAGGTGGCCCCGCGACGCACCTCACCCTGGAGCCGTTCCACCGTCTCCAGGTTGTGGTTGAAGCACACCGGTTGCGCCGCCAGCACCGCAGCCAGGCGCTGCCGCTGGGCCCGCTCGCCGGCGGCCGGATCGCGGTGGCCGCCCCAGAAATCGGGGGTGAGCACCTCGATCGCCACGGTCGGGTCGCGGCGCCGGATCGCCGCCATCGTGCCGGTGAACAGGCCGGCGCCATGGTCGTGCAGGTCGTCGCGGGCGACGGCGGTGAGCACCACGTGGCGCAGCCCCAGCACCGCCACCGCCTCGGCCACCCGCCCGGGTTCGGCGGCGTCCACCGGCACCGGCGCCTGGCCCTTCTCCACCTGGCAGAAGGCGCAGCTGCGGGTGCAGATCGGTCCCCCCAGCAGGAAGGTGGCCGTGCCGGCTGCGTAGCACTCGGCCCGGTTGGGGCAGCGCCCCTCCTCGCAGATGGTGTGCAGCCGCTGCTGCTTCACCACCGTCTGCACATCGGCCAGCTGGGAGGCATTGCCCACCGGGCGCTGCAGCCAGGGGGGCAGCCGTTCGGCGGGGGGGATGGCGCTGTAGCGGCTGGGTCTGCTCATGGCGACGAGGGGATCACTGCGGGGATCACTCCACGGCGCGGCGACCCTCGAAGCTCGCGCCAGGGTCACCTCGTCGGCGTAGTCGAGTTCGCTGCCCACCGGCAGGCCGTAGGCGATGCGGGTCACGGTCGTGAACGGTCTCAGCAACCGGGCCAGATAGAGGCTGGTGGTGTCCCCCTCCACGCTCGGCGTGAGGGCCAGGATCACCTCCTGCACCGGCGGCTCCGCGATCGCTCCACCGCTGCCGGCCACCCGCTGCACCAGGGGCTGGATCTGAAGCAGCTCCGGACCGACGCCGTCCATCGGCGAGATCAGACCGCCGAGCACGTGATAGCTGCCCCGGAACTCGCGGGTCCGCTCCATCGCCAGCAGATCGCGGGAATCGGCCACCACGCAGATCTGGCCGTTGTGGCGCTCGTCGGTCCGGCAGATCTCACAGAGGGGGTCGGCGGAGAGATGGAAGCAGCACCGGCATTGCCCCACCTGGGTGCGGGCGGCCAGCAGGGCATCGGCGAAGGCACGGATCTGCTCCTCGGGCTGACGGATCAGATGCAGGGCCAGACGCTGGGCCGTGCGGGGCCCGATGCCGGGCAGCCGTTCGAACTGATCGATCAGCCGGGCCAACGGGCGCGTGTAGCCGCTCAGGGAACCGCTGCGGGTGGCGCGACTCTAGGCAGAGCGAGCCGGGCGACGGCACCCCCAGAATGACGCAGCGCCCCGGCGTCGTCCGGCTGCCCGTTCACCCCCTGCCCGCCGCCATGTCGTTGTTCCGCCGTCAGCTGCCCCGTGCCCTGGCCCTGCTGCTGGCCCTGGTGCTGGTGGGCTGCAGCGCCGCCGCAGCAGGTCTGCAGCGTTTCCAGAGTCCCGATGGTCGCTATGCGTTCCTCTACCCCACCGGCTGGACCCGTGTGCAGGTGAGCGGTGGCCCTCAGGTGGTGTTTCACGACCTGATCAACAGCGATGAAACCCTCAGCCTGGTGGTGTCGGAGGTGACGCAGGATCGTGAGCTCACCAGTCTCGGCAGTGCGGTGGCCGTGGGCGAGCAGCTGCGCCGCAGCGTGATCGCACCGGACGGCAGCGGTCGCAGGCGGAGCTGGTGCAGGCCGATGAACGGCAGAGCGACGGCCGTACCTTCTACGACCTGGAATACGCCGTGCATCTCGAGGATCGGGACCGTCATGAGCTCGCCACGGTGGTGGTCGACCGCGGTCGCCTCTACACCTTCGCAGCCAGCACCAATGAGATCCGCTGGGGCAAGGTGAAGGATCTCTTTCATCAGGTGGTGACCTCCTTCACGCTGCTGGTGTGAGGTGAGCGGCGCACCGCCGGCGGACCCCGCCTGGAGCGTGGTGGTGGTGGGCGGTGGGCTGGCGGGGAGCCTGCTCGCCCTGGCGCTGAGCCGGCGGGGGGGGCAGGTCACCCTGGTGGATGCGGCCGCGGGGACGGGTGCCACCGGTCTGAGCTACGGGGTGCTGCTGCCGGCCGGTGATCGCGCCTGGAGGCGCCTGCAGCGCTGGCATGGCGACCTGGGCCTGCGGCCTCTGCCGGTGCGGCTGCACGGGGCTGGCCTGCGGCAGCGCTGGCTGCCCGGGTGGTTGGTGGCGCCCTTGGCGTTGCCGCTGGCCCGCGTCGATCCCGTGGTGCTGCTCCAGGCCCTGGTGCCCGCTCTGGAGCGATGCGGTGTGATCAGGCGCTGCGGCCGGGTCCCCGCTCCGCCGCAGCGACACGGGAACCGCTGGCAGCTCACCCTGGTGAGCTCCGCGGGGCAGGAGGAGCGCATCGAGNCAGGCCAGCTCGTGCTGGCCGCCGGTGCCTTCTGCCGGCAGCTGTGGCCCTCTCTTCCCGACACGCTGCGGGTCAGCTGGGCCGGAGTGCTGCAGCTCGATCGGCTCCCGGAAGGTCTGAGGCTGCCGCCAGGAGGAGCTCTGCTGCCCTATCGGATGCAGCGGCTGGAGCTGGAGGGACGGGCACCGCAACTGACGGCCGAAGCATGGGTGGTGGATGGTGGCCTGGTGCCGTGGGGTGGTGGTTGGCTGGCGGGCCAGATCTCGCTGCTGCGGCCCGGTCTGCCGGTGGGNTCAGCCGCCCGATCCGCAGGTGATGGAGTTCCGCCTGCGACAGGCTCTGGCAACGCTCGTCCCGTCCATGAGCAGCTGGCCCGGCTGTTATCGCCAGGTGCCGGTGGCGTTCTGCAGCGATGGGGCGCCGCTCTCCGGATCCGTCCCCGGCCAGCCGGGGCTGTGGGTGTGCAGCGGCTTCAGCGGGGCCTTCAGCGCGGTGCCGGTTGCTGTGGAGGTGCTGGCCGATCGCCTTGCCGAGGCCGCACTACGGCGGCCTGCCGATCCTGGTGCTGCTGCTGGGATCAGTAGATGGCGCGATCGCGCTCCCGGTCCGCGCTGAGCTGGTCGCTGCCCGATTGGGGCCAGTCCGCCTCCCAGTAGCTGATGCCGTCGCTCATGAACGGGCGTCCACCGAGCCGCTGGGTCTCGAGCTTGGTCGTTCCCATGGCCGTGATCAGGCCGCCCAGCTCCATCGGACCGAGGTCCGTCTTGAGATCCTTGCCGGCGGCGGCCAGCAGGGAGGGCAGCCGCACCAGTTGCTCGGGCCGGGTGAGCTTGCGGAACAGAGACTGCAGAGCCAGCTGCTGGCGCTCGATCCGGCCGATGTCGCCCATCTCGTCGTGACGGAAGCGGANGAAAACCCTCCAGGTCTCGCCCCTTGAGGTTCTGCACGCCGGGTTGCAGATCGATGTAGAGCCCCTGGCTGTTGTCCACGTAGTACATGCGCTTGGGCACGTCCACCTCGATGCCACCGATGGCATCGGCCATGCGACGGATCGCCGCCAGGTTCACCACCACGTGGTGGGTGATCGGTCGGCCCAGCTTGCGGGAGAGTTCCCGCTTCACCAGGTCGGTGCCGCCGAGGCTGTAGAGCGCATTGATCTTGTGCGGACCGTAGCCCTCGGCCTCGATGTAGCTGTCGCGGGGTACCTGGATGATGCGCGTGGTGGTGCCATCGACCCGCAGGCTCGCGATCACGTCGGTGTTGCCACCACCCACATCCGTGCCGAGCAGCAGGATGTCCTGGTCGCCCACGCCGGTCCAGGCGGCGAAGGGGTTGGTGATCGCCGGGTTGGCTTCGAGAGGGTTGCTGCTGAGCCACTGCCGCAGCGGCGCCGCCAGCAACAGGCCGCTGCTCAGGCCCACCACGATGGCCAGAAGCATCGGGCCGCGCTGGGCACGCTTTCGGGGCCGCCTGGCCACTGACCTCCTCATCTGGCAGAACCTAGGTCAGCATTGGATCAGAGGCTCAGGGTCTCGCCGCTGCGCAGACCGGCCTGCACCCGCCAGAGGTTGGCATAGGCCCCATCGGCGGCGATCAGCTGCTCATGGCGGCCGCTTTCCACGATCCGCCCCTGCTCCATCACCACGATGCGATCAGCGTGGCGCACGGTGGACAGGCGGTGGGCGATCACCAGGGTGGTCCGCGCCGCGGTGATCAGATCGAGCGAGCGCTGGATCGCCGCTTCGGTTTCGTTGTCGACCGCGGCGGTGGCCTCATCGAGGATCAGCACCGGCGGATTCTTGAGGATCGCCCGGGCCAGGGCGATGCGCTGACGCTGGCCACCGGAGAGGCGCTGGCCCCGCTCTCCCACCACCGTGTCGTATCCCTGAGGCAGGGTTTCGATGAAACCGGCAGCCTCGGCCAGCTGCGCGGCCCGCTCGATCGCCGCCCTGGGCGCCTCGAAGCTGCCGTAGGCGATGTTCTCGGCCACCGTTCCGTGAAACAGGAACACCTCCTGGCTCACCAGGCCGATGGCGCGGCGCAGGTCGTCGAGCCGCAGCTCCTGGATCGGAATGCCATCGAGCCGGATCCAGCCGCCCTGGATCTCATAGAGCCGCAGCAGCAGCTTCACCAGGGTGCTCTTGCCCGATCCTGTGGAGCCCACGATGCCGATCGTGCTGCCGGCCGGGATGTCGAGGTTGAAGTGGTGCAGCAGCGGTGAGCGGCCCGGGTAGGCGAAGTGAACCGACTCGAACCGCAGCTCGCCGCGCACCTGGCCGACGGGCAGGGGGCGATCACCGCTGGGGATGGCGATCGGTGTGTCCAGCAGATCGAGGACCCGGTTGGTGGAGGCCATCGCCCGCTGATAGTCGTCGAGGGTGCGGCCCAGGGTGGTGAGCGGCCAGAGCAGCCGCTGGGTGATGAACACCAGGAAGGCATAGCTGCCGGTGGCGATCTGGCCTTGCCAGGCCTGCAGACCGCCGATCACCAGGATGGCGATGAAGGCGAACAGGATCGCGTAGCGGATCAGGGGCACGAAGGCCGCCGACAGGCGGATTGCCCGGCGGTTGGCCTGCCTGTAGGCCTGACTCTGCTGCTCCAGTCGGGCCAGCTCCCAGGTTTCGGCGGTGTAGCTCTTGATCGTGAGCATGCCGCCGAGGTTGTTGCTCAGCCGGCTGGCCAGATCGCCGGCCTGCTCGCGCACGGCCGCATAGCGGGGAGCCAGGCGCCGCTGGAAGCGCAGCGATCCCCAGAGGATCACCGGGATCGGGATGAACGACACCCCGGCCACCCCGGGGGAGAGCACCACCATCGCCCCGCCCACGGCCAGCACGGTGGTGAGCAGCTGCAGGATCTCGTTGGCGCCGTGATCCAGGAAGCGCTCCAGCTGGTTGATGTCGTCGTTGAGAACGGCCATCAGGCGGCCGCTGCTGCCGGCCTCGAAGAAGGCCATCTCCAGCTTCTGAAGGTGGTCGTAGGCCTCCAGCCGCAGCTCGTGCTGCACCGTCTGGGCGAGGTTTCGCCAGAGCAGGCCGTAGAGGTATTCGAACAGCGACTCGGCGCTCCAGATCAGGAACGAGAGCACCGCCAGCACAGCCAGCTGCTGCGGCACCGCCGTGAAACCGAAGCGGCTCAACCAGGCGGTCTCCTGCTGCACCACCACATCCACCGCCAGCCCGATCAGCACCGGGGGGGNCGAGATCGAACAGCTTGTTGAGCACCGAGCAGCCGGCAGCCAGCCACACCTGGCCGCGGTGGGGCCGCAGGGTGCGGATCAGACGCTGCAGGGCGGCGGGGCGATGGTCGGCCGTGGAGGCCATGGGCACGAGGAGATCGAGAAGGGCTCGCCCCACTCTGGGCGCCGGGCTCAGACA
>NZ_LFEK01000080.1 GCF_001039265.1 Synechococcus sp. GFB01 | reverse complement strand
GCTCTCGACACGGACAATATGGACGATCGGCCCCATGTCTGATATGACGTATAAACTACGTATTGAAGACATCGCGCTGAGGAGCACAGGATGCCSCAACCTGGTCATGGCTGCCACGAGCAACTCCGTGGTACGCACGCGGCTGTCGAACAGCCGTTGGCGGTGGGCCGCAGTCCAGCGCTGATCGGCGATCGGCTCACCGGCCAGGTTCACCACCCCTTCGGCGCGGGCAAGGGCGGCATCGAGCCGGTCGTGCTGCCAGCTGGCCGGGTCGGCCGGATCGAGCTGCAGGCTGCTGAAGCGCTCACCGGTGAGCTGGGGGAAGGGCTGCTGCCGCCGGCTGACGAGGGTGAGCTCATGGCCCAGCTCGAGCAGATAGGGCACCAGCTCACGTCCCACGAAGCCCGAGCAGCCCAGCAACAGCAAGCGCATCTGGCGGCAGGCAGCACCTAACCTTCAGGCTATCCGCCGTGCAGTGATGGCCGCCGAAACCACCGCCCCCGCAACGTTCAAGAAGGGCGCCCTGGTGCGAGTGAATCGCGATGCCTACCGCAGCAGCCTCGAGGCCCGCGCCAGCGACAGCGAAGCGCCCGCCTACATCTTCGAGGGCCCCGGCGAGATCCTGGCGGTGCAGGGCGCCTACGCCCAGCTGCGCTGGCGGCGGCCGGTTCCCGATGTGTGGCTGCGGCTGGATCAGCTCGAACCCTTCCCGGGCTGAGCTCAGCGGCGCAGCTGGCGGGATTCGGACTGAAGTTGGCGGCGGCGGGCCTGTGCCTTGCGCAGCAGCTCGCGGCCATCGCGCAGATAGGAATCCACGTAGCCCAGGGTGTAGCGCTCCAGATCGGTAAGAGCGTCCTTCACCAGGCTGAGGCAGTGATAGAGATCAAGGCTGAACGCCTCAAGTCCCGCCGGGCAGGCATGGGAACGGTAGAGGGTTTCCACCCGAGCCAGGCGAGACTGGCTGCTCTGCAGGAAGGCGCAGAAGTGCTCCATCAACTCATCGTCGTAGGGATCGGCGGCGAGGGCCCTGAGTTCGGCGGGAAAGGGATTGATCACCTGACCGAGCAGGCGATCGATGGGGGCCACAACCTGCTGCAGCCAGTCGAGGAGCTCCTGCTCACTGGCCTTGACCGGCTCCGACTGGCCTGAGGCCCTGGCGTCGGCCGAGGCCGGGCGCCGGCGGCATGAGGCTGGCCGATCTGACGGTCGAAGCGCCGGCGGCTCTCGGCATCACCGAGCACCTCCCAGGCGGCATTGAGCGCCAGGATGCGCTGATCGTCACCACCGGCATCGGGGTGGTGCCGCTTGACCAGGGCGCGGTAGGCCGCCTTGATCTCGGCGGCCGTGGCCTGGCGTGAGACGCCCAGCACGGCATAGGGATCGTCAACCGCCAGAGGCCGCCCTCCCGCATCATCTGCGCCTGCTGGCAGCCTACGGGGCGCCGAGGCGGATGACGGCCAAGAAAAAACCCCGGCCGAAGCCGGGGTCGAGGGAGGACGGGGGATGAGAAGTGGAGGACGAAGGGCTGGTGATGTGTGAGGTAACCAGCCCGAGCTGATCCTGGGATCAGAACTTGAAGGTGGTCTTGACCAGACCGCCGACGGTGTCGTCGAAGCCGTTGTCGTTCTGGATATAGAACACGGCGGGGGTCACGCTGATGTTGTCGGTGACCTGGAACTTGTACCAGAGTTCAACAGCCAGGGTCTCTTCGGCATCTTCGAACCAGATTCCTTTGGTACCGAAGGAGCCAATTTGACCGGCGCTGCCGACGGCCGCGCCGAGGGCGTTGCCCTTCATGAAGGCATCAGCCCACTGCAGGCCGACCATCCAGCTGTAGTTGTCGCCATCGAACTGATCATCCCAGCCGGCGCCAGCGCTGATCGAGGGGAACCAGCTGGCCTGCTTGGGCTGCCAGTAGGCGCTCACGCCAGCGCTGTTGACCGTATCCGGACTGAAGCCGAAATAGGTGCCGAAGTCAGAGAAGGTGTAAGCCGCGGCGATGCCCCAGTTCTCAGCGGCGTAACCAAGCTGAGCCGTGGCGGTGTAATCCTCACCGGCACCGATGAAGGAGTTCTGAGCTGCGTTCTCGTTGGAAACGTAGGCAGCGCTGATGCTCCAGCCGTTCTTCTTCCACCACAGACCTGCACCACCACCCAGGTTCAGGCTGTAGGTGCTGCGGGCACCGGCGTAGGTGAAGATGTCGAGGATCGTGTCAGCCGGATAGGCGCTGGGCCACATGGCCAGCATGTCGTCCTGACGGACCTTGGCACCGAAGGTGGCGGTGAAGTTGTCGCCGATCGGGAACTGGTAGAAGAGACGGTTGATGCCGACCACATCGTCACCGTCATCCTCCTGGAACGCCACCTCCATGGTGGTGTTGTCGTTACCGAAGATGGAGTCGGCAAAGTTGCCAGCCCGCAGACGGGTGCGGAGCAGGTCCTTACCGGTGAAGCTGGTGTCCAGGTTCAGCTGAACGTCGTAGTTGAAGGTGACGTTGTCAGCCTTGGGGTCGCCGAAGAGCTTGTTCTCTTCCGCACCGTAGAGCGGATCGGCGGCACCGCCCAGCACCATGGTGGCCTTACCGTTCAGCTTGGTGGTGGTGGAGAACTGGTTGGCCTCCAGTTCGCCCACCTTGGCCTCGAGGCCATCCACGCGGCCCTTGAGGATGGCGAGTTCCTTCTCGAACTCGGCCATCAGGCGCTTCAGCTCGTCGGTCACCTCGGTGACGCGGTCGAGGCAGGCGTTCAGAAGGGCGGCCGCCTCAAAGCGGGTCATGGCCTTCTGGCCCCGGTAGGTGCCATCGGGGTAGCCGGCCACGCAGCCGTAGCGCTCGATCAGGTTGGAGAGCGCCTGGTAGGCCCAGTCGGTGGGCTTCACATCGCCGAACTGGGAGATGCTGGTGACTTGCTCCTCGGAGGCGTACTGGTTGACGCCGTCCAGGTTGAGTTCAGCGGCGGACACGGCCATGGGGGCCAGGAGTCCGAGAGCCGCAGGAGCAACCAGCAGTTGCTGGAAGAGTTTCATGGGTTCCTCACACGGAAATGGGCGCAATGCGCCAACCACATGATCCAGCAGAGCGATGCCTCATCCATGGTTGCTGTGCCAGAGCGAGGGCCGGCCCAGAACAAGGAGCAGGCCAAACAAGAACGATGCCCCCGGAAACCAGGGCTGGCCTGGCTTCCGGGGGCTCTCGCCGGGTCCGCATCCGTCGCGGAACCGATGGATCAGGACAAAGGCGCCGAAATCAGCCGGCCTTCTCCGCGATCAGCAGACCCTGCATGCGTTGACTGTGGCTCACGGACACCTCCTCCTGTGGGGATAAAGCCAGCCGGCGACGCCTTCGGCGACCCCCCGAAGCGGGCGCCACGCCACTGCTGACCGAACCACCGGAGCGTAACCAAAACAAAAGCACCCCCGCGAGGGGGTGCTTGAGGAGCGAGCGGAAGAGCCGCTGGCGTCAGCCGATCAGAGAGCGTTGCCGCGCGGCAGTACCTCTTCAGGGAAGACGAAGTTTTCGTGCGGCTGGTCAGCCGGCGCCATCCAGGCGCGCAGACCTTCGTTCAGCAGGATGTTCTTGGTGTAGAAGGTCTCGAACTCGGGGTCCTCGGCGGCGCGGATCTCCTGCGACACGAAGTCGTAGCGCGCAGGTTGAGGGCCAGACCGATGATGCCGATGCTGCTGGTCCACAGACCCATCACCGGCACGAACAGCATGAAGAAGTGCAGCCAGCGCTTGTTGGAGAAGGCGATCCCGAAGATCTGGCTCCAGAAGCGGTTGGCGGTGACCATCGAGTAGGTCTCCTCCTCCTGGGTGGGTTCGAAGGCGCGGAAGGTGTTGGCCTGCTCGCCGTCCTCGAAGAGGGTGTTCTCCACCGTGGCGCCGTGGATGGCGCAGAGCAGCGCGCCGCCGAGGATGCCGGCCACGCCCATCATGTGGAAGGGGTTCAGGGTCCAGTTGTGGAAGCCCTGCAGGAAGAGCAGGAAGCGGAAGATCGCCGCCACCCCGAAGCTGGGCGCGAAGAACCAACTGCTCTGACCGAGCGGGTACATCAGGAAGACGCTGACGAACACCGCGATCGGGCCGGAGAAGGCGATGGCGTTGTAGGGGCGGATGCCGACCAGACGGGCGATCTCGAACTGACGCAGCATGAAGCCGATCAGGGCGAAGGCGCCGTGCAGGGCCACGAAGGGCCAGAGGCCTCCGAGCTGCACCCAGCGCACGAAGTCACCCTGGGCTTCCGGACCCCAGAGCAGCAGCAGGCTGTGGCCCATGGCATCGGCCGGGCTGCTCACCGCAGCGGTGAGGAAGTTGCAGCCCTCCAGGTAGGAGCTGGCAATGCCGTGGGTGTACCAGGAGGTAGCGAAGGTGGTGCCGGTCAGCCAGCCCCCCAGTGCCAGATAGGCAGTGGGGAAGAGCAGCAGACCCGACCACCCGACAAAAACGAAACGGTCGCGCTTGAGCCAGTCATCGAGGACGTCGAACCATCCCCGCTGCGGCGCGCGCCCTACAGCGATCGTCATGGGTGGGAAATGAGCGGTGCGGGAAACCCGCGAGCTGTGGGTTACCGGGGGATGGTAACAACGTTGCCGGCCACCGCGAGGCGTGCTGCAACGGGCTGACATCCCAGCCCTGGTCAGCGTTTTAGGTATTTCTTCCGATTCTTCGGCCCGGTGGGCGGGCCCCGCGTCAGGATGGCGTGATCTGATCGTTCCGACGGCTTCGATGGCGGTGTCCAAGGCAGACTCCGGTCCGCGCCCGCAGCAGGTGCTCGAGCAGCCCGTGCTCGGCTCCCGCCGCCTCTCCAACATCCTGGTGGCCGCCGCCGTGACCACCGGCGGACTCGGCTTTCTGCTCACCAGCCTCTCCAGCCGCCTGGGCCGAGACCTGCTGCCGATCGGCCACCCGGCCGAGCTCTCCTGGGTGCCGCAGGGTCTGGTGATGGGGCTCTACGGGCTGGCCGCCCTGCTGCTGGCCACCTACCTCTGGACAGTGATCGGCATCGATGTGGGTGCGGGCTTCAACCGGTTCGACCGCGCGGCCGGCCAGGCGCTGATCAGCCGCCGCGGCTTCCGCCAGGAGATCTCCGTGGAGATCCCGCTGCGGGAGATCCAGGCGGTGAAGGTGGAGGTGAGGGATGGCCTCAATCCCCGGCGCCGCCTGGCCCTGCGGGTGCAGGGCCGCCGCGACCTGCCCCTCACCCGGGTGGGAGAGCCGCTGCCGCTGGCCGATCTGGAAATGACCGGTGCCCAGCTGGCCCGCTTCCTGGAGGTTCCCCTTGAGGGCCTCTGAGCCCGGGAGGAACACCATGCTGCTCTCCCTGCCCCGCCGGCTGGCCGTGCTGCCCACCCTGGTGCTGGCCCTCACGCTCGGGCTGGCTCTGGGGGCCTGCAGCGCCGAGGGCGGTGGCGGCCAGCTCGGCTGCGCGGCCGCCCAGACCCCCTGCCTGCGCGGCCCGGCGGTGGTGGAGCTCCAGACCAGCCGCGGCACGGTGAGGCTGGCGCTCGATGGCCGCGCCGCCCCTCTCACTGCCGGCAACTTCGTGGATCTGGTGCGCCGTGGCGTCTACAACGGCACCGTGTTCCACCGGGTGGTGCGGGAGCCCAGCCCGTTCGTGGTGCAGGGGGGCGATCCGCTCAGCGCCAACCCGATGGTGCCGGCCGGTCAGCTGGGCAGCGGCAGCTTCGTGGATCCCGCCAGCGGCGAAAGCCGGCTGATTCCGCTCGAGATCAAGCGCAAGGGTGAAGCCGAACCCCGCTACGGCGAGGTGAGCACCGTTGCCGACATCACCCGCCAGCTGGACCTGCCGCATCAGCGCGGCGCGGTGGCGATGGCCCGCTCGGCGGATCCCAACTCCGCCAGCGCGCAGTTCTACATCGCCCTGGAGGCCCTGCCCGAGCTCGACGGCCGCTATGCCGTGTTCGGGCGTGTCATTCAGGGCATGGATGTGGTCGACCGCATCCAGCTGGGCGACAAGCTGATCAAGGCCACCGTGGTTGAAGGGGGCACCCTGGTGCAGGGTCGGCCGTAGGCCGACGATCTCCTAGGCCGGCACGCGCTTGTCGGAGCTGGTGGCCTTGAGGAATTCGGTGTTCACACCCGAGGCCCGCTCCAGCGCCACCTTGCCGGTGCGGGCGATCTCGAGGATGCCGTAGGGCTCCATCAGCCGCTCCAGGGCCACGAGCTTGCCGGGGTCGCCCACCACCTCGAGGGTGAGGGCCTCGTCGGCCACATCCACCACCTTCGCCCGGAACACCTGCACCAGTTCCAGGATCTCGCCGCGGTGCCGGGCCGGCGCGGCCACCTTGAGCAGCATCAGCTCCCGCTCCACGGCGGGGATCGTGGAGAGATCGATCACGCCGAGCACGTTCACCAGCTTGTCGAGCTGCTTGGTCATCTGCTCGAGGGTGCGGTCGTCGCCCTCCACCACCATCGTGAGGCGCGACATGCCGCCCTTCTCGGCCGGGCCCACAGCCAGGCTCTCGATGTTGAAGCCGCGGCGCGCGAAGAGCCCGGAGATGCGGCTCAGCGCCCCCGATTCGTCCTCCACCAGCACCGAGAGGGTGTGCTTCATTGCCGGATGTGCCGTGGAGATGGGGGGAGGAGACCTGGGAACCCAGGCGGATGCGACCAAGTTACGCGGCGGGCCCGTCAGCCGCCGGCCCCGGGCAGTTGCCCCAGCCAGCGCAGCACGGCGGCGTTGAAGGCCTGGGGATCCTCGTCGTGGGGGSGGGGCAGTGGCCGCAGCCGGCCAGTACCTCCAGGGGCAGCTCCCTCGCAGGCGCCGCACCTGCTCGGCCACCCGCAGCGGCACCAGCTGGTCGCGCCGCCCCAGATCAGCAGCAGCGGCCGGCGCAGGCGCCGCAGCAGCGCTGGGGCGGTGGCGGCGGCGGGCCTCAGGGCCATGGCGATGCTCATCGCCCGCAGCTGCGGACAGCCCCCGGGCGCCGGGCCGGACGGGCGATCAGCCGCTGCAGCTCCCGGTCGTCGAGCACCACGGAGGCATAGGCGCTCTGGATGCCGAGTGCCAGCAGTGGCGAGTGGGCCAGCAGCGGCACGATCAGCTCCAGCGGCAGCAGCCGGCAGAGCAGCTCCACCAGGGCGCGTTTCAGCCGCCTGCGCCAGGGCCGGCGCSSCGGCGGCCAGCGGCGCGGCGCCATCAGCAGGGCCGGATCCGGCAGGGGCGCCGCCACCACCGCCCGCACCCAGCCGGGGAAGAACACGGCGCAGCTGAGCGCCACCAGCCCTCCCAGCGAATGGCCCACGAGCACGGCCGGGGCCTGCACCACCTCCATCAGGAAGGCGCGCAGCTGCCGGGCCCAGAGGCGGTTGTCGAGGCGCAGCGCCGGCTGGCTGGAGGCGCCGAAGCCCACCAGATCCACGGCGAACACCCGCCAGCCGGCGGCCGCCAGGGTTTCGGCATTGCGGCGCCAGTGGCCGCTGCCGGCCGCGAAGCCATGCACCAGCACCAGCGGTGGATGGCCGGGATCCCCCAGCACCCGCCAGTGGCAGCTGAGGCCGTGCCACTGCCAGTGGGCATGGCGGCCCCAGCCCGTCCCGGCAGCCGGCTCCGGCGGCGCCGCGGGCGGAACCGCCGCCGGGGCAGTCTGGGCTGGACGAGCCACCGCAGGGCCCCTGAACGCGACGTCTGACGGCCACTATTGCGAAGGGGCGGCCCGACTGCAGCCGGGTTCGGGCTTTTTCCGCGTCGATTCCCGCCCGTCCCGCGATCTGGGGGTGCTGCTGGCGCGCCGGCTGGCGTATCGGCAGGGGGGCGAGCCCCCTGCGGGTGCTCGACGCCATGGCCGGCTGCGGCATCCGCGCCCTGCGCTACG
>NZ_LFEK01000008.1 GCF_001039265.1 Synechococcus sp. GFB01 | reverse complement strand
TCGGCACCGCTCCGCAGGGCGCCAGGAAGCCCTCCACGTCGGTGTTGGTGCCCAGCCAGCCGCCGCCCTCGAGCGGCAGCAGCGTGTTGACCGCCCCCACCCGTTCAGCCAGGGGCATCAGCCGGCGACACAGCTGCGCCACCGCCTGCTTGTGGGGGATGGTGACGTTGAGGCCGCGGCAGCCGATCGCCTCCAGCCCCTGCAGCACCGTCTGCAGCTGGTCGGCCGGCGTGGGCAGGGCCAGATACACCCAGTCGAGCCCGAGGGCCGCCAGGGCGGCGTTGTGCATCACCGGCGAGAGCGAGTGGCGCACCGGATCCCCCAGAACCCCCACCAGGGCTGTGTGGGCGGTGATCGGCCGGGCCATGGAGCCGCTGGATGCTCGCCGCACCGTACGTGTCTGGACGGGTTCTGTTCGGGAACCACCCCTCGCCTGCTCCCGGTCCGGCTGCTGAAGATGCAGGAACCGAATCATCACCACTCTGGAGGTGGGAATCCATGGGAAAGGTTGTTGGCATTGACCTCGGCACCACGAACAGCTGCGTCGCCGTGATGGAGGGCGGCAAGCCCACCGTGATCGCCAACGCCGAGGGATTCCGCACCACTCCGTCGGTGGTGGCTTACACCAAGAATCAGGACAAATTGGTGGGTCAGATCGCCAAGCGCCAGGCGGTTATGAACCCCGAGAACACCTTCTATTCGGTGAAGCGCTTCATCGGTCGCCGCGTCGACGAGGTGAACGAGGAGTCGAAGGAGGTGAGCTATGCCGTGGAGAAGGCTGGTGCCAACGTGAAGGTGAAGTGCCCGGTGCTCAGCAAGCAGTTCGCGCCGGAGGAGATCTCGGCCGAGGTGCTGCGCAAGCTGGCTGACGACGCCGGCAAGTATCTGGGCGAATCCGTGACCCAGGCGGTGATCACGGTTCCCGCCTACTTCAACGACTCCCAGCGCCAGGCCACCAAGGACGCCGGCAAGATCGCGGGCCTCGAGGTGCTGCGCATCATCAACGAGCCCACGGCGGCAGCCCTGGCCTATGGCCTCGACAAGAAGAGCAACGAGCGCATCCTGGTGTTCGACCTCGGTGGCGGCACGTTCGACGTGTCGGTGCTGGAGGTGGGCGACGGCGTGTTCGAGGTGCTCTCCACTTCCGGTGACACCCACCTGGGAGGCGACGACTTCGACAAGGTGATCGTGGATTACCTGGCCGACAGCTTCAAGGCCAACGAGGGCATTGACCTGCGCAGCGACAAGCAGGCTCTGCAGCGCCTCACCGAGCCGCCGAGAAGGCCAAGATCGAGCTCTCCAGCGCCACCCAGAGCGAGATCAACCTGCCGTTCATCACAGCCACGCCGGAGGGTCCCAAGCACCTCGACCTCACCCTCACCCGGGCCAAGTTCGAGGAGCTGGCCAGCAAGCTGATCGACCGCTGCCGCGTGCCGGTGGAGCAGGCCCTCAAGGACGCCAAGCTCTCCGCCGCCGAGCTCGACGAGGTGGTGATGGTGGGTGGTTCCACCCGCATCCCCGCGGTGCTGGAGCTGGTCAAGCGCGTCACCGGCAAGGAGCCCAACCAGACCGTGAACCCCGATGAGGTGGTGGCCGTGGGTGCCGCCATCCAGGGCGGTGTGCTCGCCGGTGAGGTGAAGGACATCCTGCTGCTCGACGTCACTCCGCTCTCCCTCGGTGTGGAGACCCTCGGTGGCGTGATGACCAAGATGATCCCCCGCAACACCACCATCCCCACCAAGAAGACCGAGACCTATTCCACGGCGGTGGACGGCCAGACCAATGTGGAGATCCACGTGCTCCAGGGCGAGCGCGAGATGGCCGGCGACAACAAGTCGCTGGGCACCTTCCGGCTCGACGGCATCCCCCCTGCTCCCCGCGGCGTACCCCAGATCGAGGTGACCTTCGACATCGACGCCAACGGCATCCTGAGCGTGACCGCGAAGGACAAGGGCAGCGGCAAGGAGCAGAGCATCTCGATCACCGGAGCCTCCACCCTCAGCGAAACCGAGGTGGAGAAGATGGTGAAGGACGCCGAGGCCAACGCCGCCGCCGACAAGGAGAAGCGCGAGCGCATCGACCTCAAGAACCAGGCCGAAACCCTGGTGTACCAGGCCGAGAAGCAGCTGGGCGAGCTCGGCGACAAGGTGGGAGCCGACGACAAGGCCAAGGTGGAGGCCTCCTCCGCCAAGCTCAAGCAGGCGATCGAAAAGGAGGACTTCGCCACCATCAAGGCGGAACTCGAGACCCTGCAGCAGGCCCTCTATGCCGCCGGTGCCGCCGTGTACCAGCAGGCTGCCGGCGCCGAAGCGGCCGGCGGAGAGGCTCCCGGTGGCAATGGCGCTGGTGCCGGCGCCGCGGGCTCCAGCACCGACGATGTGATCGACGCCGAGTTCACCGAGAGCAAGTGATCCAGGGGTGATGCCAGCCGCATCACCATGAACGCTAAGGGAAGGGGCCCCATCGGGGCCCCTTTTTGCTGGCCCGGATCACCCGATCAGGGGCTGATCTGAGCCACGGCAGCCCTGGCCTTCTCCACCACGGCCGGGGGCAGGGTCACATAGCCGAGCTCGGGAGCCTGGCTCTGGGCCTGCTCGGAGAGCATGTGCTCGAAGGTCTTCTTGAGCAGCTCGGTCTTGTCGGCGTTGCCGCTCTTGTAGGCCAGGATCCAGGTGAAGGTGACGATCGGGTAGCCCCGGTCGGGATTGGGATTGCCGCCGATCAGATCGGGACCCAGGTCGATGGCGGCGAGAGCGGTGCTCTCGGTCTCGTTGGTGGGCTTGACCTGCTCACCGGAAGCATTGGTGAGCGCCGCGGCCTGCAGCTTGCCCTTCACATAGGCCATCTCCACATAGCCGAGGCCGCCGTCGATCTGGTTGAGCTGGGCGGCCACACCCTCATTGCCCTTGGCCCCCAGGCCGGTGGGCCAGGAGATCGACTTGGCGGCGCCGGGGCCGTTCTTCCAGGCCTCGCTGATCGCAGCCAGATGCTTGGTGAAGTTGTAGGTGGTGCCGGAACCGTCGGCGCGGTGCACGACGGAGATCGGCTTGTCGGCGCAGCNGAGTTGCTTGTAGTTGGTGATCTTGCCGAGGAAGATGTCGGCCAGCTGCTCCTGGCTGAGTTTCAGGTCGCAGCCCTGGTGGTTGTAGGCCACGGCGATGGCGCCGGCGGTCATCGGGATCTGGAGCACCCCGCGGCTCACCTTGGCCACCTCATCGGGCTTCATCGGCGCATCGCTCGCCCCGAAATCGACCGTGCCGGCGATGAACTGGCGCACGCCGGCACCGGATCCCACCGACTGGTAGTTGACGGTGATGCCCTTGGCAGCGAGATCCTGGAACCAGCGCTGATAGATGGCGGCCGGGAAGGAGGCACCAGCACCGCTGAGGCTGCCCCTCACCTGACTGCCGCCCTCGCCGCCGGGGGAGCAGGCGGCCAGGCCGACCGCGGTGGTGAGGCCGGCAACGGCCGTGAGCGTTCGGGCGGAAAGGGATCGACGCATGATCGAAACGGAGACGTGCTGGCGGAGTCCAGCTGCTTGAGGCGACCCTATGGGGCAGCTGGATCATCATGATTAAGACCAGGTAAACACCCCGCGGTCTGGGGGGCTCTGTCCCCGCTGTCCCCTCTGCGCGATCGTTCAGCGGCCGGCCCCGATCTGCTGGCAGGCCCATTCAGCGCTGGCGGGCGCCAGCAGGACCCCGTTGCGGTAATGGCCGCTCACCAGCAGCAGTCCTGGCTCGAGCTGTTCCAGCAGCGGTGCCGGGCGGCCCGCCGGACGGCAGCGCAGACCCTGCCAGTGCCGCACCACCTCTGCAGCCGCCAGCCAGGGCAACTCGGCCGCGGCCCAGCCGCGCAGGTCGGCCAGGGACTGGGCCGATGCCTGCTCACCGGGCTCCAGCGTGGCTCCCAGCCAGCAGCGGGCCCCGCCGTTGCGGTCAGGGCGCGGCACCAGGTTGAAGCCCCGCCACACGCAGGTGCCGGGCCAGTTCCACTCCGGGGCGTTGGCCAGCTGCAGCTCCAGCGCCTGGCCCAGCACCGGCTGCAGCGGCAGCCGGTGGCCCAGCGGCTCCAGCAGGGCGCTGCTGGACACCCCGGCACAGATCACCAGCCAGGCTGCGGTGTGGCTGGTGCCGCCGCGGCAGCGCACCAGCCAGTCACGGCCCGATCGCTCCAGGCTGGCCACCGCATCGCGGCTGGTGTCGAGGCCTCGCGTGCGCGCCTCCTGCCACAGAGCGGTGAGCAGGCTGGCGGGGTCGAGCTGGCCGTCCCGCGGCGCATACAGGCCCCCTGCGGCGGCATGGGGAACGGGGGGATGAAGAGCGGCCAGCTCTGCCGGATCCCAGAGTTCCAGGGGTATCCCTGCGCGCTGGCGCTGCTCCACCAGCCGCTGCTGCCGTTCCAGCTCCGCGGGACCGTCGGCCAGCAGGAGCAGGCCGCGGCGGCGCTGTACGGGATGCCCTGATGCCTCCAGATCGGCCAGCCACCCCTCCCAGAGCACCCGGGAGCGCTGGCGCAGGCGCCAGGCCCGGCCGCTGGAGCGATGGAACACGTCGGCCATCAGCACTCCCAGCGCCGCCCAGCTGCCGCTGCGGGCCGGATCGGGGCTGTCGAGCCCGGGATCGATCAGTCGAACGCTGTGCCCGCGCAGCAGCAGCTGCCAGGCCACCGCCAGACCCAGAACACCGGCCCCCACCACCAGCACCTGCTGAGGGGTGGAGGGGCCGTGGTCGGGTTCGGTTCGTTCCGCGGTCGCCGGGATCAGGCCTGCTTCAGATCGGCCTGAACCTGCTCCGGCAGCACCTGGGCATAGCGGCCGAAGCCGCTGGCCACCTTGATGTAGGACTTGCGCAGCTTGTCGCCGTCCTGGAGGCGGGCCGCCTCATCAAGCTCCGCCAGGGCCGTCTTGAGCTGATCGGCGAGCTTGGTGGCCTCGGCACGATCCGCCGGCAGGAGGCGCTGGTTGATGTAGAGCATCTGCCGGCCCACTTCCTGCATCGGGCCGTGGATCACGTTGCGGGTGAAAGTCCAGTCCCGCTCGTTGACCAGGGTGGCGAGTTCGGGGAGCCGATCGCGGGCGGCGAGGAAGCCCTCGGCCTGCCGTTCGATGGCGGCGATGTCGTCCGGCGTGAGGGTGGCAGCCCTGGTCGTGCCGTCGCCGCAGGCGGTGAGGCCGAAGCAGAGCACGCCGGCCAGCAGCACCAGGGCCAGACGGCGCAGTTGCCGCAGCAGAGCAGGGAAGGGGGCGGACATCGACACCGGCGGCGGGGGCTGATCGTGGCGGCGACTTTATCGGTGTCGCAGTGGCTCTGCGCCGGCTCTGTAGCCGCTCGCAATCAGGGGAGCTCGCCAGCCGGGCCACGCCGGCCGCGTTAAAACGGAATGACTATGGGTTGGTCCGATGCATGAGGCCGTGCTGCCGCTCGCCGCGATCCGTCGTCCGCTGCAGCGCGCCCTCGATGAGGCGAAGCTGGCGGCGCTGATGGCGTCGATCGCCGCCGAGGGCCAGCGGGAGCCCATCGATGTGCTGGAGGTGGACGGCCAGTTCTGGGGCTTCAACGGCTGCCACCGGGTGACGGCCCATGAGCGCCTCGGCCTGACCAGCATCCGCGCCCGGGTGCGCCGCGCCAACCGCGCGGTGCTACGCATGCACCTGAGGTAGGCCGTAGGGCCGATGGGGTCTGATGTCGTCCGCCACCGCCATCCTGCAGGTGATCTGTCCGGATCGCCCCGCCCTCGTCAGCGAGCTGTCGGGATGGGTGGCGGCCAACGGCGGCAACATCCGCCACGCCGACCACCACACCGATCTGGGCGCCGGCCTGTTTCTCAGCCGCATCGAGTGGGTGCTCGATGGCTTCGGGCTGCCGCGGGAGGCGATCGCCCNGGCGGTGGCGGCCCTGGCCGAGCGGCTGGGCGGCGAGGGTGAGGTGCATTTCTCCGATCAGCTGCCGCGGGTGGCGATCTTCGTGAGCAAGCAGGACCACTGCCTGGTGGATCTGCTCTGGCGCACCCGTGCTGGCGAGCTGCCGATGACCGTGCCGCTGGTGGTGTCGAACCATCCGGATCTGCGGGAGGTGGCCGAAGGCTTCGGCGCCCGCTACGTGCAGGTTCCGGTGTCGGCCGAGACCAGGGCCCAGGCCGAACACACCCAGCTGGGGCTGCTGGCCGAGCACGGCATCGAGCTGGTGGTGCTGGCCAAATACATGCAGGTGCTCAGCCCCTGCTTTCTCGAGGCCTTCCGGGCTGCCGGCGGCAGCGGCCAGCAGGTGATCAACATCCACCATTCCTTCCTGCCGGCCTTCAAGGGTGCCCAGCCCTACCACCGCGCCTGGGAGCGGGGCGTGAAGCTGATCGGCGCCACGGCCCACTACGTGACCGAGGAGCTCGATGGGGGGCCGATCATCGAGCAGGCCACCGTGCATGTGAGCCACCGCGACGAGGTGGACGACCTGATCCGCAAGGGCCGCGACTGCGAGCGCCTGGCCCTGGCGCGGGCTCTGCGCCTTCACCTGCGCCGCCAGGTGATGGTCTACCGCGGCCGCACGGCGGTGTTCGACTGACGATCAGGCCAGCGCCTCCGCCTGGTGCTTTGCCAGGGTGCTGAGCGGCAGAGGCCCCTCCAGATGCTGCCAGGGCAGCACCCGATCGGGGCTCCACTGGCCGTGGATCACCTCGTGCCAGGCGGGCAGATCCGCCGCCCGCTCCCGGTAGGCCTGCTTCCAGCCGCCGAGGCTCTCGTGCCGGCCGCGGGCGGCGGCGATCACCGGGGCCAGGCGGCGGTCGCTGCGGGAGAGCAGGGCCTGGATCACGCTCCAGCCGTAGCTCTCGGGGCGCAGCTCGATGCCCCTGGGCTTGAGCCGCCGGGCCAGCAGCTTCAGATGCTTCTCCGCCTCCGGCCGCACCCCCTGCCACTGGAAGGGGGTGTGGGCCTTCGGCACGAAGGTGCTCACCCCCAGGCTGAGCCGCAGCCCAGGCGTGGACCTCTTCAGGGCCAGCAGCAGCTCGGCGGTGGCCTCCACATCGGCCTCCTCCTCGGTGGGCAGACCCACCATGCCGTAGAGCTTCAGGCCGGTGAGGCCGCCTTCCCTGGCGTAGCGCGCCGCGGCGAAGATCTCCTCGGTGGCCAGCTTCTTGTTCACCACCTGGCGCATGCGCTCGCTGCCGCTCTCGATCGCGATCGTGAGCGACTGGCTGCCGCGCCTGGCCAGGATCCGCCCCAGTTCCGGCGTCACCGTGGCGGCCCGCACCGAGCTCACGCTCACGCGGGTACCCTCGAAGCGATCCTGATCCAGCCAGGCCAGCAGCTCGCCGAACTGCGGGTGCTGGGTGACGGAGGCTCCCAGCAGGCCTAGGCGCTGGGTGGCGGTCAGGCCCTTCTCCACAGCGGGGATCAGGCCGTCGTCGAGGCTGGGGGTGCGGAAGGGCAGGGTGAGGTAGCTGGCCAGGCAGAAGCGGCACAGCTCCGGGCAGCTGCGCACCACCTCCACCATGTGGATCGAGGGCCAGGCCGCCTCCGGTGTGATCACCGTGGAGTGGCTGAGGGTGTTGCCGCGCCAGGTCTGCTTGGCCACCGTGGCGGGGATGCCGGGCTCGATCGGCTCGACGCTCAGCAGCTGCCCCTCGGCGTCGTAGCGGGGGGCATAGAGCGCCGGCACGTATACGCCCGGCACGGCAGCCAGACGTCGCAGCCGCTCCGCCCGCGATGCGCCGCGGCAGTCCTGCAGCGCGTCGATGAAGGCCGGCAGCAGCAGCNNNTCGCCGTCGCCCAGCAGCACCGCATCGAGGAACGGGGCCAGCGGCTCGGGGTTGGCCGTGAGCACTGGGCCGCCGCCGAACACGATCGGATCGGCGTCGCCGNCNGTTCGGCGCTCCAGAGCNGGGATGCGCTGCTGCTCGAGCAGATCGAGCAGCACCGGCCCATCGAGCTCCCAGCTCAGCGACAGGCCGAAGANGATCCAGCCCGNCCGTCGCGGTGGCCCNGGTGGGGTGGATCGCCGCGGTCGGTGAACAGGCGCCGCACATCCACATCGGGGCGACGGGCCAGGGTGGCCCACACCACCTGGTATCCGAGGCTGGTGATGCCCACGCTGTAGGTGCTGGGGAAGGCCAGCACGGCCCGCAGCGCGCCGGCCTCGGGCACGGCGGGCTCGAACAGCAGGGTCTCCTGGTTCAGGGCTCGCGGATGGGGGGTGAGTCCAGCGTCTCACTGTGCTGGGCGGGGTGCCGCCGGCCCGTCAGACCTAGGCCAGCAACCTGGCGCCTGCCGATGGCTTTCGTGTGGGATCTTCCCAAGGATCCCGATGATTGGAAGCTGCAGATCGAAGCCGAGCCGGCCGCAGCCATGCGAATCCCCTGCTCAGGTCCTGTGGGGGCAGGCGGGAGGCCAGCACGACTAACGGAATGAGCGCCATAGGTCGGCCCTTCATGGCGTTGTGATCGCAAACCCCTGATCCCTGCAGACAACGGAACGTGTCCCAGGCACACGACACGGCCGCGGTCAGACGTTCCGATCTGCGGCATGCCCTGAGGAGGATCCTGCTTCATCGGCACTCAGCCGTGTTCGTCATCACGCTTCTGGTGCTCGCAGAGCTGTGGAGTGCCTCCGGCTGGCTGCCCTGGCCGCCTGGACCTGGCGGTCAGGGCACCTTCCAGAGCTGCAGCTTCACCTCCTTGCCTTCGTTCACCGTCACCAGCCAGCGGCCATCGGGGGAGAGCACATCGCGGCTGGTGTTCTGGGTCGCAGGCGGCTCCCCCTGTGTTGTCGCCATGTCCTGCAGCAGCGTGCCTTGCCGGCTCCAGATCTGGATCGTGTCCAAGGTCTGGACCTGAAGGGTGGTGCCGTCGTTGCTGAAGCGCACGGCCTCGGTAGATGGGTAGGGGTCGCCGCTGGTTTCCGGATCTGCCAGCACCCTCCCCTTCTCCCCCTGCAGCGACCACAGGGAGGGTCTCCCTTCCCGCCCGGACACCAGCAGCGTCGTGCCATCGGGAGAGAGATCCACGTTGGGACGGGTGGCGTCGGCGGCGGCCCCCGTGCCGAAGGAACGAATCAGGGTTCCTTCCAGTCGCCAGTGATGCACCCAGCCTGCGTCTGTGACCGCCAGGAACGACCCGCTGTCCGGCAGGAAGGCTACGAACCGCACGTTGCCATCGCCACGCTCCCGATCGGAGCCAGGGGAGGGCTGAGCCCGGACGGCACGCTGGAGCTTTGCTTCCGGTCCCCACAGCTGTACCAGGCCGTCGCGAAAGCCGATCGCCAGGGTGCGACCGTCCGGCGCCAGGCTGCCGCCAGCGGTGAGCCGTCCACCGGCATGGTTTCGTCATAGGTGGCTCTGGAGAGAAGTGCCCCATTGGCCGCGCGCAGCTCCAGGCCCTGATTGCCGGCGATCACGAACGTCCCCCCATCGCCGGAGAAGTAGAAGCCTTCCGGCAGTTCGCCCTCCTCGGCGGAGTGGACCTGGGTACCGAGCACCTGCAGGCTCCGGTCAGGCCTGTGAACCATGATCGTGCCCACGGGAAGCAGCTCCAGCCGGCGGTTGGCCAGATCGAGCCGGCCCTGGCGGTCGCCGCACCAGAACAGCAGAGCGGTGCTGCCGGAGGTGAAGCCAATCGCTTCGAACGCCTGATTGCCGGAGGGGAAGGTCGGGTTGCGGCAGGCCACCAGGGGCTCGCCCACCGCATCCAGGGCCCGGGCCTGACCAGGGGCCGCAAGGCAGCCCAGCAGCGTCAGCATGGTCGCGGCCAGCCGCCGGGAGTGAGCCGCAAAGGCCCTTGACCGGTGTCCAGCGGTGTTCCTCACACCTCTGCCAGCACCCTGGCCTCCTCCTCCACGCTCACCACCCGACCGGAATCCTCGAAGCCCTCGATCTGATCGAAGTTCAGGTAGCGGTAGAGCTCATCGCCGTAGGGGTCGATCTTCTCGGCCGCGATCGCCAGGTACTCCTCCTTCGAAGGGATGCGGCCCAGCTGGGCGCACACCGCGGCCAGTTCGGCGCTGCCCAGGTACACCTGCGCGCCGTTGCCGAGGCGGTTGTTGAAGTTGCGGGTGCTGGTGGAGAACACGGTGGTGTTGTCCTCCACGCGGGCCTGGTTGCCCATGCAGAGCGAGCAGCCGGGCATCTCCATGCGCGACCCAGCCGCCTCGAAGATCGCGTAGTAGCCCTCCTCCTTCAGCTTCTCCTCGTCCATCCGCGTGGGCGGGCACACCCACAGGCGGGCGGCGTTCTCGCCCTGCCCCTTGAGCACGTTCGCCGCCGCCCGGTAGTGGCCGATGTTGGTCATGCAGGAGCCGATGAACACCTCGTCGATCCGGTCGCCGGCCACCTCGCTCAGCGTCTTCACGTTGTCGGGGTCGTTGGGGCAGGCCACGATCGGCTCGGTGATCGCATCCAGGTCGATCTCGATCACCGCCGCGTAATCGGCATCGGCATCGGCCTCCAGCAGCTGCGGATCCGCCAGCCAGGCCTCCATCGCCCTGATGCGCCGCGCCAGCGTGCGGGCATCGCCGTAGCCGCGGGCGATCATGTTCTTCAGCAGCGCCACGTTGCTGCGCAGGTATTCGCTCACCGTGTCGACCGAGAGCTTGATGGTGCTGCCGGCGCAGCTGCGTTCGGCGGTGGCGTCGGTGAGCTCGAACGCCTGCTCCAGCTTCAGATCGGGCAGCCCCTCGATCTCCATGATCCGGCCGTTGAACACGTTCTTCTTGCCCTCCTTGGCCACCGTGAGCAGCCCCTGCTGGATCGCCACATAGGGGATCGCGTTCACCACATCGCGCAGGGTCACGCCCGGCTGCAGCGAGCCCGTGAACTTCACCAGCACCGATTCGGGCATGTCGAGCGGCATGGCGCCGATGGCGGCGGCGAAGGCCACCAGGCCCGAGCGGCCGGGAAGGAGATGCCCAGGGGGAAGCGGGTGTGGCTGTCGCCGCCGGTGCCCACCGTGTCGGGCAGCAGCATGCGGTTCAGCCAGCTGTGGATGATGCCGTCGCCGGGGCGCAGGGCCACGCCGCCGCGGGAGCTGATGAACTCCGGCAGCTCGGCGTGGGTCTTGAGATCCACCGGCTTGGGATAGNCGGCGGTGTGGCAGAAGCTCTGCATCACCAGATCGGCCGAGAAGCCCAGGCAGGCCAGCTCCTTCATCTCGTCGCGGGTCATTGGCCCGGTGGTGTCCTGGGAGCCCACGGTGGTCATCAGCGGCTCGCAGCTGGTGCCGGGGCGCACGCCCGGCAGGCCGCAGGCCTTGCCCACCATCTTCTGGGCCAGCGTGTAGCCCTTGCCGGTGTCGGCCGGGGCCACCGGACGGATGAAGACCTCGCTGGCGGGCAGCCCCAGCTGGGCGCGCACCTTGTCGGTCAGGGAGCGGCCGATCAGCAGGGGGATGCGGCCGCCGGCGCGCACCTCATCGGTGATCGTGCTGGGCTTGAGCGTGAAGCGGGCCACGATCTCACCGGCGCCCGGCTCACCGGCGGCCCGCTCGATCGTGCCGGCGTAGGGGCGGATCGTGATCACGTCCCCGCTGCTCAGCGCCGTGACGTCGCACTCGATCGGCAGGGCGCCGGAATCCTCGGCGGTGTTGAAGAAGATCGGTGCGATCTTGCCGCCCAGCACCACGCCGCCGCTGCGCTTGTTGGGCACGTGCGGGATGTCGTCGCCGGTGTGCCACAGCACCGAGTTGATCGCCGATTTGCGCGAGCTGCCCGTGCCCACCACATCGCCCACGTAGGCCACCGGATGACCCTTGGCCTTGAGCTCGGCGATCAGCTCCAGCCCGCCGGGCATGCGGGTCTCGAGCATCGCCTGGGCGTGGAGGGGGATGTCCGGGCGGGTGGTGGCGTGGGTGGCCGGGGAGAGGTCGTCGGTGTTGGTCTCGCCCTCCACCTTGAACACGGTGACCGTGATCTCGGTGGGCAGCTCGGGCTTGGCGGTGAACCACTCGGCGGCGGCCCAGCTGTCAATCACCCGCTTGGCATGGGGGTTGCTCTCCGCCAGCTCGAGCACATCGTGGTACGCGTCGTANGACCAGNCAGGGTGNCGGCTGAGGCCCTCGGCGGCCGCCGAGGCAANTCGAGGCATCGGCGCTGCTCAGCAGTTCGATCAGGNCGCCCACGTTGTAGCCGCCGATCATGGTGGCCAGGAGGCGCACGGCCTCCACCGGGCTCACCAGGGGACTGGAGGATGCGCCCCGGGCCACGGCGCTCAGCCAGCTCGCCTTCACGTAGGCGGCCTCATCCACCCCCGGCGGGATGCGGTCGGAGAGCAGATGCAGCAGAAACGCCTCCTCGCCGGCGGGCGGACTGGACAGCAGCTCGGTGAGGTCGGCGGTCTGCAGGGCCGTGAGCGGCAGGGCAGGCACCCCCAGAGCCTCGCGCTCGGCGGCGGCGGCGCGGTAGTCGGCGAGGAAGGTGCTGGCTGTCATCGCGATCGCAGTCCATCTGCATCCATTGTTCTTGGCCGGGGGNCGCCCCNATGGTGTGAACGGCTGCAGAAGCCGGCCCACCGGCGCCGCTGTTTAGGCTGTGATGTTCCCGCCCGGCACCTCAGGCAGCCCGATCCCCATGCACGCCACCACCTCTGATCTGCATGTGGTGGAAACCCGGCCCCTCGTGCCGCCGGTGGTGCTGCACAGGGAGCTGCCGCTCACCGACCGCTCCGCCGCCACCGTGCAGCAGGCCCGCGAGCGGATCCAGGCGATCCTGCACGGCCGGGATTCCCGGCTGCTGGTGATCGTGGGGCCCTGCTCGGTGCACGATGTGGCGGCGGCCCGGGAGTACGCCGCCGCCATCGCCGAGCTGCGCCAGCGGCACCGCGATGCGCTCGAGGTGGTGATGCGCGTGTATTTCGAGAAGCCGCGCACCACCGTGGGTTGGAAGGGGCTGATCAACGACCCCCATCTCGACGGCAGCTACGACATCAACACGGGCCTGCGGCTGGCCCGCGGCCTGCTGCTCCACGTGGCCGAGATGGGCCTTCCCGCGGCCACGGAACTGCTCGATCCGGTGGTGCCCCAGTACATCGCCGATCTGATCAGCTGGACCGCCATCGGTGCCCGCACCACCGAAAGCCAGACCCACCGGGAGATGGCCTCGGGCCTGTCGATGCCGATCGGCTTCAAGAACGGCACCGACGGCAGCATCGCCACCGCCATCAACGCCGTGGAGGCGGCCTCGCGCCCGCATCATTTCCTGGGCATCAACCAGGAGGGCTATGCCTCGATCGTGACCACCACCGGCAACCCCGATGGCCATGTGGTGCTGCGGGGCGGCAAACGCGGCACCAATTACCACCCCGAGGCGATCGAGGAAGCCGCATCCGAGCTCGAGAAGGTGGCGTTGCCCAGCCGCGTGATGGTGGACTGCAGCCATGGCAACTCCAACAAGGACTACCGGCGCCAGGCCGAGGTGGCGGAACAGGTGGCCGAGCAGGTGCGCGGAGGCTCTCACCATGTGATGGGGGTGATGCTGGAGAGTCACCTGGTGGCCGGCAGCCAGAAGCTCGTGGCGGATCGCTCTCAGCTCACCTACGGCCAGAGCATCACCGACGCCTGCATCGACCTGGCCACCACGNCAGCGGTGCTGGAGCACCTGGCCGCAGCCGTGCGGCATGCCGGAGATCGCCAGCCGGTGGCTGCGCTCTGAGGCCACAGAGAAGCCCGATTTCTGCTGCCTGGCACTCAAAAGATGCGAGTGCTGAATGATGACGGAGCGAAACAAGAGTTCTTCGTGAACTCTTTCATCGCACGTGACGGATAGCTTGAAGCCCCGGTTTCAGGTGATGGGCGATGAGCTATCTCCTCCAGTTCTGCGGGCTCACGGATCCGCTCCAGCTGTTCTATCTCGAGCAGGGTCGCGGGCCGGCCTTCGCCGGATTCCGCCCCTTTCAGCTCGACGATCTGCTCGGCTGGTCGCAGACCATCGCCGGCCAGCGCCACTGGGACGTCGAGGCCATTCAACGGGCGGTGATGGAGGCCTGGATCGAACGGGCCGATCTGATCCGTCAGTGGCAGCTGCGCCTGCGTGACGAGCCGGCCGATCGGCTGGTGGTGGCGGGGCTGGGCACCCAGCGCGACTGGGAGGAGCGCTGCGAGCAGTTGCTGCTGGCCTGAGCCGCCGCAGCGGCGGCCGGCATCAGCTCAACTGGTGCCACAGCCAGCCGCTCACGACCGGCACGCTGAAATTGTCGAAGCCGGCCACGGCGGCCTGCTCGAGCAGCACGGCCACCGCCGCGATCGCCAGCAGTCCCAGGGTCCCGGGGTGGCTCTGCCCCGTCGCCGCTGCCAGGCGCTGCACCAGCAGCAGCATCGCCACGCTGCCGCCTGCCATGGCGGCTGTGCCCACGAGGGATTTGCGCTGGCCCCAGATCGTCCAGCTCGGCGAGGGCACCAGCGGACCGAGCAGGCCGGCGAGCCCATCGCCCAGCGCCATGACCAGCACCCCAGCGGTCACGCTGGCAGGCTCCGCCGGCCAGTAGAGCAGCAGCAGGCAGGTGATCGAGGCCCCGTAGGCGATCGTGCCGTAGCTGTGCCGGCCCACATCCTCGATGGCCGGGATCACCCGCCAGCGGTGGTTGAAGGCCGTCAGCAGGGTGATCAACCCAGCCGCCGGGATGGCCAGGCGGCGGTCGATGCCACACACCCAGGCGATCGGTATCACGGCACCGGTACCGATGTGGGCGAGCTTGCGGCTCCATTCCCGCTGTCCGTTCCAGCGGCGTCGCACCGCCATGGCGGCGGCGGCCAGCAGGGTCAGCCAGCCGGCCACGGCCGCCATGCCGATCAGTTGTGGGGCCCAGAACGGCACCCGCTGCTCAGGCCGCCTGCTGCAGATTGCTCATCAGCCGCAGCTTCATGATCGCCTTGGCTTCGAGCTGTCGCACCCGCTCGCGCGACACGTTGATCAGCCGGCCGATCTCGGCCAAGGTGAGGGGTTCGCTGCCTTCCAGCCCGAAGCGCAGCCGCAGGATCTTCTGTTCGCGCTCGTTGAGCTGAGAGAGCCAGGCCCCGAGATGCTCCTTCTGGAGATGGCGATCCATCGAGTCGAAGTGCTCACCGCTGGCGGGATCGGCGATCAACTCGCCCAGGGTGCTGCGGTCCTCGTCGCCACGGGCATGGGCATCGAGGGAGGCGCACGGAGCGCTCTGGGCCATCAGCTCCTCCAGTTCCTCGGGCTTCATGTCCATGGCGTGAGCCAGTTCCAGCCGGTTGGGCTGGCGGCCGAGGCGGTGGGAGAGCTCCCGGCTGATCCGCCGCATCTTCGAGAGCTTCTCGCTGATGTGAATCGGCAGTCGGATCGTGCGGGCGCTGTTGTCGATCGCCCGGGTCATTCCTTGGCGGATCCACCAGTAGGCGTAGGTGGAAAACTTGTAGCCCATGGCGGGATCGAATTTGTCGACGGCGCGCTCCAGGCCGATCGCGCCCTCCTGAACCAGATCCAGCAGTTCGAGCCCCTGGTTCTGATACTTCTTGGCCACGCTCACCACCAGCCGCAGATTGGCCGCCATCATCCGGTCGCGGGCCCGCTGGCCCATGCGGATCTGGCGCTTCTGCTGCGGGGTGAGCTCGCCGGCGGGCCGCTCCAGCAAACGCTTACCGGCCTGCACATGATGGGCCAGCTCGATCTCCTCGGCGGGGGTGAGCAGCGGCACCCGGCCGATGCTGCTGAGATACCAGCCGATCGAGTCGGCGCCGAGCCGCCCACCCTGGCGCCCCTGGGATCCTGGCGTTCTTGCCGCTGCGGCGGCACGGCTGGCAACCGCAGTGGTCGGTGCGGTTGGTGCTTCAGCAGTCTGCGAGGCCTGCTGTAAAATGCTTGATGGCCTCAGGGCAGTCTTGTCAGACCGACCCGAAGCGGATTGCTTAGGCGTCCCCACACCCAGGCCTCCGAATTGAATTTGGCCGGAATGTAGCACTGCATCCGGGGATGCACCGGCTGGAAATGGAAAACTTTCTTTAGTGCTGCTGCGCTCAACGTCAGCCTGGATTGGTGTCCTTTGATGCCGTTCTTTGTGCTGCCGTTGCCGGTGGTCCCGCGGGCTGCCGATTCATGCCGCCGGCCACCAGCTGGATCACCCCGAGCAGCAGGAGGGTGCCGAGCCAGAAGGGGCTCTGGCGCCCCACGGTTTCGTAGGCCAGTCCGGCCAGCGGCGGCCCGATGAAGCCACCCAGGCTCTGCAGGCCCTGCAGACTTCCCAGGGCCGCGCCCTGACCGGCGTCGTCGAGGCGACGCGAGACCAGCGCCCGCAGGCAGGGGGTGACCAGGCCTGTGCCAAGGGCCAGCACGGCCAGGGCCGCGAACACCACCGTGGTGGCATTGCCGCGGTCGGCCAGGGCGACCATCAGGCAGCCGGCGATCACGAAGCCGAGCCCGGCCAGGCTGAGCCGCCACTCGCCGAAGCGCGCCACCAGAGGGCCGATCAGGCCGCCCTGCACCACCGTGGCCACCACCCCCACCACCAGGAAGGCGGCGCCGGCCAGCCCAGGGCCCCAGCCGAAGGCCTGCTTGAAATAGAGCACCAGCACGGCGGTGAAGCCGCTGAAGGCGAGGAAGAAGAGGAAGAAGGCGGCGCAGAGCCGCCGCACCTGCGGATTGCGGAACACCCGCGACAGCTGGCTGAAGGGCTGCAGGTCGCGCTTGCGCGGCAGCGGGATGCGGGCCTGGATCGGGTGGGTTTCCGGCAGCAGCGTGAGCACCAGCACCAGGTTGAGGGCGGCGATCGACACACCCACCAGCAGGGGCAGATTCACATCGATGCGACCCAGCAGGCCTCCCAGGGCCGGTCCGATGATGAAGCCCAGTCCGAAGGCCACGCCGATCAGGCCGAAGGCCCTGGCGCGCCGCTCCGGCGGGGAGATGTCGGCCAGCACCGCAGCGGCGGTGGCTGCCGTGCCGCCACTCACCCCATCGATCAGCCGGGCGGCGAACAGCAGCGCCAGCGGCAGGGAGGTGCCGGCGGCCCAGGGAACCGCCTGCCAGTCGATCGCCACCGTGATCGAGAACAGCCCCAGCCCCAGCACCGAACCGCTCACGCACACGGCGATCACCGGCCTGCGGCCGAACCGGTCACTGAGGGCGCCGATCAGCGGCGTGAAGGCGAACTGGGCGATCGCGTAGCTGCCCGTGAGCAGGCCGAGCACGCGGCCGTCGCTGGTGAAGTTGGCCAGCAGGAAGGGCAGCAGGGGGAAGATCAGCGATTCCCCCAGCCGGTCGTTGAGCAGGGTCAGGAAGGCGCACAGATAAACGGAGGGGCGCTGCAGCCGCACAGTGGGTTCTCCGGAGTTGGCGGCTCAGGGCTTGGGCACGTTGGGGCAGGCGTTGGGGCCGTAGAGGCTGCTGAGTTTCTGGCTGCCGGTGGCGTAGATCTGCTGGGCCTGGGCGGGGTTGCCCTGGGCCGCCTGCAGCTTGGCGGCGAACTGCTGGCAGGCCTGGGCCTGCTCCGGGTTGGCGGGCGCCGTTGTCGTGGCTGGGGCAGTGGCCGGGGTGGTGGAGGCCGTGGGTGCCGGGATGTCGCCGCAGGGGTTCTCGCCGAACTGCTCGATCAGCTTCAGCACTCCCTGCTGGTACACCTCCTGGGCCTGCTGTGGATTGCCGCTCACCCCCTCCAGCTTGCTGGCCAGCTCCTTGCAGGCCTTGCGTTCCTGAAGGCGTCGCATCGCCGGGCCCGCCGTGGCGGGGGCCGGCAGCCAAGGGGTGCCGGCCAGGCTGATCGACAGCAGCACGAACAGGGTGCGGGCCTTCATCGCGGCTTGAATGCAGGGGAGCGTTCTCGCAACCTAGGGGGATGGAGCCAGGCCTCAGCCACCTCAACCCGCACGGCGAGGTGCACATGGTGGATGTGGCCGGCAAGCCCGCCACGGCGCGGGAGGCGGTGGCCGAGGGCTTTCTCGCCCTGGCCCCTGAGGCCCTGGCCCTGGTGCGCGAGGGGCGTGCCGGCAAGGGCGATGTGCTGGCGGTGGCGCGGGTGGCGGCGATCCAGGCCGCCAAGCGCACCGCCGAGCTGATTCCGCTTTGCCATCCGCTGCCGCTCACTGGGCTGGAGGTGGCGATCAGCGAAACGGTGCTTCCCGATGGCGGGTCGGTGGGTCTGCGCTGTGAGGCCCGCGTGCGCACAACCGGGCCCACGGGCGTGGAGATGGAGGCGCTCACGGCCGTGCAGGTGGGTCTTCTCACCCTGTACGACATGCTCAAGAGTGCTGATCGAGCCATGACGATCGGGCCGGTGCGGCTGATCGCCAAGCGCGGCGGGCGCAGCGGTGACTGGCAACGCGGAGGTGATGGCGGTGAAGGCGGTGATGGCGTCGATGGCTGAGCCCTTTGGCCGTGAAGGCCTGCCGCTGACTGTGGCCCGTGAGCGGATCCTGGCCCAGCTGCAGCCGCTGGCTCGCCGCGAGTGGTTGCCGTTGGCCGCCTGTCTGGGCCGCACCACGGCAGCCCCGGTTCATGCCCGGGCGGCTGTGCCCGGCTTTCAGGCTTCGATCATGGATGCTACGCCATTGCCGGATTCGATCTGCCCCAGCTGGGCAGCACCTGGCGGCTGGTGGGCCGCTCGGCTGCCGGTGCACCGTTTCAGGGATCCCTGGCGCCCGGCGAAGCCGTGCGCATCCTCACCGGCGCGTGGTGCCCGCAGGCAGTGGTCGGGTGTTGCCCCAGGAACTGGTGCAATGCCGACAGAGCCCAACCGGTGCGACGGTGGAGCTGCTGCGGCCCTGCGGTGCCAATGTCTGGATCCGCGGCGCCGCGGAGGAGGCGGCTGCAGGCCAGCTCCTCGTGCCGGCGGGCCAGCGGCTGGGGGTGGCGGATCTGGGGCTTCTGGCCAGTTGCGGTGTGGAGCGGCTGGAGATGGCCGGCCGGCCGCGGATCGGCCTGCTGATCAGCGGTGATGAACTGCTGCCCCCTGGCGTGGAGCGGGGCGAGGGGCAGATCTGGGAGAGCAATTCCAGCCTGCTTGCGGCCCTGTTGCAGCGCCTGGGCTTTGCCGTTGCCGAGCAGCGGCTGGTGGCTGATCAGCCGGAGCCTCTGCGGGAGGCGCTCGTGGGGCTGGCGGCGGGCTGCGATGTGGTGCTGAGCACCGGCGGCGTGTCGGCCGGCGACACCGACTGGATCCGCTCCCTCGTGGCGGAGCTGGGCGAGGTGCGCTTCTGGAAGCTGTTTCTGAAGCCGGGTCGGCCTTTCGCCTGGGGCCAGGTGGCGGGGGTGCCGTTCTTCGGTCTGCCGGGCAACCCGGTGGCGGCGGCGATCACGGCGCTGCAGCTGCTGTGGCCGGCCCTGCAGCGGCTGGAGGGGGCGGAGATTCAGCTGCTGCCGCGTCTGAAGGTGCGGCTGGAGGCCCCGATGCGCCGCGGCGCGGCCGGCCGGAACTGGCCCGGGCCCAGCTGCTGGTGGCCCCCGATGGCGCCCTGCTGGCCCGGGTCAGCGGCTCCCAGGCCTCCTCGCGCATCGGTTCGCTGCAGGGCGCCGACCTGCTGCTGGAGATCCCCGCGGAGCAGGGGGATCTGGAAGCCGGCATCGAGCTCTGGGCCCAGCTGCTGCGACTGCCGATCTTCTGAGGGGTCGGCGGCGGCCGCACCGGAGCGATCAGAGCGGGGTGTTGCCGCTCAGCCAGTGGCCGCTGCCATCGGCCAGCCACTCCCGCTTCCAGAACGGGGCCTGGTGCTTGAGGGCCTCCAGCAGCTCCAGGCAGCAGCGCTGGGCTGGGCCGCGGCGGTCGGCAGCCACCGCCACCAGCACGATCGGATCGCCCGGCAGCACCCGGCCGATCCGGTGCCGCACCAGCACGGCGGCCACCTCCGGGCGGCTGGCGGCCGAGGCGGCGAGCTGCTGCAGCTGGGTCTCGGTCATGCCGGGGTAGTGCTCCAGCTCCAGGGCGGCCAGTGGCCGCCTTCGGCACTGCGGGGCCGCACGCGGCCCATGAAGCTGCTCTCGGCGGCGGGCAGGCAGCCCAGGTGGGTGTGCACCTCGTTGTGCCAGCGCTCCAGAGCCTCCAGCGGCTCGAACGGCTCGGCTTCCAGCTGGATTGTGAGCAGCGGGGCGGACATGGGCGTTGGTGGATCAGCCGCCGCTGATCGGCGGCAGGAAGGCCAGCTCGTCGCCGCCGGCCAGCGGCGAGTCCCAGGCGGCGAACCGCTGGTTGATCGCCACCCGGATCGTGGCGGAGGGATCGGGGGGCTCCAGCTGCAGCTGGCTCCAGATCGTCGCCGGGGTGACACCGCTGCCGCCGTGACCCGCCGTTCCTGCCAGCCGGCCCGCTCGCGCAGGGCGGCGAACAGCAGCACGCGAAGCTCCCGGGAGGCGCCCATGACGCGGTGGCGGTGGCGATGCCCCCCACAATGGCTCCAACAGCAGCGGACCGGTGGGGCTGACGATGGCGTTGCTCACGGTGTCGGACAGCCGCACCCGGGCCGACGACCGCAGCGGCGATGCCCTGCAGGCCCGGCTGGAGGCCGCCGGCCATCAGCTCGTGGAGCGGTTGATCGTGCCCGACGATCGCTACCGCATCCGGGCCGAGCTGAGCCGCTGGATCGCCGACCCGGCCGTGCAGGTGGTGATCAGCAGCGGCGGCACCGGTCTCACCGGCCGCGACGGCACGCCCGAGGCCGTGGCGCCTCTGCTCGACAAGACGATCGAAGGCTTCGGCGAGCTGTTCCGTGTGCTGTCGTTCGAGACGATCGGCACCAGCAGCCTCCAGAGCCGCTGCCTGGCCGGGGTGGCCAATGGCACGGTGATCTTCGTGCTGCCCGGCTCGCTGGATGCGGTGGAAACGGCCTGGGACCGGCTGATCCGCGCCCAGCTCGACACGGCCACCCGCCCCTGCAACCTGGCGGTGCTGCTGCCCNGCCTGGGGGAGGCTCCCGATCAGCTTCCGGATCCGACGCCTGCCACCGCCTCATGATCGATCTGGCCAGCTACCGCCCGCGGGGCGACAAGCGCAACACTCCTTTCTTCGAGGAGCATCTGCCCCGGGTCTATGAGCGGCGGGCCCGCAGCGGCCTCGATCAGCTGGTGGGCACCATGGCGGCCGTGGTGATCCAGGTGGACCACGGCCATGCCGTGGCCTACATGGCGGAGCTCACGCTGATGGGCCCCTACCGCTACCGCGAATGCTGGCTGATGGAGACGCATCGGGTGTATCTGATGGCGGCCGCGCCGGCCTGGCCGCGGCTGATCGTTCTCGAGCCCCTCACCGACAGCTTCGAAGACGAGGTGACGCGCTGGAACGCGATGTATCCGCTCGCAGCCGGCAGCCCCAACGCCCGCTACATCGGCGAGGTGTACAGCTGCCAGTCCACCGCCGAGGTGCGGCGTCTGCTGGAGGACCAGANCATTCGTTTCGTGTACCCCGGCGAAGTCGCCAATCCCTTCTACGCCCAGCCCAACCTCACGTTCACGTTCCTGTCCGACTACACCTTCAACCGGGTTGGTTACGTGGATGTGCCGCTCGATTCCCTGGCGGCGCTGGATCTGGGCGACCGGGTTCTGCTCGACGACGACACCGAGCGGCCGATCCTCGAGGCCGGGGAGCGACACCGCGAGCTGGGTCTGGAAGGATTGATCCTGGGCCTGGATCACATGGCCACCCGTGTGTTGGCGGGCGAGCGGGAGGACGCGATCCTGGAATATCTGACGATGGCGCCTTATTACTTCTGGGGGGCCTATAACATCAACGAGATGAACTCCTCCACGAATGTCACGCGCAGTCCTGTGGTGAGCGATGAGAAGTGCTCGCCGGCCAGGGTGTTCACCGCCAACAACACGCCATCGTATCTCAATTCGTTGGTGAATCTGCCGATGCCCACCGAGGAATTCGTGCGCAACTTCGGTCGGCGCATGCACCATATGGCCTTTGAAGTGCTTGATGGCGAGATCGATGGCGAGAAGCATGTGGATGTCGTGGTGCGCCGACTCAAAGAGCAGGGCGTGCCATTCCTGGCCGAGGTGGTGGGCGAATGCACCGACCAGCCCAACCTCAAGCAGATCTTCTCGAGAAGCTCACCCCACTCCCTGCTGATCACCGAATACGTGCAGCGTTGCCTGGGCTACGACGGCTTCTTCACGCGCGACAATGTCGCCGCCCTCACGGAGGCAGCCGGCCAGCAGGAGCGCTATGCCCATGGCCATGTCTTTGACTGAACTGGGATCACCCTCGCTTTCACCTTCTCTGATGCCCAGTCTCTTCTCACCGATGGTCCTGGGCGCCCTGGAGCTCCCGAATCGGATCTGGATGGCTCCCCTCACCCGCTGCCGGGCTGAGGACGGCCATGTGCCCGGGCCGCTGATGGCCGAGTACTACGCGCAGCGGGCCAGTGCCGGGCTGATCATCGCGGAGGCCACCATGGCGATGGAGGGCCATTCGGCCTTCTGGCATGAACCCGGAATTCACAGCCAGGCCCAGTTGGAGGGCTGGCGGCTCACCACCGAGGCGGTGCACCGCGCCGGCGGGCGCATCGTGCTGCAGATCTGGCACGGCGGTCGCGCCTGCCATCCGCTGCTCAACGGCGGTCGCGTGCCGGTGGCGCCCAGCCCGATCGCGATCAGCGGCGATGAGGTGCACACGCCTGAGGGCAAGCAGCCCTACGTGGTGCCCCGCGAACTGGGCGACGACGAGATCCCGGCGATCGTGGAAGGCTTCCGCCTGGCGGCGCGCAATGCCATGGCCGCCGGCTTCGACGGCGTGGAGGTGCATGGCGCCAACGGCTACCTGCTCGATGAGTTCCTGCGTGACGGCAGCAACCACCGCAGCGGCCCGTACGGCGGGCCGATCGCGCACCGGGCCCGGCTGCTGCTGGAGGTGCTGGAGGCGGTGGCCGGGGAGGCGCCGCTGATGGGCCTGCGCCTGTCGCCCCTCAACAGCTACAACGCCATGGCCGACAGCGATCCGATCGGCCTGATCACCTGGCTGGCCCGCCGTCTCAACGACCTGCCCCTGGCCTACCTGCACCTGATGCGCGGCGATCTGCTCGGCCGCCAGCAGGGTGATGTGCTCAGCCCCGCCCGCGAGCACTACCGCGGCGTGCTGGTGAGCAACATGGGCTACGACGCCAGCGAGGCCGAGGCGGCCATCGCCGCTGGTGGCGTGGATGCGGTGGCCTTCGGCACGGCCTTCCTGGCCAATCCCGATCTGCCCGAACGCTTCCGCCGCGGCGCTCCTCTCACGCCGCCGATCCGGCCACCTTCTACAGCCCCGGGCCGGCGGGGTACACCGACTACCCCAGCCTTGCGGAGGCCTGAGGGCCGCGCTCAGGTTTCGGTGAGCCAGCAGAACTGCAGGGCGGCCACGGCCATGCGTGCCTCCTGCACTTCCGGGCCCCGGCCGCTGCACAGATCCACCAGCCGGCCCCGGGGGTTGAGCCCCTGGCGCGACAGCGTCTGGATGTCGAGCACGTGTGGCCGGGTGTCGCAATTGGCGATCACGAACACATTGTCGGAACGCCGCTGCGGATTGCTGCGCAGCAGCCCCAGCAGGTGGGGATTGTCGAGCGGCAGCAGCTCGCGGTTGTTGAAATCGGCGAAGGCCGGCAGCTCCTTGCGCACGGCGATCAGCTTCTGGATCTGGCTGAACAGGGCGTGCTCCACAGTGCCGGGCTGTTTCCTGCGTTCCGCCCGCTCCCAGTCGAACCGGCCGCGGCGCAACCAGCGGCTGTCCTCCCGCTTGCTCGGATCCTCCTGGTAGCCGTAGTCGTTGAGCGAACCGATCGCATCGCCGTTGAAGAGCAGCGGGATGCCGCCGAACGAGAGGATCAGCCCATGCAGCAGCAGGATCCGCGCTCTCGATCGCGGTCTCCAGGCCCACCAGTGAGGCCAGGGTGCCGCAGGTGCGGGCGTCGCCGGTGTACACATCGCGGTTGAAGGTCAGACCCCGGGGCTGCCCGAGGATGATGTCGAGCATCTCGATGAAGACTCAGGATTGGAGTCATTGAGGTCCAACTGATCGTCGTGGAACACGGTCATCACCCACCGCCCCATCTCCCGGTTCCAGGTGAAGTTGCCGGAGCTGCTCTCCGGAAAAACCTCCGGCATCGTCTGCTCGAACAGGTCAGGGATGCTGCGGTCGGCGAAGGTGTGGTTCAGCACGATATCCAGCACCAGCAGGATGCCGTGCCGGCGGAATTCGGTCGCCACACGGCGGAAATCCTCCAGGCTTCCCACCCGCTCGTCGATCCGGCGGAAGTCGCTCACGGCATAGCCGCCGTCACTCCTGCCGGCCGGACATTTCAGGATCGGCATGATGTGCACCATGTTGATCCCCAGCTCCTGGAGATAGCTGATTTTGGTGGCCAGGTCGGAGAGGTTATCGGCGAAGCCGTTGGTGTAGAGGGCCATCCCCACCCATTGCTGGGAGAGGAACCAGGTGTGGTCGCGTTCCCGCTCCTTGTCCAGCTGTTCAAGCTCCGCAGAGCGGCCGATATAGCCTGATGCCATCGTTTCCACCAGCTTCAGCACCTGCTGCTGGACATCCTCGCGATGGCCGAAGAGGATCGAGAATAGGGAATGGATGCTGTAGAAGTTGGCGCCCAGCCGGGTGTAGAGGTGCCGCAGATCCTGTCGACGGATCTCAGGCTTGAGATCATCGAGGATGGAGTTCAGAAGAGATTGTGCGACCTGTTCGTACATTCCTGCTCTGCTGCCGGGTTTCGTTCTAGGAAAGATCGCCGATCAGCTGGGGATGGAAATGGGCCACCCCCTCCAGGATGCCGGCGCCGTAGTTGCCGTTCATGCCCAGGAAGCCACCGCCGGCCACATAGAGCTGTGCCTGGGTGCCCGCCTGGCTGGAGAGCTGCTGCGCCTGCTGGATCACGTCGGTACGGGCATTGGCCACGATCACGCTGGGGATGTCACTGACCAGGATCTCGAGGTCGTTGCCGCTGTCACCGGCGAAGAGGGTGTGCTCGCGGCGGTAGTCGTGCTGCTCGATCAGGAACCGCACGGCCTGCAGCTTGTCGGCCATGGCCGGCAGGATGTCGAGCAGGCCCACGCCGGCCGCTTCGTCAACGCTGAAGACCAGCTTCGCGGCCAGGTCGTCATCGTCGAGGCGCTGTTGGATCCGCGCCTGGAGAGCGCCGGAGGGGGCCTCCGGGGCGTGATAGAAGCTCAGCTTGTGCCGTCCCTGTTTGATGGGTTCCTGCAGGGTGAGCTCCTTGAGGTCGGCCAGAAGGGGGGCCAGATCCTCCGAGCTGCGGCCGCGCCAGCAATGCTCCAGCCGGGCGTCCCAGTCGGCGCTGCGATGCCAGTGGCCATGCTGCACCCGGTACAGCGAGGTGCCCACTTCGGCGATCAGCCAGTTCGGGGTGGNCAGGGCGTACTGCTCGATCGCCTCCTCCACCAGGCGCCGGTCGCGGCCCGTCACATAGGCCAGCTGCACGTCNTCGCGGTGGGCGACGCGGCGGAACAG
The DNA here is from genome assembly GCF_001039265.1 of Synechococcus sp. GFB01. GTDB lineage: Bacteria > Cyanobacteriota > Cyanobacteriia > PCC-6307 > Cyanobiaceae > NIES-981. Next base: position 22,034 of record NZ_LFEK01000008.1, on the reverse strand, counting down.
ACGGCGCGCCCCGGGGGACTCGGGCGGTTCGCCGTTCGGCAGCAGGGTGCGGTCGAGGTCGGTGCAGAGCAGGAAATCGGGCATGCGGCCGCGGCGGGGAATGGCTCAAGTGGAGAAGAAGTCGTAGTGATCGATCGCTTCGAGAATGCCGCGGGCATGGGCGCCCTCCGCGAAGTACACGTGCTCGCTTTCGCTCAGGCCGGAGAGCTCTTCGCAGTGGCGATTGGCCACCACCACGCCGAGCGTGTTGCCGCGCAGCATGTCGTTGTCGCCACCCGAGCCACCGGTCACCAGGATGTGATCGAGTGGGATGTTCCACTGGCTGGCCACAGGGCGGAGCGCCTGCCCTTTCGAGGCCCGCTCCGGAATGATGTCGAGATACTGGCCGAAGGAGAGGGTGGCGTTCACCGAGAGCTCCTGCTGACGCAGCAGCGACTGGATCTCCGCGATCGGCGGCGCCACGGCGGCATCCACGTAGTAGGAGACCTTGAACCGGCTCTGCCCGGTCTTCGGCTGGGGNCGGAGCCCNGGCACGGTCTCGAGGATCCGGCGCAGCACCTGCGGGGTCCAGGTGTGATCGATGTGGTGGCCCCAGGCGATGTCGGCGATGAGCTGGGCGGAGTAGTGGATTTCAGTTCCCAGGCTGGTGATCAGAACGTCGGGAGCGGGAATGCCGTTGTTTCTGAGAATCGTGAGCACCGAATCGAGCCTCCGTCCAGTGGCGATGCCGAAGACGAATTGCCGCCTGTGACGGCGCACCGTGGCGATGAATTCGGCCAGGGCCGCGGCATCGCCCAGCAGGGTGTTGTCGATGGCCGTCACGATGACGCGGGTGCGGTGGGTCTGCGGCCGCGGCCCACCGGTGGTCTGCGGCAGCGGCCGACGCGCTGCCGTCAGGGCTTGGATCGCCTCCAGGTAGCTGCACGCATGGGCATCCCAGGAGTAGTGCCGCGCCACGTTGCGGATGCCGTTGGCCGAGAAGGTCCGCCAGAGTTCGGCGTCGTCGAGGATCCGCAGCAGGGCGGCGGCGATGGCGTTGCGGTCGAGGGGATCCACCAGCAGGCCGTTGCTGCAGTTGGCGAGGATGTCGATCGGACCGCCGTTCTCCGTGGCCACGAGCGGCAGGCCGCTGGCAGCGGCCTCGAGCAGCGTCAGTCCGAACGGTTCGGTGAGGGCTGGATTGATGAACACCCCGCCCGAGGCGGCGGCCCGGCGGTAGAGCAGGAGCACCTCCTCGGGGCTGTGGTGCTTGGGGATCGCCACCAGACCGTAGAGGTCGTGGCAGTCGATGGTGATCAGCAGATCGGTGAGCACGGTCTGGGCGTTCTCGCCCAGTTCGCGCAGATCCTGACGNCTGCCCGCCACGATCACGAGATTGGCCTTCTCCTGAAGGGCCGAGGATTCGCCGTAGGCNTCCACCAGGGTGATGATGTTCTTGCGTTCATCGGGGCGTGACAGGGCCAGGATCATCGGCTTGCCGGGATCGTGGAGGAACCGCGCCAGCGGTGGGCGGTCGGTGCACGGCACGCCCGGACGCGGCGGAAAGAACATCTCCAGGTCGGTGCCTGGAGGAATCACCGCCATCTTCTCGGGGGTGTAGAAGTCGTAGAGTTCGTATTGATCCTCGATCTCGTTGCGGGTGCTGGTGATGATCAGCGAGGCGGTGGCCAGCGTTTCCTCCTCGGCCGCGATCCGCTCGCTCATGTGGTAATTGCTCTCGATCCGCGCCATCGGCAGACCGAGGCCCAGCAGCCGGCGGCACTTGTCGCGCCCGAGAGAGTGGCCCGTATGCACCAGCGGGATTTCGGTGGCCCGCGTCAGACGCGCCCCCACGTANCCTGCATCGGCGTAGTGACTGTGGAGGATGTCGGGTTGGCGGGGCTGCCGCTGCAACCAGGCAGACAGATTGTCGGCGAAGGCGTCGAGGTGAGGCCAGAGGCTCTTCTTCGGAAGGTATTCCTCAGGCCCGGCATCGAGTCGGATGATGCGGGCATTCCCGGCCAGCATCTCGCAGGGATTGGCGTAGTCGTTGCTGACGCGGGGATCCACGATCCGGCGAGTCACCAGATCCACCTGTGCAACGTTGGGATGGCGGGCCAGAGCCTTGCTCAGCTCCACCACATACTTGGTCTGACCGCCAGTGTCGGCGTCACGGCCAAGCTCGAGATCGTGCCCCCGGATCAGCCCATGGATGCTGATCAGGAGGATCGATGGCGACTTTTTTCTGTCAACAATTGCCATATCCTCGGGCCGTGCTTGCCAGATCACCGCTTTCCATCGGTAGGTCAGCCATGAGCTGACTCACCGAATCAAAATCCGGGCAGATGATGTGGCAAACAGCGATGACTATTCTCGAATCATTATCGACAAGCACGAATCTGTCAAGTTTTTGATGTTCATGCTCTTGCAATCCAGGTGGCCTGGGCCTGAGAAGTCCGCCCGCTTCGTTGGCCAGTGCTTGATTCTCAGCTGCTTCCCGGAGACCGTCTGGGCAGCCATGCACCGGGAGATTGCCGCAACCCTGGCGATCCCGGCGGGCGTGAGAGCAGCCCCAACGACCAGGGCCCTGCAGGATCCCGCATCCCAACTCCCTGCCCGCGATGGATCCCTGCCGGCCCACCGCGGCTTCATGGACCGCGAGACCCATGGCTGCTGGCTGGAGGTGTCAGCACTACAGATCCTCTTCCACCAGCGCCTCCACGCGTCCTGTCTCAACCGCTTCCACCAGGGCCTGGTGATCCCGCACGGTCTGATCGGCATACGCCAGGGCAAACCGGCCCATGGCCAGGTCAAACTGGTCGCCTTTGCCGAGATAGCCGCTGATCGTTGCGCCATCCCCGGATTTCGCGTGCGCGCGGGCCAAGGTCCAGCCGCAGATCTCGGCATAGCGAATCAGCTGGATCGCAGATAGGCCCTCGATCGGCACAGACATCTTCATGTCCCGTAGTTGGCGTACATAGAAGTCGTAGCCCCGTTGCCCTCGTGCCCAGCCCAGAAAGATGTCGCTTGACGACTGCATCAGCCGCTGTCCTGTGACAATCCTCTGGCCCTGATTCTCGTATCGGCTGGTCTTGGTGTAGGGCTCGAGAACAGAGCGGCGTGCCTCCTTGACCTGCAGAATCAATGGGTGGTTTTCCTCGGAGAAGAACAGGGCAATGAAGCAGCGTGTCCCGACGCTGCCGATACCGACGACTTTCGTGGCGTAATCTTCCAACCGATAGCGATCCAGCAGCACACGGCGTTCATCCGAAAGGCTCTCGCGGTACGCCTCCAGGGCCTGCTGCGAGCGTTGCTCGAAGCCTTCTTCCGTGACATGAAAGACCACCGGCGGCTGATCGACAAAACGATGTCTCCCGCCAACCTGGGTGACGATCTTGGGGTAGAGATGTTCGATGATCCGCTGGCGGGCTTTTTCCGCCATGCGCTCGCGAAGCTTCTTCGCTTTGGCGTCGGGTGACATGGCAATGATGGTCTCCGCATCGAGCCGGCTGTACCACACTTCCAGTGGATTCATCTGGCTATATTTTCGCAGGTGTTCGCGATAGGAACGTGCACATTCAATGGCTGCCGCTTCACCATCGTCATCGCTGATCCCGTTATCCCGTGCCGCGACCACCATGCTGGCGACGAGGCGCTTCAGATCCCATTCCCAGGGGGCGGGATGTGTTTCGTCAAAATCGTTCAGTCCGAAGACTAAATTCCGCTCAGGAGTGGCAAACAAGCCGAAATTCAGGAGGTGGCAATCGCCACAGGCTTGCACCTGAATGCCGGTATTCGGGGTGCTGGACAGATCGTACGCCATCAACGCAGCAGAACCCCGTAGAAAGGTGAAAGGGCTGCGTAACATCCGCCCATAGCGGATCGGAATCAGCTCTGGAAGTCGATCCTGGTTGGAGGCTTCGAGGATATCGATCGGATCGCGCCGGTTAGCCGGCGGTCGCCAAATGGCATGGGAGTTGCGGGGCACTGAATCACGCAACGACTTGCNGACCTGGATGCGCTCCGTGCGGGATCGGAATGGAGCCTGAGTGGCCTCCGAACGATCCATGTCTGGTTCGTGATTCATGGCGCCATGCCTCTGGTTGGGATCGACATCCAGCCTGCGTGGCAGAGCCTGGGCTCCGATCCTGACGCTGCTTCCGCCGTAATCTGCGGGGCGATGGCCCACGCCCTGCTGCTGCTGGCGAGTGCGGCGAGCGCCGAGGACCTTGTCCACTGGCTCGAGCGGCAGTCTTCGGTGCTTTCCGGTCTGCCGCTGCTGGCCACGGCCGGGCTTGCCCCTCGCTGCGTGCGGCCCTCCCTGCCGGCCACCAGGGGCTCGAGGAACTGCCCGCCCTCGCCGCCGGCGGCGACATCGTGGCCGCCGCCCGGGTGCTCTCCGGTGAGGTGGCTGCGGTGATCGCCTTCCTCGAGCCGCACGATCCGGGCGGTACCGCGCTTGATCGCGCCCTGCTGCTGCGAGCCTGCAGCATCGCCGGTGTGCCCCTGGCGCCGAACCCCGCCACCGCCGATCTGGTGCTGCGCGGCCTCAGCCATGGCCGCACCGCCTATCTCCTCTTCAATCCGGTGGCCGGCCAGGGCGACCCCAACACCGACCTCGCGCTGATCCGATCGCTGCTGGAACCCCAGCTGCTGCTGAACGTGCTCCTGACCCGGCCCGAGGTGGATCCGGCCGAGCAGACCCGCGAGCTCGTGGACATCCTGCAGGCGCGGCCGCAGGGTGAGCCCGGCAGCGTGATGATCGTCGCCTGCGGCGGCGATGGCACCGTGTCTGCGGTGGCCGGGGCCGTGGTGGGCACCGGCATTCCCCTCGGAGTGATCCCCCGCGGCACCGCCAACGCCTTCGCTGCCGCTCTGGGAATTCCCCTCGATCCGGCCGGCGCCTGCGCCACGATCCTCGCCGGCCACACCAAGCTGTTGGATGCCGCCCGCTGCAACGACCAGCCGATGATCCTGCTGGCGGGCCTCGGCTTCGAGGCCGGCATGGTGAATCGCGCCACCCGCGAACTCAAGACCATGCTCGGCCCGCTCGCCTACGTGCTCGCTGGCGCCCAGCAGCTCGTGAGCCAGCAGCCCTTCGCCGCCCGCATCGCGATCGACGGCGCCGTCACCGAGGTGCAGGCCACCGCCATCACCGTGGCCAACGTGGCGCCGGCCACGTCGGTGCTGGCGCAGGGCTTCGGCCGGGTGATCCCCGACGACGGGCTGCTGGAGATCACGATCGCCTCGCCCGCCAGCCGCCTGCAGGGCCTCAACGCCCTCGCTGCCCTGGCCGCCTCCGCCGTGGTCCAGTCGCCAACCACCCATCCCGACCTGCTGTGTCTGCGGGCCAGGCACATCACGATCACCACCGATCCGCCCCAGACGCTCGTGATCGATGGCGAGATGCTCGAGGCCGATCCGGTCAGCTTCACCTGCCTGCCCGCTTCCCTGCGGGTCTTCGCGCCCCTGGCCGCTGCCTGACTCGCTGCCGTGAATCTCGCCAGCGAAGCCGCCATCGCCACCAAGATCCAGCGGATGGCGCAGCGGGTGCGCTGGGGCCATCCCGAGTTCGCGCGGCAGGGCATCGATCCCTGCCGCCTGGCGATCGCAGGCGATCCGGGCGGTGCGGAGGCCTTCAGCTTCCTGGTGCTCGGCGACAGCGGCAGCGGCCGCCGCCGCCGCTGTCGCCCCCAGCGCCAGGTGGCCGAGCAGCTCCTCGCCCACGGCAGAGACGCCCGCTTCCTGCTGCACACCGGCGATGTGGTCTACCTGGTGGGCTCCAGCGAGCAGTACCCCGAGAACTTCATCCAGCCCTACCGCGAGTGGATCGTGGGCGGCGACGACTGGCGGAGCCTGCGCTACGACCGCCTCGTGTTCCGGTTGCCGTTCCTCGCCGTGCCCGGCAACCACGACTACTACGACCTGCCCCTGCCGCTTGGCCTGCTGGCGGGCCTCACCGGCCCGCCGCGCCGCCTGCTGCGTTCCTGGATCGACCTCGATGTGGGCTGGCACGGCTCCTTCGTGGGGCAGGCCTGGAGCCGTGCCTTCCTCGACGTGCTCGCCGCCGTGCCCGAGCCGCAGCTGGCCGAGCACCTGCGCCGCACCCGCAGCGCCAGCCTCAACGGCCGGCACTGTCTGCTCTGCCGCCCCGGCGCCTTCACCCGCCTGCCGAACCGCTATTACGCGGTCCGCTGGGCCGGGGTCGACATCTTCGCGCTCGACTCCAACACCTTCAACCAGCCCCTGCCGCCCGGGGTCGACGTGGAGCGGCACGATCCCGGGGTGCTGCGGGCGCGCCGCAGCCACCTCGACGCCAGGCGCGCCACCCTGCTGCGCTCCCTGGCCGATCCCCGCCCCCCGATGACGACGGGCCCGACGACGACCTGCTCGATGACCGCCTCGCGGAGGCCGAGCAGCTCGACGAGCAGATCCGCGACATCGACAAGCGCCTCGCCAGCGGTGCCGCCGCCCGGGCCGGTGAGCCGCCGCCGCTCGACCGTGAACAGCTCGACTGGTTCGCGGACGCCCTGGTGGAGTCGTGGCGCGATCCGGCCGTGCGCGGCCGCCTGCTGGTGCTGCATCACCCGCCGGTGGTGACCGAGGCCAGCAAGTGGGACCAGGGCCAGACCCTGGCGGTGCGCCACCAGCTGCGCGGCACCCTCGACCGGGTGGCGGCGGCGCTGGGGGATCGGCCCGCCGGCCGCCCCCTGCTCGATCTGGCCTTCGCCGGCCATGCCCACTGCCTGGAGGCGCTGCGGGTGGGCGCCACAGGGCATGGTGATGCCCAGATCCCCTGGCTGATCTGCGGCGGCAGTGGCTACAGCCTGCGGCGCCAACGCCGGCAAGGCCCGGTGCTGCTTGAGGGGCCGCCCGGCGCCGAACGGGAGCTGGCGCGCTCACGGCTGTTTCTGGGTCGCAGCGGCCGCGGCTCAGGCCTGCGCCGTTCCTACTCCGCCCTGCGCGTGGACGTGGCGGCCGGCACACCCCTGCGCCTCACGCTCACACCGCTGGTGGCGGAGCGGGCCGGGGGCCAGTGGCGGTGCTACCGGCTGCCGCCATTCGCGCCCTGACTGGGTGGACCCACGCTTTGGGCCAGTCATCCGCAAACAGCACGGCTGAGCGCACCAGCNTTGCTGCGGATGAGAGTTCATCAGACCAGTGCTTGCCTCGCCTGCTCCTGCTCAGGGCGCGGCGTCCGCTCCACTGGGGATGCTGATCCAGCTGATGCGGTGCTGCTTCAAGCCGGCCTGGATCTGGTCCCATCGCTCCTTCTGGTCAGGAACTCCGCGCAGGGCCAATTCATAGAGCATGTCCATGCAGAAGCGGCCGCGGAAGTAGCCGCCATGGCTGTCGATCTGGCCGATGCCCAGGGGGGCCAGCAGCATCAGCACCAGGGTGGCGGCGTAGTTGAGGGGCCGCAGCAGGGCGTTGCCGGCGGTGAAGGCACTGAGATGGCGGCCTTGATCGGTGTAGTCGGTGCAGTCGATCACATCGAGCGGGTAGTCGATCCATTGAGGACAGCGGAAGGGCTGCTCGGACAGCGGTCTGGCCTGCAGCACCCCGTGCAGTTCGAGATCCCTCAGATCCGAGGAACGCCAGCCATAGCCATCGGTCCGGCCCCGCCCGCTGATGCTCAGGTTGCCGAGCCGATAGCCGCCGATGCGGGTGCCGGAGGGAAACACGAAGTAGTTGGCCAGGGTGGAGGCCAGCCGCAGCACCATGTCGGCGTCGTTGACGAACAGGAAGGTGTTGCGGAAGCGGCGCAGACAGCTGGCCAGGTAGTTGGAGCGGCCTGTGGTGATGGCCCACACCGGGATGTCGGCGGCCACCAGGATCAATCGCTCGAGCATGAACAGCTCGCCGATGCCGGCCAGCTGGCGCCGAATCTCGTCGCGCTCCTCCTCGCTGGCGGCGCGGGGCAGCTGGGGCCGGCGAACGGGCCCGTCAGTGGGTTGTCTTCCCAGAGGTGGCGGTCGGCGCCGGCGTCGAACACATTGCTGAGCACGCGGATCAGCGCAGTGGTCAGGAAGGTGCCCATGCTGTGCCCCAGGAAGCTGAGGCTGACCCGCCCTGCATCGCTCTGCTTCAGACGGGTGATGGAGCCGGTGTGGCTGGAGATGTCCCGCACCAGGTGATGGAGTGCCCGGATCATCTCCACCGCGTCGAACACGCCGAAGCTGCCGGCCCGATCGCGGTCTCGGAAGTACACCACCACCCGCAGCAGCGTCAGGGTGATGCCGATGCCCAGCAGCAGCAGGCCCAGCGCGGCAGCCACACCATTCGCGGCGATGCTGAGAACGCCGCCCAGCACGAACAGCAGCAGCAGACCCACCGGCATGGCCCGGATCCAGCGCAGGGGCCGCCGGCGCCGATTCGCTCGGAAGGCCAGGCGTAATCCACGAACAGCACGTAGTCGTCCGGGGGATCCGTGGCCATCCGCTGGGCGTCACGCTGGAACTTGCGCTCGGCCGCGGCGTAGTCGTTCTTCACGCTGTTCAACGGCACGTTGTAGCCGTGGATCCGCACCACCAGCCGCAGGGACTGGTTGCCGGTGCCGGCACCCGGTGTGCGGAAGAATTGATCGAGATGCCGGCGCAGCTCCAGCACACGTTCAGCGCTGCGCTCCAGGTCGTCGGGCTCCATGTCGCTGCGGTAGGGCAGCTCCGCCTCCAGCGGCGCGGTGCTGCTGATCAGCATGTGGCTGAAGCAGGGGCTGCCGCCTAGGGGGTAGGCGTTGTAACGCAGCACGGCAAGCTGGCCTGGAGTGGTCACCTGGCTTGCCATGGGTCATCCCTGGGCTCTGTCACCCCTTTGCTAGCCAGTCTTTTCTGGGCTGGCTAGGTGTCATCGGACCTGGGAACACGTGCGAGGTCCTTCTCAGGCCGGCCATGGATGAGCCGAACTCGAGCCCCTGAGGGATGCCCCAATCCCATGCCCAGCACCTGCTGAGGTGCCTGTGGAACGATCACCAGCAAATCGCTCAACTACCGGATCGAGGCAAGCAAGAAGGTCAAGGCTCTGCTGTCCCGTTCCTGGCTGCCAAGGGCCACTCCAAGGTCAGTTCCAGCTTCCGCTTGGCTGTTGCCGAGCTCTTCCTGGAGAAGGGTTGGGCACAGGCGCCCTTGTTTCGGCTTGGATCCACGCCTCCAACATCTCCAGTCGGCGCTTGGGGCTCGAGACCAGAAAGCGTTGCGGCAGCAGCCACTTGCCACTCCGGGAGCGAAACCAACCTGGACCAATCGTGCGGTGAAGCGAGTCCTGATTGTCGGGATTACCAACCACCGACACCAGCTGTCCGGCGGCATCGGGAATCTGATCCGTACGCGCAATGGAGAGCCGCATGGGGCCGGCAAGATCGCTCCATGTGAAGGCCGCAGCTGGGGGTGATGACGGGATTCTGGCAAAGCCGAATTGGTTCAGGGAAACCGCGAAAGGGGTTTTCAGAGTTGTCAACTGGCGGCGCGAGCCATTTGGCATTACCAATACAAAGCTATAGTTTGTTGATGGCAATAGCCGGAAGCCTTTGTGTGCATGGGTGTCGATATAATAATAGGCGTAGCGGTTGTAATATATCCCTTCCCTGGCCCTGAATTGCATCCTGGTTCCATTGACCTCGATGTGGGTCTCATCCTGTTCAATAACCGTGCCATCACGATTCGCCAGCTCGGCACGAAGCTGTCGCGGGAGTAGTCGGCCGTGCTTTGTTGCTCAAGCTGAATCGTTACGACGAGGTCATTGAGATTTTTGGGCAGCGCAGGGCTGGTGCGTGTACAGCCAGCGCTTGCCAGTGAAAGGGTGGCAATGGATAGGGCTGTTCGTTTCCACATGCCACCGATCTGTCGTTGAGACTTGCCACCATTATCTGCACGCCTATGGCTCCTTGAGGGCCGAGTGCACTCCTGATGATCCACACGACGGGCCGTTATGAAGCAAACGACTTGCAAGCCTGGCGAAAGGATCTCCAGCTTGATGCCCCGACCTGGTTGTTTCGCGTGCTGCTGGATGCCATGGGCCCCTTTTGGGGCTATTGAGCTGAACGCTCAAGCTCAGAAGCGGGCAGGGCTTTGATATACCATAAGCCACCTCCTGCTCCCGCATTCTGAATCTGGATGTTAGGCGGCTCTGAATCGTGAGTCATATCGCCCTGAACACACCTCTGTAGAGGCGAATCTGACGCTCTCGAAGACTGCGAGCCGCATTATCAGCTTTCTCGGCAAGGTCATTGACGTAGACTGACAGACTCACTGGCGCCTGCGTGACAGCTTCTGGACCTCCACTGGCAGGTAGCGTCAAAGATTCTTCGCTCACGTCTGCAAAGTAAATGGCTTCGAATCCGCTTCTTGTAAGCAGAGCGCCAAATTCTTCAGCGGCAATGAGTTAGTTGTCCGTGGAAACGGTCGCCCAAGGCAGGGGAAACTAAGAGGAAGCAGTTTCCCCTGCGACCATTTCCTGGAATGCAAATCGGCCACCAGGCTTCAGGACTCGGTTGATTTCCTCATAAAGTCTCTGCTTGTCTGCTATGTTCATGCCGATATTCTGCATCCAGATAACATCAAACGAGTTGTCCGAGAATGGAATGTCGAGGGCGCTGCCAACGTTAACTTCGATGAGCTCCTCGAGGCCCGTGAGCCGGTTCAGCAATTTGGCTGCGACGCAATAGTCTTGCGACATATCGATGCACTCAACATGGCTGCCTGGCAAGGCAGCCAGCATCCTGCGGGTCCCGCCAGTCCAGCACCGAGATCAAGAATGCGGTCATCGATCCGAATCTGTGCCAAGTCCCTTAAGAGAAGTGAAGCGCGAAATCCTCCGGTGTGAAAGTGATCAAGCGCCGCGAGCTGCGTGGGAAACAAGCGTTTCTCGGGGTTCAGCCCGGCAGTTCGTAATGCAGCCAGAATTCGGCTTTCAATCTCGGTTGCCGAATAGTGCGTTTCTAGGCTTTTCACTGAGGTCTCCGAGGTTATGCTTGTTGTATTTTATGGGCATCCACGCTTTGTAGCCTAATCAAACATTGGGTTGACCTGAAAGCCCCGCTGCCGTGGACTTCGACAGCTGTGTGCCACGGAGCGCCCAACTGCAGAGGAGGATGGAAGCATTGATTATGCATAGCTTTTGATCTGTGCCCAAGTCTTAGGGAATCTCTGGGCAACAGGGGTTTTAGAAGCAACTGAGGTCCATCTCTCGCCCGGTTGGCCTCTGGTTTGACTCAAAAGCCTCCCTGTCGACGCGCTGCCTCTTTGTCTCCACGCCTTTGGGTGCTGTCGGAGGCCCGATTAGGCCCTACAGGCACTCCACAAGCCGTTCATATCGCCGAAAGCAACAGCCGCCGCGCCAGGAACAGATTCGTCAGCGCAGCAATCACGTTGACCTTGCAGCGATTCTTGGCCATTCCTCGCAGTCGGGTCTTCTGGAATCCGAACTGCTGCTTGATCACGCGAAATGGGTGCTCGACCTTGGCGCGGATGTGCGCTTTGGCCGCCTCGATCAGATCCTGCAGTCTGCCCTCTGCAGTGTCAGGCAATGCCCGGCGTTTGCCTGGTCGCATCGCCACGTGAAACGTCGTTGTCTTGCTCGCCATCTCGTGTCTCTTGGCAATGCCTTGGTAGCCGGCATCGCCGTAAACCACCCTCTCATCACCATGCAGCAGCTCAGCAGCTGGGGTGAGATCGTGAACGTTGGCAGCCGTTGTGACGACTGAGTGGATCAGGCCTGAGTCCTTGTCGACTCCGATATGGACTTTCATCCCGTGATACCACTGGTTGCCCTTCTTGGTCTGGTGCATCTCAGGATCCCGCTTCCCCTCTTTGTTCTTGGTGGAACTGGGAGCGGCGATCAAGGTGGCATCCACGATCGTGCCCTGGCGCATCGTCATACCCCGCGCACTGAGGTGGGCTTTGACGGTCTCAAAGATCTGCTCGCCGAGCTCATGCTTCTCCAGCAGGTGGCGAAAGGTCAGGATCGTGGTCTCATCAGGGATCCGGTCGCTGACCAGATCGATGCCGGCAAAGCGGCGCATGGTGGGCACCTCGATCAGGGCCTCTTCCATGGCGGGATCGCTGAGGGAGTACCACTGCTGCAGCAGATGGATGCGCAGCATCGTCATCAGTGGGTACGGAGGTCTCCCACCCTTCTTGCTGGTTTTGGGGTAATGCGGTTCGATCAGCGCGATGAGGGCATCCCAGGGCACAACGACCTCCATCTCCGCAAGGAACTTCTCGCGCTTGGTCTGCTTCTTGGCGGTTGCCTGCTCGTAGTCAGAGAAGCCAAGTTGCTTGCCGCCCATCAATCCAGCCCTAGCCTGCATTCACAGGCCAATTCTCGCCTGGACTGCCCTGGTTTCCCAGAGTCTCCCTAGTGAAGAAGCCAAGCTGGCTCTCTTCCAGATAGCCATACATCCGTTTGACGATAGGCCCAGCGGATAGCCAGGCAAAAAACAACTCTCCACCTAAATCCACCACCATCCTTGGGTCATGACCGCCCTCATCCAGTAGATCCTTTGCGTATCTGATCGATTGCGCATCGACTGGAATGGCAGCGATATCACAATCTTGACCATGGTTGGATGCTGATACCATCTCGCGGTATCTTCATCAGCACTTCCTAGGTGAAGCTCGTAGCTGGCAACACTTAGAGCTTCTCCGCTTAGGCATAGAACAGAATACCTGCAAGAATCGGGCACTGCACAACTTGAATGCTTGGGCTGCCCTGTTAATGGCTCACGACCAGAGAACACGTGCCAATTCGATACTAGATACCACTGGTCGCTCCATTTCATGAAAAACCCAGTAGCAGTTCCGATATTTCTGCCTACTGCAAGTAGTTCTAGGCGAACGATATTCTGGTTTAAGAAGTTAGACGTTAGAGCCATTTCCTTTGGCAAATCGAATAAAATTGAGTAATCAGACAAGAATGCTAGGTTGCGATTATGGCCATGGCGCCTGCCCGGTGATTGCATGGGCTTTCAGCTTAACTGCGTCATCTATATTGTCGCCTAAAAGCAACAAAACTTCTTGGCTGTCTCCACCTGTGCTTTGGTTATTTTAGATCTTGTTCCATGGGCAATAGAGTTCCTCGTCTCTAGATAGCTCTTCAGCCTACTTTTGACGGACTCGTTGGAGCAGTTCTGCCAGCTTATTGTATCCATCAAGTCGTAAATTCCAATTCCTGCAAACATCTTATTGATTACGTCAACATGGGGATTGGCCGTATTATTCCCAACCAGTTTTATTGTTTTTTGCTGGATTAGCGGCGCGACCACTTAACACAATGAGTCCTGTCTCATTGTGCAGTTCATCAATATATCCTTGAAAGTGAGAGGTGGAGAGAATGAAAGCTGCTCTATTAAGTGCATCCACCTGCCTTGGTCTCCCGCGGCCTGGATTGGTTACCAAGGCATTTAGGGCAGCTGTTGGAGAGCCAGCTGGAGCATTGGCAATGCGACTGGCTTTGGAAATCTGGACAATTGCTGTATGCGCATTTAGGAGCTGTTCAATATCTTGGAATCGATTAGCTAGATTTCCTCTGGCTGCTGAGGGCATTCATCTCATTATGGCTGTGGTCAAGCCTAACGCTGGCCATCACCTGCCCGCAGAGAGCTATGGATGTATGTTCTCAGTGGGCGTAGTGATTCGGCGGTGGCGGGTCAGGTGCATGGCCGTGTTAGAGAGTGGCAGCGTTGTCGGGAACAAGCAGGGGCAGGATCCTCGCTGTCACCATCGCCAACACATCAGCCGAAGCACGCTCAATCAGCTTCGCCTTCCTGGCGCGCCAGTCAAGGCTTTTCAGCTGATCGGCGAGAACGACACCGACCACACCACTACCCTCGGGCAAGGCCACTTCAAAGGGATAGCCCTTGACGCGTGATGTCACTGGACAGAACAAGGCCAAGCCAACCTTCGCGTTGTAGGCCCTCGGCGAGATCACTAAAGCAGGTCGCCTTCCAGCCTGCTCACCACCCGTCTGCGGTGTGAATTCAAGCCAGACCAGGTCGCCCCGTTCAGGAACATACGCAGCAGTCACTAGAACATCTCCGCACCGACGGCTGAACCCGTATCGATAGAGGAATGGAGGTTCTCTTCTGATACGTCTGCCAACAGATCATCGAGGCTGAGGCGAGCAGGAACAGAAGGCTTCACGACAAGCTCGCCATCCTTGGCACTCAAGCTCACTTCAGTGCCAGCACCGAGGCCAACCTCCTCAGCAAGGCCACGCGGGATCCGCACCCCGAGGCTGTTCCCCCATTTCTGGACGCGCGTCTGCACAGCAACCCGGCGGCTATACAGAGAGTATACCCGTTCTGGGTGGCAGCCGCTTCGCCCCCATCTCTCTAACGCTGGCCATCACCTGCCCGCAGAGAGCCATATATGAAGGTTTTCAGAGGGCGCAGTGACTCTGCGGTGGCGGGTCAGGTGTATGGCATGTTAGGTAGCCTCTTCATCGAAGTAGTCACTGTCAATTTTGGGAATACGCAAAACACGAGCATTGACCCCAATCTCATGGTCGATCATTAAACCTGCGAGCCGAAGGCCGTCAACAAGAACGATACCTTCAACAGAGCGGGCAAACTCTACTGCTTGAGCAGTGTAAGAAGATGTTGTGATAAACACTCCTTTTCTGGCTTTATGCCCTGCAAGTGCCCCGTAAAAAGCCTGAAGATCTGGCCTGCCAACACTGCTCTGCCAACGTTTTGCTTGAACATACACCTTCTCCAACCCAAGCCTATCAAGAGAAATCACCCCATCAATGCCCCCATCACCTGCACCGCCAACCCTCTGAAGATCTGCTCGGCTTATGCCATACCCCATAGCATGAAGAAGATCTAACACTATGGACTCGAAGAATGAAGGAGATACATTTCCGAGAAGCTCAAGTAACTCTGATTCTGTTGTCTGTCTGATCTCGCGAAGGGCCTCACCAAGTCGATCATCAGGCTAGCAACAGTTGACGAAATAAGGGAAGGCACTGCCTGCTCTTGCTCGGCTTTATCACCATTCGTTGGTTCTGGCTTGAGCCTGACACCGATAAATCCCATCGCCAACTGGGTTGACGTCTGTGATGAGAAAGGTTCTGGATGTGACGCTACAAAATCAAGTCCCTCCTTAGTATCTTCCATGTTCCTCGCCGTGGGCTGCTTGACAAGCCTGCACGTTTTAGTCTGTCGTGGGCCCACCCTGCTCGATTCTTGTAGATAAGCTGAGCACCGCTTGGTAAGAGCTCTTGCCTGTCTTCGTCGGATACGCAAAGAACATCTGCAGCCGCTTCATGAGCGTCTTTGGCGGATACACCCTCTGGATGAGCAGCCAGATACCTGAGCACCGGCTCAATGAACAGATCGTATGTGGGGACAGCCATGGTTTCATGGTAACGGCCGCTGGCTTGCTGGACTACCTAACGCTCAAGATCAGCGGCGGGCGAGGGCTCTGTCCCCTCATTATTCATAATTGGATCCCGGCCGCTGGATCTTGTTGTTAGGCTTCGCCTTCAAGGGTGCCATGGTGGAGTGCCAACAAGTGATTCAATGTGGCTACGGACTCTTTCGTCAGTCTTAGAGACAAGACGCTCTACGTGTGACAAGTAGTCAGTGCCCCAATCCTTATAGACGGTTTCGTCATGAGTTAGTCTATGCGCGATATTACCTCAGACAGTAATGTAGTTATCCAGCTTTTCAGATGCTTGCTGGGAACTCATTCTCTGCCATGACCAAGAGCCTGACAGATTTGCCAATCCAAGCAACTCATTATACAAGCCGTTGACCTGGGCTGTTTTGGGGGTGTTTAACGTGTCAAGCCATTTTGTTTTCACCGCATCTCTGTGATCGGTTAAGACTTGCTTCCAGCCTTCGCCAGCAAGTCGCCAGATCTGAGTATGGTCGAGACTTTCTCGTAGTGACTTGGATGCAAGAGTTCTAACTCTTGCCGGGAAGTTGTCTGGCTCTGAAGCGTTGGCGAGAAGAAAGTCATAGGCCTCAAGGCATGCATCTTCGACATAGGACTCCCAGCATGCTGTTATGAATACAATTGCAGCCCGATTGATGACATCTACTCCATGCTTTCGACCAGCGCCTTGACCTGCGACCTCTTGGTGGATCCCCCAAAGCTGATCGATGTCTCCTCTCTGTTGGTCAAAACGATCTTTTGCTTGTGACACCATCGCATGCCCCAAAAGCCTGTCTGCGTGAAAGCCTAACGCTGGCCATCACCTGGCCGCAGAGAGCTGCTGGTTCGGGACCTCGTTGGGCTTGGGGGAATTGAAGGGGGCGGGTCAGGTGCATGGCCGTGTTAGCCAGGCCTCTACACAGCGAACATCGCCTGAAGAACACCCAGCAACTCATTCAGCGTAGTCTCCGACAGACTCCCCAATCGCTTGACGAGACGGTCCCTATCCACAGCTCTCAGCTGATCAGCCACAACATGACCGTCTTTGCCATCAAACCTGCAACGTACACGAAAGGGGTATGGATGTCCGCCAGTTGTGAGCGGTGCAATAATGAAAGTGCAAAGGTTAGAATTTAGCTCGTCCGGCGACACTACAACACATGGCCTCGTCTTCCTGATTTCAGATCCTCGCGTGGGATTCAACGCGACAAGGAAGATATCGCCTCTTGAGACTTGTTCATCAGTCACCATGACCACTCTTCATCATCAAACCTAGTGGCGCTCATCTCATCGAGAAGTCCCTCCGGCTCGAAAGACGCTGCCGCTACTGCCCAGCCAGCCCTCGGATGAGCCGATGGCCTGATGGTCAGAACCCTGGAGCTGCCTCGATCTCGACTTCGTCTGCCAACCCCGCAACCTCAAGCAGCGGCTTGGCGAGGCGTATCCCTCTCGAGTTGCCGATTTTGACCAGCTTCGCTCGAACCACGACCACACCCGCCAGACGTGCTCACATTGTAGCCACGTTGGGAGCCACCGCGCATCCCTTGCTCTGGCTAACGCTGCCCCTGAGTGGCAGGCAGAGACCTTGGGTTGGGAAAGCAGAGTGTTGCTGGTGGCCTGTCCACTCGAGGGGCTTGTTAGATGCCAGTCCCTATTCACTCAAGTTATGACATCAACTAGTTATGCCGAAAACTCATGGTGTGCCTGCTCCCACATGCTCAAGGGCTCTGTCGACCTGTGCTTCGAGCTCAAAGGGATCATCTGTTTCCACCTCACGGCTCAGTACATCACTAGCAAGCCGAAAGTCTGTTTCGATTCGACGGTCGCCTAAAGGAATCGCAACTCTTGGTCTTGGAGAAAATGATTCAGTAATGCTATCCGACCATAGTGGAACCTGATCTTTCAGCGCTCCTATCCTGACGCCCAAGTACAGAGCCTTCGCTTCATCCGCACTGCATCCGCCAGCCCTGCATGCGTGGTAGAACATTCTATCTGCAGCACGACGAGCATTGAAGTCTTTCTTTGCTTCATCACATGCCTTGTCGTGGACAATGCTAGCCCTCCTGTAGTCGCCTGTGTATGGCGAGCCAATAAGCGCCCATAAAGCTTTGGGTATCGAAGCACCATCTATCGAGTAGCCTTTAGGAGCATCCCAGACTTTCCTTCGGGATCAGTAAACGTGAAGGCCTCTTCGAGAAGCATCTTTCTATCTGGTTTGTCTTCCGTGAGCCATCTAGTTAGTGGCTCCCCAGAGAAGACTCCATGATCCTGGGTCATGTCAGTTAAGGCGGTCAAGCACTAAGCGAACCCTACTCATGCCGCCAGAGATTCAATCAGCGCAACCCTGACACTTTATCTTCTGTTACCGTGCATCTAACGCTGGCCATCACCTGCCCGCAGGGGCTGACGCGTCAGTACATCCCAGAGGGCAGTGAATCTGTGGGAGCGGGTCAGGTGGATGGCCGTGTTAGGCATACCCATGGATGTGGTAAGCTCTAGATTCAACTGGCTGGTGCTGTTAACGGGGAAACCCGGGAGACGGGGCAACCCGGAAGAGTGGTTCGATTCCCTCCCAGTTAATTACTAGATGACTGCTTCACTAAATCTAAGATAGCCGGATCATTCGATTTCAAGTCCTTGATTATTCTGGCTGACGAGATGGCAGCAGGATCTAGATTCTTTGCGTCTATGAAGTTTGCCGAACGCAAATCAGCATTTTTAAGCTTTAACCCCTTGCAGTCCACGCCACGGAAATTAGCGCTCTTAAGGCTTGCACTTGTAAAGTCGGCACCTTGAATCTGACAGCTACGTAAATCAATACCGTCTAACTTCGCGCCATGAAACTTGGCGCGTCTAAGGCTGCAGTGGCAAAATTCAACATGGTTCAACTTGGCGCCAGCGAAGATAGCCGCGTCACATTCGCAATGCTCGAACCGAACATCAACTAGCAGGCTGTCAGCAAAGACAACTGCATGGCAATTGCTTCTCTTCAGTATGATATCGGCAACTTTGAGATTATTGAGTTGCATCTCAGATAGATGCAGATCTCGTATTCCTAGGGACAGCAGTCTTCGAATCGTCCCTAGGACTCGGTAGGAAGCATCGGGCGCTCGATACGATTGCAAGTCAGATAGCATCTCTTCAAGTCGCTTCCTCTCATTCTGCCGATTACGCCGTTGATCGAAGTAGAATAGCAGGGAGCCAATGAAGACCAAGTCGAGAACTGTTCCATGAGCCTCAACAAGCACATTCTCGAAGAACGACTTTGAGTAAAGCCCCCCACGTTGTATTCGGAAGCACATGCGATGACATCCATCCCCAGTTGCCTGTTATAAGTATAAGGATTATTGTGAGTAAGAAGAGAACTCCTGTTGTATGACTCATTGAAGAAAGATTAAGTGTGGGAGGTCTGAGGTTAAATCTATTTAACTACCGAAGGCAATAGTTATGCCATAAACCTTGAGAGCGTAGAGCCTAACGCTGGCCATCACCTGCCCGCAGAGAGACATAGGTCAAGATGGTCAGAGGGCAAGTAAAATCTGAGGTGGCGGCTCAGGTGCATGGGCGGGTTAGTTTGCGGAAGTCAGCTTTTGGAGGAGCTCCGCCACCTCCGCCTGCAAGACAATCAGATCTGAGTACACAATGCCGAAGACTGAATCATCATCTATCGCCCCATAGTCATGAGCCAGCAGATTTCTGAAATCAACGATCGCCCTCGAATTTGAGATTGAGGCGAAGAGCCTTGCATCAAGATCGCCGATCCGACGCAATGCCGCGCCAATAATGATGAATTCACGCTCGACAGACGATCTGATAGACCGAGTGTTGCGATAATCCTCAATGGATACGCCACGCATGACATCGGCAATGGCAGCAGAAGCATCCAAGATATCCTGCAAGTAGGCAGTGAGATCACGCGGCATAGATGAGCTTCTTGGTGCGATCAATCTCATTTGCAATAACCTTATTCTTGACCGCTCCACGCATTACTAAATCAACATCAGCTTGGAAGATCCGCCGGAAAGCCTCGCGTGCATCAAGGTAAGCGTGAAACTTCTTGGTAACCTCAATTGGACCAAATTCGACAAGGAGGTCGATGTCGCTGTCTCCAGGCCTGAAGTCATCTCTTATTGCCGAGCCAAAAATAAAGAGCCGCTCGATGCCATATTCCCTGCAAGCGGCCGCAATCTCGTCCTGCTGTTCGTCAACAGAGATCGTCATGGTCGAATGCCTCCCACGGCCACCCTAGCCAAAGAACGCGTTTACTACCAGTGGTGGCCCTCCAGCCCTCCCGCCACGTCAAACTAATGCCAAGATCAGCGGCGGGCAGGAGGTGGGGCGAGATACAGAAAACCAGACTACCGTCCGCTGAATCTTGATGTTGGATTGCACTAATTAAGGAAACTCTGGATAACCCGGCCAATCCACGCGACAATGTCTCTGTGATCGCTGGGCATGGCTGGTTTTCATGGGCGGCAAGCAGCTCGGATTCGGTGATTACGAGCAGACCACCGCGAGGAAACGCACCAAGAGGGAGCATTTTCTGGGCCAGATGCAGGCAGTTGTGCCCTGGAAGGCGCTGATCGATCTGATTGAGCCCTACTACCCCAAGACTGGTTCCAAAGGCGGCCGCCCTCCCTACCCGTTGGAAATCATGCTGCGGATTCACCTGATGCAGCAGTGGTACGACCTCAGTGATCCAGCAATGGAGGATGCGCTGATCGAGGTCCCGACGATGCGTCGTTTTGCGGGCATCAACCTGATCAGCGACAGGATCCCGGATGAAACCACGATCCTCAGCTTCCGCCATCTATTGGAGAAGCACGATCTCGGCAAGCAGATCTTTGAGACGGTGAAAGCCCACCTCAAGGCCAACGGCATGGCCATGAAGCAGGGCACGATCATCGACGCACCCTGATCGCAGCCCCCAGTTCCGCAAAGAACAAGAAGGGCGAGAGAGATCCCGAGATGCACCAGACCAAGAAGGGGAACCAGTGGTATTTCGGGATGAAGGTCCACATCGGTGTGGACAAGGACAACGGCTTGATCCACTCAATCGAACGACCTCTGCCAATGTGCATGACCTGACCCCGGCCGCAGAGCTGCTGCATGGACAGGAGACGATGGTCTACGCCGATTCCGGCTACCAGGGGATTGAGAAGAGAGAAGAGATGAAAAGCAAGGCTATCGGCTTCCGCGTCGCTATGCGGCCGGGGAAGCGGCGTGCTCTACCCGATACACCGGAAGGGAGGCTGGATGATCTGATCGAAACCGCCAAGGCTCACATCCGCGCCAAAGGTGAGCACCCATTCCGCGTGATCAAGCGCCAATTCGGCTTTCAGAAGACCCGCCTGCGCGGCATGCTCAAGAATGGCTGCAAGGTCAACGTGCTGGCAGCCCTCGCGAACCTATTCATGGCTCGTCATCTGTTGCTATGCAAGACGTGATTATGGGAGAGGTGTGCCTGCCAGGGGCAGCATTGCTCGGAATTGGACGAGATCAGGCCGGAAAAAGTACCAGAATCTGGCTGAATGACGCTTGATCAGCCCTAAAAACTGTTTACAACAAGCAAATTGACGCTCAAGCCGCTCTATGCGGGCTTGTTGCTCAGAGCATCCTTAGTTCTTGACCAGTTCTTTATGCGTGTCCATTCAACCCTTGCTTCGCTTAATGTGTAGCGACCTAATCCTCTTCCATAGACACCAATTCGCACTGATATCTGTTTACCTCCTCGTCCACTTGGGAAACGCATTCTTCCCTCAAAGGATTTGCCACCACCTGCTTTAGTTGGTTCAATAACTAAGAACAGTGAGTCACCGACAGACTTATTCTGTCTACGATCCCCTGGTTGAAGTGAACGAATTTGAGCATCATTTAAATTCATAGGTTAAACTCCTTAAATATTAGATAAGTTATTTGCAACAAAAATGCGTTCATGTTGATTAGATCAGTGTAAACGCAAATAGTGAGCGATCTAGTTATTTGTATTATAATCGCTTCTCGCAAAGTTGGTACGCTAAGCGCTTCCCCCTGCATTGACCTAAAATTATCCCTTGCTTCCGCAGAATTGCAATATTATGTGCCACTTGCGAGACTGGCACCCTTTTTACCGCAGCCATTTAGCGCCTTTTCTCTTCCTCGCTTGCCCCGGAGCTCTTTTCCCAGCAATGCGTTGTAGGTCTCAATTTCTATGCCGCTAGTCAGAATCTAAGTCGTAGGGAGTGCTTGAAGATATTTCGGGAAATGCACCCTGGGCGCCAATCCAACAACACCAACCCATTCCAACAACACATCTCCCAAATCCCACAACACATCCCACAACACAGGACCGAGACCTCATGGCACCACCAAGAGCTTATTAAGACTTGTGAACGCGTCAAATTGCCCGCCCCAACAGCGAAGTGGGACTTTCCAGAACCCGCTGGTACCTGTTCAAAACGGAGAGGGTGGGATTCGAACCCACGGACGGTTGCCCGTCAAACGATTTCGAGTCGTTCGCTTTCGACCACTCAGCCACCTCTCCAGGCGATGACCCGCAGGCCACCTCAGGCGTCACTTTAGGGAGCGGTCATCCCAGGGCCCGCTGGAGCGATCCGCTGGAGCCACTGGCCCGCCAGCCCGTGGGGGAGCCGGGCTGCAGCTCTCCGCTCTGCCAGACGGGCTGCCGCACGGCGCGGG
>NZ_LFEK01000079.1 GCF_001039265.1 Synechococcus sp. GFB01 | reverse complement strand
CGCCCTGGTGGAGGGGCTGGCGGTGTGGCCGGCGGGTGCGCTCACGGAGGCGGTGGCCCTGCTACGCCAGCCGCCTCAGGCGGCGGCCCCCTCCCCCGCCACCCTGACGCCCGAAGCCAGCCAGGGAGATCTGGCCGATGTGCGGGGCAACCCCATGGCCGCCGTGCCCTGGAGATCGCCGCGGCCGGCGACCACCATCTGCTGCTCTGCGGCCCGCCGGGCAGCGGCAAGACGATGCTGGCCCGTCGCCTGGCCGGTCTGCTGCCGCCGCTCAGCCGCGCCGAAGCGCTGGAGATCACCGGCATCCATTCGGTGGCGGGCCTGCTGGGGGAGCAGAGCGGCCTGATCGGCAGCCGCCCGTTCCGGGCGCCCACCACAGCTGCAGCGGCGCGGCCCTGATCGGCGGCGGGGCGATTCCGCGTCCGGGAGAGCTGGTGCTGGCCCACCGGGGTGTGCTCTTCCTCGATGAGCTGGCCGAATTCCGGCGGGAGGTGCTGGATCTGCTGCGCCAGCCGCTGGAGGAGGGTGAGCTGTGGATCCAGCGCGCCCGCCACCGCAGCCGTTTCCCCTGCCGGATCACCCTGGTGGCGGCCACCAACCCCTGCCCCTGCGGCTGGCACGGCGACCCTGAGCGCAGCTGCACCTGCACGGTCGGCCAGCGACGGCACTACTGGGGGCGTCTGTCCGGGCCGCTGCTGGATCGCATCGACCTGCAGGTGACGCTGCAACGGCCCGACAGCGAGGCGCTCGCAGCCTGCTACAGGCCGGCAGCGGCCGCGGCGGTGGAAACCACCTCGGTGGTCCGGCGACGGGTGGAGGAAGCCCGCCACCGCATGCAGCACCGCAACCCAGGGGGCTGCAGCAACGCCCAACTCGATGCAGCGGCCCTGCGCCGTCTGCAGATCATCGAGGAACCGGCTCTGCAGCTGTGGGAAGCGGCCCTGCGACATCGGCGCCTCTCGGCCCGCTCGGGTGAACGGGTGCTGCGCCTGGCCCTCACCCTCGCCGACCTGGCGGATGCCGGCCGGGTCGGCACAGGGGAGATCGCCGAAGCGCTGACCTACCGCTTCCTCACCGGGCGATCGGTGTAGGGCTGCACCCCGATCAGCGGCGGGGCCAGGGCATCCTGATCATGCAGGCTGCCGATGGCATGGTGCACGGCATCGGCAAACCAGGCAGCGAAGCGGTTGAGGCCGAGCTGAACAATGGAGCCCGATCCGGAAGACATCAAGGTCATGGCCGCTGTTGAGGCTGGTTTCAGCCTGGCGGACATCGGCGCAACCGGGAACAGGTAGAAAGACCGGTTTGGGCGGGACCGACGGTGGGGCTCAGCGCCGGCGGCGACGCTGCTGGGCCTTGCGCTTGTACTTCTCGGTGGGCGTCTCGTGGTGACGCAGGCGCTTCAGATCCGCAAAGATCCCCGCCTTGGACACCTGGCGCTTGAAGCGGCGCAGGGCCGATTCGATGCCTTCGTTTTCGCCGACGGTGACCTGGGTCATGAAGCGTGGGTGAACTGACCAGAAGGGCGACTGTAGCAATCGCCCTGTCGCCGCTCAACGGGTCGCTGCTGACGGAGCAGCAGCAGCTGCGGCGTCCCCCTGAGGTGGCTGTTGCTCCATCGCCGGCTGCGACTCGACCTGTGCGCCGGCCTGCCCCGGGGTGAGTGCAGCGGCGGGCCAGCTCTCACGGTGGAGATACACGTGGCCGAGCCTGCGGCCGGCGTAGGCGCGCCGCTTGAGCTGCCATCCGGGTTCGAACACGAACAGGAGGAAGCCACTGCCAGGCCCCTGGGTGCGGGCCACCACCATCTCAGGCCCGGCGCCGGNTTTGGTGGGGATCGCCAGCAGGAGGTTGTCGTTCTGTTGTCGCACCACCATCAGGCGGTAGCTGGAGGCCAGATCCAGATCGCCCACCCGCACCGAATAGCCGTTGGCATCGATGAAGCGACTGCAGATGCCGGTGAAGTCGAAGCCGGCCAGCAGGGGATCCACCACCGCAGGCGCCGAACCGCTCACCGCGAAGCAGGCGCGCTTGCTGTTGAGCTGCTCGTAGATGTTGAGCTGGGCCTTGGTGCCATCACCGATCGGGGCGGCCACCAGCACGAAACGCTGCTGATCCAGATCGGCGGCATTGAAGATTGTGGCGCCGGCCGGTCGTTCCAGCACGGTGGCCAGGCCGGAGGCGACGGCAGCCAGCGACAGCAGAGCGGCGGGGAGGACAGAGCGGAGCATCACGGCAGGGTACCGGGGCCGTTCGTCATCGTATGCACATCGAGCTGGGTCCACCAGGGCAGCAGCTCGCGCCATGGGGGATCAGGCGGGCCGGTTGATGCGGATCGCCAGCAGCAGGGACGCCAGCGTGCCGGGCAGACTCAGGCCGAGGATCCAGCGGGTCGTCACCAGGCCGAGATCCGGATCGCCGTAGGCCAGCTCGAACACCGAGCCGGTGGCGGCGATCCCGAGCAGGCAGGCCAGGGCCAGGAAGATCCCGGCCAGCGGTTTCATGGGCATCGGAGGGCTCCGGGGCGCTCAGCGGATCGAGTGAACGTCGGAGCGCTGGAAGCCCTTCTCCTTCAGGCCCTCGTTGAGGCTGAGCTCATCGGTGACCCGATCCACGAACAGCACGCCGTTGAGATGGTCCATCTCGTGCTGGATGCAGCGGCCCAGCAGACCGTCGGCCTTGAGCTTCTGGGGCCTGCCCATCTCATCGCGGTAACTCACCTCCACCACGGTGGGGCGCACCACATTGAGGTAGACCCCGGGGATGCTGAGGCAGCCCTCCTCATAGGTGTCGAGGGAGGAGCCGAACGAGCGGATCTCGGGGTTGACCAGCACCATCGGCGGGTTGGCGGGGTTCTCGGGATCGAGATCGATCACCAGCAGCTGCTTGTGCACCCCCACCTGGGCCGCCGCCAGGCCGATGCCGTGAGCGGTGTACATGCTGCGCAGCATGTCGCGGGCCAGATCGCGCACCGCTTCATCCACCTTGCTGACGCGCCTGGCCGGGGCCCGCAGCACCGGATCGCCCAGGGTGTGGATCGGCAGGGGGGGCTGATCGAGCACCTGCTTGGGCACCTGCACGCCGCGGCTGGCCTGAGCGGCCGAATGGGCCATCTGGGCGAAGCTGCCGGCCACAGGAGGGTTTCCCAAAGAGGACTTCTAGTTTAGGAGGGCTGGCTGGAGACCCTGCTTGAGCGCCTGGGAGCCCCTGGCGGCCGCCGCCGTGGTGGGCCGCATCCCTGTGGTGAAGGAACCACGGCTGAGCGGCGACCGGCTGCTGTGGCTCGAGCAGCGGCCCCACGAACAGGGCCGCACCACCCTGATGCTGCGTGCCGGCTCAGCAGGGACGGCCATCGAGCTCACCCCCGGCAGCTGGAACCTTCGCAGCCGCGTGCATGAATACGGCGGCGGGGTCTACGCGATCAGCGGCGGCGATCTGGTGTGGGTGCATGACGGCGACCGCTGCCTCTGGCACCTGGCGCTCGATCCGGACAGCGGTGCGCCCCTGGGGGAACCGAGCCGGCTGCTGGCGCCCGGCGAGCGGGCCTTTGCCGATGGCCTGATCGATGCGGGGCGGCGCCGCTGGATCGGGGTGCAGGAAGCCGGCGGCCGCGACCAGCTGGTGGCGGTGCCCCTGGAAGGCGGCGAGCCGCTGCTGCTGCATCGGCCGGCCGACTTCTGCGGCTATGCCTGCCTCAGCCCCGACGGCCGCCAGCTGGCCTGGGTGGAGTGGCAACAGCCGTGGATGCCCTGGGAGCGCAGCCAGCTGTGGCTGGCTGATGTGCAGGCCAACGGAACGCTGGCGCGGGCGCGGCCGGTAGCGGGCTCCGGCCCGACCGATCCCCAGCCGATCTCGGTGTTTCAGCCGCTCTGGATCGCGGCGGATCAGCTCGTGGTGGCCTGCGATGCGTCGGGCTGGTGGAACCTGCAGCGGCTCGACACCGGTTCCGGCCACTGGCAGCCGCTGCTGCCGATGGCGGCCGAATTCGCCATGCCCCAATGGGTCTTCGGCATGGCCACCAGCGCCTGGGATGGCCGGGAGCTGATCGCCGCAGCCTGCCGGGATGGAACCTGGCAGCTGGGCCGGGTGAACCTGGGGCCGCCGGCGGTGGGCACGCCAGCCGCCTGGCAGCCGATCGATCAGCCCTTCGATGATCTGGCCGGCCTCAGCGCCGCAGCGGGGCGGCTGGTGGCCATCGCCAGCAACCCCATCACCCCCCAGGGGCTGCTGGAACTGGAGCTGGCCAGCGGCAGCTGGCGGCACACTCCGGCGGCCGCCTCCCCCCTGCCGGCGGAGGCGATCAGCCAACCGGAGCCACTCTGGTTCGCCGGCCACGGTGGGGCATCCACCCACGCCTGGTACTACCCCCCTGCCGGTGGCGCCAGTCCCGAGTCAGCGCTGCTGGTGAAGGGCCACAGCGGCCCCACCGGCATGGCGCGGCGGGGGCTGAGCCTGGGCATCCAGTTCTGGACCTCGCGCGGCTGGGGCGTGGTGGATGTGAACTATGGCGGCTCCACCGGCTTCGGTCGGGCCTACCGCGAACGGCTCGATGGCCAGTGGGGCGTGGTGGATGTGGGCGACTGCGCCGCCGCCGCCAGCGCCCTGATCGCCGCAGGCCGGGCGAGCCCGGAGCGGATCGCCATCGAAGGCGGCAGCGCCGGCGGCTTCACGGCCCTGGCCGCCCTCTGCTTCACCGAGGGGTTTCGCGCCGGTGCCAGCCGCTACGGCGTCACCGACCCGAGCGCGCTGGCACGCGGAAGCCATCGCTTCGAAGCCCGCTATCTCGATGGTCTGATCGGACCCTGGCCGGAAGCGCAGGCCACCTATGAGGCACGCTCACCGCTGGCGCACGCCGATCGGATCCGCTGCCCGGTGATCTTCTTTCAGGGCCTCGAGGATGCGGTAGTGCCTCCTGAGCAGACCGAGCGCATGGCGGCCGCGCTGCGGGCCAACGGCATCGCGGTGGAGGTGCACCGCTTCGCCGGCGAGGGCCACGGCTTCCGCAGCAGCGCCGTGCAGATCGCCGTGCTTGAGGCCACCGAGGCCTTCTTCCGCCATCACTTCGGCCTGTGAGCACGCTGCACGGCCCGCTGCTGCTGGCGCTGGCCCTGGCCCTGCTCGGACTGCTGGTGGCGGCGGGCCGGGCGATCGGGCCGGCGCTGGGCCTGTAGCGCATCGGCCTGCCGGCGGCGCTGCTGGCCGGCGTGCTGGGGGTGGTGCTGGGACCCCACGGCCCCTGGCCGGTGCTGCCGGCTCCGGTGGAGGACCTGTGGGCCCGGCTGCCCATGGTGCTGCTCACCTTCGTGTTCGGCACCCTGATGCTGGCGCGGCCCCTGCCGGATCTGGCGCGGTTGTGGAAGCCGGCCGCCGCCCAGACCCTGCTCGGCCTCACCCTGGGCTTCGGCCAGTACCTGATGGGCGCGGCGGCGGTGCTGCTGGTGCTCGGCCCCTGGCTCGGTGCCGATCCGCTGATGGCCTGCCTGATCGAGGTGGGCTTCGAGGGGGGGCACGGCAGCGCCGCGGTGATGGGGCCGATCTATGCCGATCTGGGCTTTGCCGGCGGCACCGATCTCGGCCTGGCCATGGCCACGGTGGGCCTGCTCAGCTCCACGGTGGTGGGTGGGTTGCTGGTGGTGCTGGCGCAGCGCCGGGGGTGGCTGCTGGATGGCAGCGCTCCCCACTGCGTCCTGCCCGAGCCCGGGCAGACCTCCGCGCCGGTGACAGCCCCGGATCAGGCGTCGACGGGTCAGGGCTGGCCGGCCCGCCTGGGCCAGCTGGCGGTGAACCTGGGGCTGGTGGGCCTGGCGGTGGGCCTGGGGGTGGTGATGCAGGCGGCGCTGGAGTGGGCCGCCACACCGCTCGGCGGTCCGCTGCGCATGGTGGTCGATACCCTGCCGGTCTACCCCCTGGCGCTGGCGGGCTCTCTGCTGGTGCGGCTGGGCCTGGAGCGCAGCGGCGGCACCGACCTGGCGCTGCCCAGCCTGCAGAGCGACCTGGGGGTCTGGCGACCGATCTGCTGATCGCCGCCGCCACGGCGGGGCTCAACCTGCCGCTGCTGCGGGCCAACTGGCTGCCGCTGCTGGTGCTCTCGGGCTTCGGCCTGGCCTGGAACCTGCTGGTGGTGCTGCTGCTGGCGCGGCGCATCCTGCCGGCGGGGTGGTTCGAGCGGGCGGTGATCGAATTCGGCCAGGCCACCGGCGTGGCCGCCAGCGGCCTGCTGTTGCTCGGCATGGCCGATCCGGGCGGCCGCAGCGAGGCGCTGCCGGCCTTCTCGGTGAAGCAGCTGCTGCTGCAGCCGGTGCTGGCCGGCGGGGTGGTCACGGTGGTGGCGCCGCTGGCGGTGCACAGCTGGGGGCTGCCGGCCTGGGGAGCCCTGTGCCTGGCGCTGACCCTGCTGTGGAGCGCCCTGGCCCTGATGCTGGGGGCAGCACGGGCGTGACCGTGTTCCGTGACCGTGTTCGGGGTCCGGCGTGGTGCTGGCCCTGCCGGCCTGGCCGCGGCGCTCACCGCGGCAGATCTGGGCTCTGGCCTGGCGGAGCGGCGGGGTCGCTGAACGCGCCGTAGTGGCGGCGCTGCATCTGCTCCGCCACCTCTTCCATCTCCTCCCCCGAGAGCAGCGGCGGTTCGCCCAGCTGCAGAGCCTGCAGATACATCTGGGCGAGCGTCTCCACCTCCACCGCCAGCGCCAGGGCCTGCTCGAGGCTCGAGCCCAGGGTCACCTGGCCGTGATGGGCCAGCAGGCAGGCCCGACGTTCCCGGAGCGCCGCCACGGCCAGATCCGAGAGCTCCTGACTGCCGAAGGTGGCATAGCCGGCGCAGCGGATGTCGGGCCCGCCCGCCTGCACCACCATGTAGTGAAACGGCGGAATGCCACGGCCGTGGCAGGCCAGGGCCGTGGCATGCACCGAATGGCAGTGCACCACCGCAGCGATCTCGGGCCGGCGGGCCAGGATGTCGGCGTGGAGGCGCCACTCGGAGGAGGGTGCACGCCCGGTCGTGGTGGCGGAGTCCGCGAGCGGACGACCCTGCGGATCGATCGCCACCAGATCCTCCGGACCCATCTGTTCGTAGGGCAGGGAACTGGGCGTGATCAGGAGGCCGCCTGGGATGCGCAGCGAGAGATTGCCGGCCGTGCCTTGATTGAGACCGCATGCGTTGAGCCCCTGGGCCGCGCTCAGCAGCGCCCGCCGCTGATCCAGCGGTCCGCAGCCGTCAGCCATCGCCATACAGCCCCCGCAGCCCCGCCTCGCTCGCCGCGGCCACGCCACGCTCGGTGATCAGCGTCGTCACCAGACGGGCGGGCGTCACGTCGAAACCGGGGTTGAAGCCGGCGCTGCCAGCGGGTGTGAGCTGCACGCTGGCGATCGAGCCCTCGCTGGCGCCGGTGAGCACGCGGCCCTGAATGGCCGTCACCTCCTCGGCGCTGCGGGCTTCGATCGGGATCTCGGCCACCCCGTCGTCGATCGTCCAGTCGATCGTGGAGGCGGGCAGGGCCACGTAGAAGGGCACGTTGTTGTCGCGAGCGGCCAGGGCCTTGAGGTAGGTGCCGATCTTGTTGCACACGTCGCCGCGGCGGGTGGTGCGGTCGGTGCCCACGATCACAGCATCCACCTGGCCGTGCTGCATGAGGTGGCCCCCGGCGTTGTCCACGATCACGGTGTGCGGCACCTCCTCGCGCCCCAGCTCCCAGGCGGTGAGCGAGGCGCCCTGATTGCGCGGCCGCGTCTCATCCACCCACACATGGATGTGGAGCCCGGCGCGGTGGGCCTTGTAGATCGGCGCCAGGGCCGTGCCCCAGTCCACCGTGGCGAGCCAGCCGGCGTTGCAGTGGGTGAGCACTCTCAGG
>NZ_LFEK01000078.1 GCF_001039265.1 Synechococcus sp. GFB01 | reverse complement strand
TCGCCCTCCACTACGTGCGCACCCACCCCGCCTGGCGGCTCAGCCTGCAGAGCCACAAGTGGCTCGGCGTGCGCTGATGGCAGCTCACTGAGCAGCCGCCACAGCTCAGCAGTGCTAGCGGATTGCTAGCATCGAGGCTTGATGGCTGCGGTCATGAACACCCTCGTGCTGCGCGGCGTCCCCGATGCCCTGGTCCGGCGCCTCAAAGCCGTGGCCTCGGCTCACAGACGATCCATGAATCAGGAGGCGATCCTCGCCATTGAGGCCGGCCTGCCCGCCCCGATGCCTCCAGCCAGACCCAGCGTGGCCGAAACCCTCGCCTGGCTCCAGAACGAGGTGTGGACCCTGCCGCAGCTCGATCCACGCAGCGCCGATGCGATCCTCGGCTACGACAGCGATGGCCTCTGCTCCTGATCCCTCCCCCCCAGCCGCAGCAGCAGCAGGGGTGATCGATCTGGTGGTCGACACCAGCGCCGTGCTGGCCGTTCTGCTGGGGGCACCGCCGGCAGCCGCTCTCGTGGAGCAGCTCCACGCCGCGGTGCAACCCGCCGTGGCGGCGCCCACCCGCACTGAAATCCTCCTGGTGGCTCTGGTGAAACTCGGCGAGGTGGGCCGCAACCGTGCGGAACAGTTCCTCGAGCAGCAGGTGATTCTCACCATTCCCTGGGATCAAGCGCTGGCGGATGCAGCTGCCGATGCCTTCCAGCGCTTCGGGCGTGGCCGCCACCCGGCCGGACTCAACTTCGGCGATTGCTTCTCCTACGCCCTGGCCAGGCACTTCCGGGTGCCGCTGCTGTTCGTGGGCGACGATTTCAGCCGCACCGACCTACCAAGTTTGCGGTAGCCCGAGAAGCTGCCTTACCCACAATTCAGTAGTCGATCGGCTCGTTACTTCGAGGCAGTGAAAAGTATTTTTCATGGCCTCCTCACCCACTCACCCAATTCTCTCGCAGATCCACTTGACTCCTCCCATTGGCGATGAGGTGGAGGCAATCACGGTGATGCCGAATTGGCAACCGCCCAACCTGCATCGCGTGATCCGAGGTGTGGTGCTGGGCACGCCACTCACCTTCCTGCTGGTGCTGCTCTGGGAGGGAGGGCTCACCCGCTCCCTCCTGCTCGTGCCCACGTTCGGCAGCATGATCCCCAGCACCGCTCCACGCACGGCAGAGCCCAGCGCACTGCGTCAGCCGTGAGACCGCAACGGTCCAGCCACCCGCAGCGCCGAGGCCCGGCTGGCGAGCAGCCTGGCCAGGCTCACTGCCGCCGCGCTTCCTGCTGGCGGGTTTCGGCCTTCCACAGCCGCCAGCGCACCTGCAGATCCTTCGGGGCGTAGATCACGATCGGCAGGCTGGCGTTGTAGGGCACCACGGTGGGCGGCCCGGCCAGCGGCACGAAGGCGCGCCGCGGCGGCGGCTCCGGCGGGCAGGCCATGCGGGTGGAGGGGCCCAGCTCACCGCCGCTCACCCGGTAGATCGCGTAGCCCCAGCCCGGCAGGCTCTCGCGGCGGATGCGGCCGTTCAGCATCACACGGTTGCAGTCCACCTCCAGCTCCCGCCCCACGATCAGCTCCACCCGCCAGTCGGCCGGGCTGGGGGAGAGCAGCGGATCGGGGCTGGGCCGCAGCACCCCCGGCAGCTGGATCACCCAGCGCACCTCGCCGGCCGCCGGGGCCGGGTAAGGCTTGAGATCCAGCCGCGGCACCGCCCGCACCATCGGGGCGCAGGCCAGCAGGGCCAGCGATCCGGCCCAGCCCAGGGCCAGCAAGCGGCCCGAGCTCCACCCCGCCAGGCGAGCCCTCAGCCGATCCATCACCCGCACCGGCTCCGCCGCAGCTACCTGCAGCCTGGCACGCTCAGATGCGCCGCAGGGCGTCGGTCTTGTCCTGGAAGCTGCCCAGCAGCAACTGCAGGTAGCTGACCTTGCGCAGCTTGATGTTGGCGGTGAGGCTCATGCCCACCTGCAGCGGCAGCCTCTGGCCGCCCTTGAGCCTGAACTGCTGCGAATCCAGGCTCACGATCGCCGGGAAGCGGTAGGTCTTGTTGAGCTCATCGGGCGGCAGCGCGTCGGAGCCGATGCTCTTGAGCCGCCCCTGCAGCACGCCGAAGTCGGTGGCCGGGAAGGAGTCGATCGAGATGTCCACCGGCTTGCCCAGCCGCACGAAGCCGATGTCGGCGCTGCTGATCTCCACCTTTGCCTGCAGATCGGCGAAGGGCACGATCTTCATCACCGGCTCGCTGGTCTGGGCCACGAAGCCCGGCCCCTTGGGCTTGAGGTCGAACACCAGCCCGTCCACGGGCGAGCGGATGTCCTGGTAGCGGATGTTCACCGACAGCTCGGTGAGCCTGCTGCGCAGATCCGCCAGTTCACCGGTGAGCTGCTGGATCGCCTGCTCCAGGATCGCTGTCTGGCGGAGGCGATCCACCTGCACCTTCTCGAGCTGCCCCTCCACATCACGCACCTTGTTGCGCTGCTGCAGGTACTGCAGCTCGGCCACGCCGCCTTCTCGCTGCAGCGCTTCCAATCGCTCGAGGATCTGCCGCTCGAGGCCCACATTGCGGCCGAGCACCTGCTGCTCGGTGTCGTTGAGGTTGAGATAGCGCTCCAGCTCCAGCTGCTTGAGCTGGAGCTGCTGCTGCTTGGCGGCGATTCCCGCTCGGATGCTGCCCTGGCGGTCCACGGTGGCCTCATTGTCGAGCCGCAGCAGGATCTGCCCGGCCTTCACCCGCTCGCCCTCCTTCACCAGGATCTGATCGAGCACCCCGCCCACAGGCATCTGCACGGTCTTCACGTTGCCGATCGGCTCGAGCTTGCCAGGCGCCACCACCACCTCGTCGGTCTTGGCCAGCGCCAGCCAGGCCACCGCCGCACCGGTGGTGCCGATCAGCACCCAGATGATCGTGCGCGCCAGGAAGCGCGACTGCTGCAGCCCCATCGCCTCGCGGTTGGCCTCCACGCGGCTCTCGATCGCCGACTGGGCGGCGCGCACGAGGGCTCCGGGCTTGGCGGACCGTGGCATCAGGCCGACTCCTGCTGACGATAGAGGGCGTAGTAGCGGCCCCGCTGCCCGATCAGGCGTCGTGCGTGCCCTGCTCCACCATGGCTCCCTCGTGCAGCATCACGATCCGATCGGCGCGCCGGATCGTGGACAGCCGGTGCGTGATGAAGAACACCGTGCAGTGCTGCAGGTTGTCGAGCAGGTTGTCGCAGACGCGCCGCTCCGTGTCGTAGTCGAGGGCGCTGGTGGCTTCGTCGAGCACCAGCAGCCGCGGCCGCGACAGCAGGGTGCGGGCCAGGGCCAGGCGCTGCCGCTGGCCGCCGGAGAGATTGGCGCCCCGCTCGCCCACGCTGGCGCTGTAGCCGCCCGGCAGTTCCATGATGAAGTCGTGGGCGCAGGCCAGACGGGCGGCCTCCACGATCGCCTCACTGCTGGCGTCGGGATCGGTGAGGGCGATGTTCTCGGCCACCGAGCCGCTGAACAGCAGCGGCTCCTGGGGCACGATGCCGATCTGGCGGCGCAGCGAATAGAGCTCAACCTTGTCGATGTCGTAGCCGTCGATCAGGATCCGGCCGCTGCTGGGCGAATACAGCCGCGAGAGCAGCTTCATCAGCGTGCTCTTGCCGCTGCCGCTCTGGCCCACCACACCCACGAAGGTGCCGGCGGGAATCGTCAGATCGATGTGGTTGAGCACCAGCGGGCCGCCCGGGCTGAAACGGAAGCACACGTCGTCGAAGCGCACCGCCCCGGCGAGCGGCGGCAGCGGGATCTTGGCCTTGTCGGCCTCATCCGATTCCTCGGGTGTGTCGACCACATCGGCCAGCCGCTCGAAGCTCACCTTCAGCTCCTGGATGCTCTGCCAGATCGAGGAGAGCCTCAGCATCGGCTGGGTCACGTAGCCGGCGATGATCCGGAAGGCGATCAGCTGGCCCAGGGTCATCTCCCCCTGCAGCACCAGGGTTGCCCCNACCCAGAGCACCAGGAGCTGGGAGAGCTTCTGCAGCACCTGCGAGGTCTCGCTCACCACCGTGCCGGTGACCGTCTTCTCGAAGCTGCGGGCGATGTAACCGTTGTAGAGGCTCTGCCACTTCCAGCGGCTGATCATCTCCACGTTCTGGGCCTTCACCGTCTGGATGCCGGTGAGCACCTCCACAAGGTGGCTCTGGGTGCGGGCGTTCTCCTGGGCCGCGTCGCGGTACTGGCGGCGGAACAGGGGCGCTCCCACCACCGTGAGCGCGATCTGGATCGGCAGCACCGCCAGGGCGATCAGCGTGAGCAGCCAGCTGTAGAGCAGCATCACCACCACGTAGATCACCGAGAAGGCCGCATCCAGCAGGGTGGTGAGCGCCTGGCCGGTGAGGAAGTTGCGGATCTTCTCCAGCTCGGCGATGCGGGTGCCCAGCTCTCCCACCGGCCGCCGATCGAAATAGTTGAGCGGCAGCCGCAGCAGGTGATCGATCACCTCCGAGCCCAGGCGCAGGTCGATGCGGTTGGTGGTTTCGGTGAACAGGAAGGTGCGCAGACTCCCGATCACCCCCTCCAGCAGGGTCACCACCACCAGGGCGATGCCGAGCACCTGCAGCGTGTCGAGGCTGCGCTGGCTGATCACCTTGTCGATGATCACCTGGATCAGCAGCGGATTGGCCAGGCTGAACAGCTGCACCACGAACGAGGCCAGCAGCACCTGGAAGAGGATGCCGCGATAGCGCCGCAGCGCCGGCCAGAACCACTCGAAGCCGAAGCGCTGCTCCGGCGTGGTGTTGCGCCGCTCCAGCAGGAGCATCTCGATCCCATCCGGGAACACCTCGGCCAGGTCACCCGGCGCCACCCGCACCAGCCCGTCGAGGGGCGAGGCCACCTCCAGTCCGCGGGCGTTGGCCGCCCGCACCAGCGCGAAGCTCTGCTTCCACACGATCAGGGCCGGCGCCTGCAGCCGGGTGCCGTGGCTGGCCTGCACGCGCACGCCGCTCACGTGCAGACCCATCATCGCGGCGATCTGGCCGCACAGCTGCAGGTCGGGGGTCTGGCCGCGGCGCAGCACATCGCGCAGGATCTTCTCGATCGCATCGCGCCGGAACGGCAGCTTCAGCTCGCGCGCCAGCATCTGGAAGCAGGCGAGCGTTTCCTCCAGTGGCCCCTCACCGCGCAGCAACCGGAAGGGCTCGCGATCGCGCTGGCCCAGATCCAGGGCCGAGGCCAGGGGCGCGACGGCGCCCACCGATCCCCGGACCACAAGCCCCGCCCCGCCATCGGCTGCGTGCTCGGCCGCTCCTCCCTCCGCAGCCGGGACATCGGCCGGCCCCGCACTCAGGCCAGGCTCCAGCCAGTCGGAGGCGATCGCAATCAGCCGCGCCGGCAGGGGCCGACGGGCCCGGGGCGGACCTGAGGCCGGATCCAGCCTCGAACCCAGTGGATGCTCGGGCAGGTTGTGGCTGGCCACCAGCAGCGCCAGCCCTGGCGGCAGTCCCGCCAGGGCCTCCCGGCTGGGCGCCACAAGCCTGGCGCTGCGACGGGCCTCCGCCAACAAGTCCCGCAGGCTGGTCAGCTGGCGCGGATGGGCCGCCACCAGCAGTTGCACCAGAGCCGCCAGCTCGGCGCTGAACAGCTCCTGAGCGCACCAGGCGGCAAAGCCGGGCTCGCTGGCCAGCAGCTCCAGCACCAGCCGATCGGGNATCGCCAGCGCCTCCAGCTCGCCGGCCGCGCTCACCTCCTCACAGGCCTGGGCGCGCAGCAGCGAGGCCAGGCCCACGAAGCTGCCGGGGCCGAGCTTCTCGAGGGTGGCCAGCCGGCCCTGATCGCGGCAGAGCAAGCGGGCCATGCCGGCACTCAGCAGCAGAATCTCACTGGGAATCCGATCGCCATGGCAAAGGGTCTGGCCGGTGCGGAAATGACGCAGCGTGCTGCCGGCACGCAGGGCCGCCAGGCCCGGCGTGCTCAGACCTGCAAAGGCCGGATGGCCGATGAGCGGGTCCAACCCGGCTGTCCGGCTCATCGGGTCCTACCCGGATCGGCCGCCAGCAGCAGCGGCCGCAGCGTCTGCAGCCTCTCCCCAACCGCAGCCTCAAGCCACTGCTCGAGCAGCTCCTGACTCATCTGCTGGGCCATCGCCTCATCAAAGCTGGCCGGCGTGAGCGATTCCAGCTGGAAGACCAGCCACCACTGCTCGATCTGGAACGGCTCCTGAACCACCCCAGGCGCAGCGGTGCGCAGCCGCTCCACCAGCAGCGGGTGAGCCTGGTTCAATGGCACAGGCCCCACGATGCCGCGGGTGCTGCGCTCCGGACCCTCCGCGTGTGCGGCAGCCAGATCGGCGAAGTTGGCCTCCCCCTCCTGGAGCTGCAGGTAGAGCTCGCGGGCCAGGCCGGCATCGCCGAGGCGCAACAGGCTGTAGACCACTCGGTCGAGCTGATTCTTGCGGGCCAGAAAGCGGGCCTCCGCCTTGGGGCGGTAGAGCCGCTCACAGTGACGGCGAAGCCGCAGCGGCCGCTCCACCTGCTCCGCCAGGGCCTCCGGCGTGAGCAGCTGCTCCTGGCGATAGCGCTCCAGATCCTCGCCACTGCTGAGCTTGCGTTCCCGGGCGAATGCCGCCAGCGCCTGCTGGCGGTCCTCCTGGCTGAGCTGCTCCGCCGCCAGCGCCTCTGCGAGCAGGCGCTGGCGCAGAAACGGTCGCAGGAGGCCGCAGCGCGCCAGGGCGGCCAGGGCTTCGACTGGGAGGTCGGCTGGCCGGTCACGGTCTTCGATCTGCTGAGCAGCAAGGGGCAGAGGCAAAGGGTTGTCAGCTCCTTCCCCATCCCCCATCCGGATCCGGATGTCGGCGACGTCGGCCTCCGTTTCCAGTAAGCGCAGGCAAAGCTCACGGGCCAGGGCGGCATCGCTGAGCCCGAGAAGATGATTCACCGAGCGTTCGAGCTGGCACTTGCGGGCCCGGGAACGGGCCTCGACCATCGGCCGGGAGAGCCCCTCGCAATGGCGGAGCAGCCGCAAAGGAAACTCCACCTGCTCCGCCAGGGCCTCCGGCGTGAGCAGCTGTTCCTGGCGATAGCGCTCCAGATCCTCCCTACTGGCGAGGCTGCGGTTCCGGATGAACGCCGCCAGCGCCTGCTGGCGATCCTCCTCGTTCAATTCCACCGCTGCCAGCGCCTCGCTGAGCAGGCCCTGACGCAGGAACGGCCGCTGCAGCCCGTGCCGAGGCGGGGCGGGCGGGGATGCGGGCGGCAAATCGGAAGGCAGGCCGGGGGAACCCATCTGTTCAGCGTTCAGCGGCCTGTGGCTGAGACCGAGCCACGTTGGTGATCCACGTGGTCCGCAAGAGAACGTAAGGACCACATGGTGTCACACATTCCAGAAGGTCGTTCACCTTGTCTTGGGCAGGCTGCCAGCCTGGGGGGATCTCCACCCACCAACCCTGCCGGGTTCATCACCTGGCGGGCCGGGCCCCGCTGGTGCTGACCCAGGCACTGGCTACCCCTCAGCGGCAACCCTGCACCGAGATGCGATAGGTGAAACCGGTGGCCGCCATGTTGTCGGTGGCGCCCACCTTGATGTTCACCTGGGAGACCAGCTTGCCCGGGGTGGTGGGCACGGTGATCGAACCGCCGGTGCCGGGTGTGGGGGTGAAGTTGTCGTTGTAGACGCGCAGGTTGGAGCCGTCGCTGAACTTCAGGAAGGCCTCGATCGGATAGGTGGCGCTCACCGAGGAATCGGCGGTGAAGAAGAGCTTGTAGGTGCTGTAGGGCTTGGTGACGAAGAAGTCGGTGTTCCAGTTGGGGCGGCTGAAGGGCAACGGTTTGCCGGGGCTGATCGTCTTGGTGACGATCTTGGTGACACCGTCGCCGCCCACCGGCGTCAGAAATTCACAGGTCTGGGCGACAGCAGGGCCCGCCGTGGTGAGGGCACTGAAGATCAGCAGGGAAGCAGCACCGCGGGGAAGCATGCGCATGGAGAATCGGTCAGACACCCCACCCTGACCTACGGGGGGCGGCGGCGCCAGGCGGACGCTCAGCGCCAGGGCCATCTGCCAGCCTCAGACGATGGCGTCAGCACCCTCC
>NZ_LFEK01000077.1 GCF_001039265.1 Synechococcus sp. GFB01 | reverse complement strand
CGACCGGATCGAGGTGGTGGCCGATGGGCAGCCGCCGCTGGCTGTGCAGGTGGTGGGCAGCGACCCCGACACGGGCGGCCGCATCGTGCAGTTTCCGCCCGAGTGCGCGGATGCGGCGGCGCTGGAGCCCCTGCTGGTGCGCTATGGCGCCATCCCGCTGCCGCCCTACATCCACGAGCACGACGCGTCCGACAACGAGCGCTATCANGACCCGCTACGCCGCCCGCCCCGNCGCCGTGGCCGCCCCCNACCGCCGGTCTGCACCTCAGTGATGAGCTGCTGGCCGCCATCCGCGCCCGTGGCGTGGAGCTGGCCACCACCACCCTGCACGTGGGCCTCGGCACCTTTAGGCCGGTGGAAACGGAAGACCTGCGCCATCTCGAACTGCACAGCGAGTGGGTGGAGGTGAGCCGCGAGCTGGTCGATGCGGTGGCCGCCTGCCGGAGGCGGGGCGGCCGCGTGATCGCGATCGGCACCACCTCGGTGCGCAGCCTGGAGGCGGTGGCCCAGCTCCATGGCGGGATGCTGGCGCCCCACACGGGTCCGGTGAACCTGGTGATCCAGCCCGGCTACCGCTTCCAGGTGGTGCAGGGCCTGCTCACCAACTTCCACCTGCCCAAGAGTTCGCTGCTGCTGCTGGTGAGCGCCCTGATCGGCCGCGAGCGGCTCCTGGCCCTCTACGCCGAAGCGATGGAGCGTCGCTACCGCTTCTTCTCCTACGGCGATGCCATGTGGATCGCACCGGAAGCGGTGCTGGCGGAGTCGCGGCCCCAGGNCTGACGCCCACACGATGCCCACACGGAAAAGCCCCCGGGCATGCCGGGGGCTGAAGGGCGGGGCAGGTTTGAACTGCTCCGGATCAGGCGGCGGCCAGGTTGGCGGCCACGAAGTCCCAGTTCACCAGCTTCTCGAGGAAGGTGGTGATGTAGTCGGGACGGCGGTTCTGGTAGTCGAGGTAGTAGGCGTGCTCCCACACGTCCATGGTGAGCAGGGCCTTCTGGCCGTGGGCCAGGGGCAGGTCGGCATTGCCGGTCTTGGTCACCTTGAGGGTGCCTCCATCCAGCACCAGCCAGGCCCAGCCGCTGCCGAACTGGGTGGCGCCGGCGGTCTTGAACTGCTCCACGAAGGCTTCGAAGCTGCCGAAGTCGGCGTTGATCCTGTCGGCCAGGGCGCCGCTGGGCCGGCCGCCGCCACCGGGCTTCATGCACTGCCAGTAGAAGCTGTGGTTCCACACCTGGGCGGCGTTGTTGAACACACCGGCCTTGCCGGCGTCACCGGCCACGGCGGTGATGGTGTCTTCCAGGCTCTTGCCCTCCAGCTCGGTGCCGGCCACCAGATTGTTGAGGTTGGTGACATAGGCGTTGTGGTGCTTGCCGTGGTGGAACTCGAGCGTCTGGCGGGAGATGTGCGGCTCCAGGGCGTCGAGGTCGTAGGGCAGCGCGGGCAGCGTGTGAGCCATGGAACAGGGTCAGGAGATGGATGTTGCCTGCCGGCGTCTCCGACGGCAGGGGCATCCTAACGATCGCGATCTGTGCTGATCCGTGGTGATCAGCCGCCCACCCGGAGCAGTTCCACCTCGAAGACCAGGGTGGCATTGGNCGGNATCACGCCGCCGGCGCCACGCTCGCCGTAGGCNAGATCGGGCGGGATCACCAGCTTGCGCTTGCCCCCCACGCGCATGCCAGCCACGCCCTCGTCCCAGCCCTTGATCACCCGGCCGCCACCGAGCGGGAAGGAGAAGGGCCCGCGGCCGTAGCTGCTGTCGAACTCCTTGCCGTTGGTGAGCGTGCCGCGGTAGTTCACCACCACCGTCTGGCCGGCCACGGCTTCGGCGCCATCGCCCACCACCAGGTCGGTGATGCGCAGCCCGGAGGGGGTCTGCCGCTCCCGGGGGGCGCTCATCTCGCCGCCCAGGGCGCTGGCCTGGGCGATCTCGGAGTCAGCGCTGGCGGGAGGGGTTTCGGGAGCCATGGCAAAGAGGGTGGGGTTGGGGTCGTCGGGGATCGAGCTCGAACGGATTGGCGCTCTGGCTGGCCGCGGCCACCACCGGAGCGGCGGCGGCAGCCGGGGCTGCGGTGGAGACGGCCGTGGCGGTGGCCGTGGTGGTGACGGGCGAGGCCACCGCCGGTGGGGTGGGGCTCACCAGCTGGCTGATCAGTGCCACCAGCAGGCAGGCCACACACACCGCTGAGCTGATCAGGATGTCGCGCATGACCGATCCGGAACTGGGCTGATTCTGCCCACACGCCCGGCTCTGGGATCGGATCGCTCAGGGCTCGGGCTCGCCGCGGCTCTGCAGCTGGCGCAGGCTCTGCTCCAGCCGGTCGATGCGGCCACGCAGCTCGTCGAGTTCGCGCTGCTGGGGAATGCCGAGGTCCTGCAGCAGCTGGTCGCGGTTGCGCTCCAGCTGGCGGCTGGCCTGCTCCTCGAGCCCTGGCGTCTCGCCCCGCAGGGCCCTGAGCACATCCTCTACTAGGGCGGAGGCGTGGCTGGGGTCGAGCTTGCCGCTGCGCACCCATTCCTGACTCACCCAGCGCAGCCGCTCGGTCACCAGCGAGGTGGTGCCGAGGCCGCGCAGCAGCAGCTGTTGCA
Source organism: Synechococcus sp. GFB01 (assembly GCF_001039265.1). GTDB lineage: Bacteria > Cyanobacteriota > Cyanobacteriia > PCC-6307 > Cyanobiaceae > NIES-981. The sequence continues at coordinate 5,725 of NZ_LFEK01000077.1, read as the reverse complement.
GGGGATTGCTCGGGTCCATGGTGGGCTGGCTCGAGGGCGGGGAGGATGTCTTCACCATGGCGCTTTCTACGCTGCCCTGCCATGGGCACCGATCGGCGCACTCTGCTGGCCTGCTGCCTGGTCGGCGGCGGGCTGGCCGGGCTGGCGCTGCCGCCGCTGGGCGCGCCGCCACTGCTGTGGCTGGCGTTGCTGCCCCTCTGGATGGCGGCAGCGTCGGACCAGCCGCTGGCGGGCGGCGCCTCTGGGGCGGGGCGGCCGTGCTGGTGAGCCATCGCTGGCTGCTCGGCCTGCATCCCCTCGACTGGATCGGCGTGCCGCTGCCGCTGAGCCTGCCGCTCTGCCTGCTGCTGCTGGGGCTGATCAGTGCCCTGGCTGCCCTGCTGGTGGGGCTCTGGACCCGGCTGGCGGCCCGGCTGAATCCATGGCGGCCCAGCTCCGCGCTCCTGCTCTGCTGCTGCTGGGGGCTGGCCGAAGTGCTGCTGGCCCGAGGCCCGCTGTTCTGGATCGGCCTCGGGGCGGCGGTGCTGCCGGGCGATCGGCCCCTGGCAGGGCTGGCCAGGCTGGTGGGTGCCGGCGGGCTGGCGCGCTGCAGCTGGCGATCGGCTGGTGCGGCTGGCGCTGCCTGGCGTCGGCGCGGCGGGGCCGCTGGCTGGCCGGCCTGCTCACGGCGCTGCTGCTGCTCCATGCCCTCGGTGGCCTGGCTCTGGCCTGGCTGCCGGCCGATGGGGGGCGGCGCGAGCGGGTGCTGGTGCTGCAGCCGGCGATTCCCACCCGGGAGAAGTTCGAGCCTCGTCAGCGGCAGTGGCTGCGGCGCCAGCTCGAGCTGGCCCTGCAGGAGGCCTCCGTGGTCGGTGCCGATCTGGTGCTGCTGCCGGAGGGGGCCCTGGGCCTGGAGCCCGAGCTGGCGGGACCTGCACCGGTGGAGCTGATCAGCGGTGGCTTCCGCTGGCAGGAGCGGGGCGATCGCCTCGAGCAGCGCAGCGCTCTGCTGCGCTTCGCGCCGGGGTCGCTGCAGGCTGGCAGCTGGCTCGACAAGCACCGCGTGGTGCTGCTGGGCGAGTGGCTGCCCCTGGTCGATCTGGTGCGCTGGAGTGGTCTCTCGGCGGTCGGTGGCATCGAACCCGGGCCGCCCTCCCGGTTGCTGGCCCGCCCGGCCGGGGCGGTGGCGGGTGCGATCTGCTACGAGCTGAGTGACGGGGCGTCGCTGGCCGCCGCGGTGCGGCAGGGGGCGCTCTGGCTGCTGGCCAGCGCCAACCTCGACCCCTATCCGCCGCAGCTGCAGCGGCAGTACGAGGCCCTGGCCCAGCTGCGCGCGATCGAGCTGGCCCGCTGGCTGGTGAGCTCCGCCAACACCGGCCCCAGCCTGCTGGTGGATCCGTCCGGGGTGGTGCGCCAGCGGCTGCCGCCCGGGGTGCCGCAGCGGGCGGTGCTGGAGGTGGCACAGCGGCGGGATCGCACCGGCTATGCGCGCTGGGGCGATGCTCCGCTGCTGCTGCTGGCGCTGGCGGCCCTGTTCTGGCGCTGGCGAGCGGGTCGCTCAGCCGGGAGGCTCTGAAGCAGGGGAGGGCAGTGGTGGCGGTGGGGCCGGCAGGCCGCCCGGGGCCGGTTTCGGCATCGGCAGGGCAACCCCGAACAGATCGGCCAGGGCGGCGATGCGCTGCTCCGGAGGCTCGGGCCCCAGGGACCAGAGGCTCTCCAGGTAGAAGAAGGCGACGCCGAGCCCCTGGGCCCGGTTGGCGGCCACCTTGCTGCGGATCAGTTCGATGCTGGTCGGCCGGTTGCGCTGACCGCTCATCAAGGCGATGGCGGTGGGGATGCGCCGCCGCGCCTCCTGCACCTCGGGTCGATTGAGCTGGGGCAGGTAGCTCTCGAGATCGGGTCGGTAGATCTGGATCACCAGTTCATCGGCGATGCCGCGCTGCACCCAGCTGCGCCAGTCCTGCAGCTGCAGCTTGTAGGCGAAGTCGTAGTAGTTGGGCGAGATCGAGATGATGGCGCCCGGCCGGGCCGCCCGCACCGCCTTGCTCAGTCGATCCATGAAGGCGGTGATCCGGTCGGCCCGCCACTTCACCCAGGCGCCGTCGGCGGGGTTGGCCGGCGGGTCGCGGCCGGTCTCCTTGCGGTAGAGGGCCGTGGTGAAGGAGTCGTAGCCGAACTCCCGCGGCAGGCTCATGTGGTCGTCGAACTGAATGCCGTCGGCGCCGTAGGTGGTGACCACCTCCAGCACCAGATCGGTGATCAGCTGCTGCACCTCTGGCCGGAAGGGGTTCAGCCAAACCACCTCGCCGGCGGCGCTGATCGAGGTGAGCCCGCCATCCTGCTTCTGGGTGAGCCAGGCCCGATGGCGGCGGGCCAGCTCCGAGTCGGGCGGAGCCATGAAGCCGAACTCGAACCAGGGCACCACCGCCAGGCCGCGGCTGCGGCCCGCATCGATCAGCTCGGCCAGCACGTCCTGGCCCTGCAGGCCGCGGAAGCTGAAGTCCTGCAGCTGGCGCTGTTGGACGACCTGGCTGGGGTAGTAGGCCAGGCCGCCGTTCCAGACCACGGCATAGAGCCGGTTGAAGCCCAGATCGGCGAGCTGGTTCACCGTGGCCTGCATGCGGCCGCGGTCGCGCAGCACCGGCATGTCGTTGGCGGTGAGCCAGACGCCGCGCAGCTCCTGCTGCTGGGCCCGGGCCGGCGGGGCGAACTGCAGCAGCCCTGCGAGCAGCGGTGGCAGCAGCCAGCTGGCCAGGGCCAGCGCGATCAGCCCTCTCCGGCGCGGTCGCGGCAGGCACTTCATGGCGGCAGGTTAGGGGGAGGGGCCAGGGGATTGCCCCCATCCGGCGGGATCGGGCCGGATCGGCAGTCCTCGAGAATGGGCCCACCGCCCCGGCGACCATGGCCCTCGATCAGCTTCGTGCGTTCCTGCTGCGGGTGCAGGAGGATCCGGCTCTGCGCCAGGCGGTTCAGGCGGCCGCCACGGCCGACGATGTGGCCCAGCTGGCCGCGCCGCTGGGGTTCGAGTTCTCGGGTGATGAGCTGCTGCGCATCTCCGGCCAGCGGGTGGGCCGGGTCACCGTCACCAAGCAGGACATCCCCGGCGAGTACAGCTGAGCGCTCAGTCGTCGTATATCAGGCACTTCTGGTTGGAGGGATTCAGATCGCAGAACACCTCCAGGGGCGAGGGTGCGTCGGTGACGTCGGGATGGCGCTGCTGGAAGGCCACCAGGTCGTCACCCCCCAATGGGCACAATCTCGGCGGCTTCAGAGCCGCAGCTGGCTGGCATAGGGGCCCAGGGCCCCGAGACAGGCCCGGCCGCAGTGGCAGCCGAGGCTGATCGCCTGCTGCGGGCTCCAGCCGGCCGCCAGCCCTGCCGTGACTCCGGCCGCGAAGCTGTCGCCGGCCCCGTAGGCGTCGATCACCGGCCCCTGCAGCGGCAGCGCCAGGAACCGCCCCCCCGGCAGCGCCTCGCCCCCGGCGGCCCCGGTGGTGCGGATCAGCAGGCGTGGCTGCGGCTCGAGATCGCCGGGCTCGCATCGCTCCGCCGGGTCGAGCCCGCTGCCGATCAGGGCGTCGAGCCGCACGGCGGCCTGGCGCAGCAGCGGCAGCCGCACCCGTGGCGTGGCAGTGAGGCAGCGGGCCCGGCGGGCCCGCTGCAGCGCCGCCGCATCCGCGGCGCTCACGAACACACCGTCTGCATGCTCCAGAGCCGCCCAGGCGAGTGGATCGGCCGCAGCCGGTGCCAGCCTCTCGCCGATCACGGTGATCGTGCGCTCGCCGCTGCGATCGCAGAAGCTGATGCCGCGGCGGGTGGGGGCGTCGCGCCAGGCCACCTGGAGACTGAGACCCAGCTCCTGCAGCTGCCGTTCCGCCTGCCGGCCGACCGCATCGCGCCCGAGGGCCGTGATCAAGGTCACGGGCCGGCCCGTGAGCCGGGCCAGCTGCACCGCCACCACCGCGCCACCTCCGGCGGGCAGCTCCAGCAGGGCCTCACCCCTGGCGATCTCGCCGGGGCGGGGAAGGTGCTCCACCGCCACGAAGCTCACCACCTCCACATGGCCCACCACGGCCAGATCGAGGGGCGGCAGCTGCGGCAGGGCCTCCAGGGGCAGGGGACGCCAGGGCTCCGGACCCGCAGACCCTTCGTGCATCCGCATGCTCCCGGCGTTGCTCAGGCCCTGTTTGACATGCGCCGCCCCGCGCCACAAGGTGGAGGGTCCGGGGGATCGCCTGCGCGGCGCCCTCGCCTCCCCACGGATCCGCCATGGCACTGATTGGCCTGATCGCCGCCCTGGTGGGCGTGCTGCTGCTCTGGACCCGCTGGACCCCGCTGAGCGGCTCCCCGGCCGGCCCCAAGGCTGCCCCAGTCGAGAGCATCGATCGCGCCCGGCAGGCGGTCGAGGGGATCGACGCGCAACAGCAGCGCCAGGCCGACCAGGTGAACCGGATGCTCCAGCCCTGAGCCGAGCCGGAGCTGCTGCCTGAGCGGAGCAGCAAGGTTGCGGCTCGATTCCGGCCTGCGACACCCAGCAGCCGGATCTTGCCGGGGAAGCGCTGCCGGGGCAGCTTCTGGAGCACGCCGATCGAGCGACTGCAGAGCGAAGCGCAACCGGCCGGATGGCTCTGCAGCGAGGGGGGCCGGAGCGGTTTGCCGTTGCGCCAGGCACCCTGGCCGCGGATCGCCACGATCCGCTGCCGCAGCGGCGGAACATCGAGAATCGCCAGAACCGGCCGGCCGGCTTCGAAGCGCGCCAGCGAGACGGCCCAGTAGGGGATGCCCGCCGCGAAGTTGGTGGTGCCATCGAGCGGATCCACCACCCAGTAGGCGTGGCTGCTCGGGACCCGCCGGTCCCCTTCCTCACTGAGCACCCCCTCGCCGGGGAACAGTTCGGCCAGACCCGCCACGAGCGTTTCATCGCTCCACCGGTCACAGGCGGTGATCAGGCTGCCGTCAGCCTTGACGTCCGAGACCATGTGGCCGAAATCGGCCCGCTGGCGTTCAGCCACCCGGTCCAGCAGAGACGCCAGACCGGGAAGCAGCAGAGGCGTGGAAGCAGCCGTGGTCATCCGAGCTCGAGGGCCAGAACCTTGCTGAGGCTCCTGGCGGTATCCTCCCTGAACTGGCGCAGGTTGATGCGACGCAGCATCCTCAGCGCCGCAAACGCCACGAGTACCTCGATGCCGAGCACCACGGCATAGGCGGGGTAGGAGCCGCCATCGAGGCCCAGGCTCTGCTGCAGCAGGCGACCCAGATCCAGCAGACCGCCGCCCATCACCTTGCCCAGGGCACGGGAGAGGGCCTGGGCAAGCCCCCAGACCCCCACGAAGGTGCCGGCAGCGGCCGGCAGCGTGAGATCCAGCATCAGCACGAGAGCGCTGTTGGTGCCGATGCCGGCGGACAGGCCGAAGAGGAGCATCACCAGTTGCAGCAGAGCAACCCGGCCGCTCAGTCCGACAAGCAGCAGGAGCACGAGGCTGGCCAGGATCAACTGACAGCCCAGACGCGCCGTGGCGATCTTGCCGAGGCGGGGCACGATGGCAAGCCCGGCCAGCAACAGACCCAGGAGGGTGCCGCTGCCCCAGACGGCGTTCAGGGACGCGCTGGCGGCGATCGGCATGCCGAACACCTCGGCGCCGTAGCTCTCCAGGATCGGGTCCTGGAGGAACAGGGCAAGGGTGAACAGCACCAGAAAGATGAAGAACACGAGCACCTGGCGGCTGGAGGTGATCAGTGCCCAGGCC
>NZ_LFEK01000076.1 GCF_001039265.1 Synechococcus sp. GFB01 | reverse complement strand
CCGTGTGATCCGGCCCGCCGTCGCCGCGCCGCGCCCGCCTCGCCGTCTGAGCCCTTGGCTCTGCCCCAGCGCCACCGGCTCAAGGACAGCGCTGCTTCGACTTGAGCCCTTGGCTCTGCCCAGCGCCACCGGCTCAAGGGACAGCGCTGCTTCGACTGCCTCTACCGCCAGGGCCGTGCCGTGCACGGCCCTTTTTTGATGCTGCGCTGGATCGAAGCCCGCCCGGAGCTGCAGCCCCCGTCCCAGCGGACCCATAGCGGCGGCCCCTGGCGGCTGGGAGTTGTGGTGAGCGGCAAGGTGCACAAGCGTGCCGTGCAGCGCAACCGCCTGCGCCGGCTGCTGCACCGGCATCTGCTGACACACGAGATCCCGCCCCGGGGAGAACCGCTCTGGCTGCTGCTCAGCCTCAAGCCGGGCGCGGCCGAGCGCGATCCAGCCGACCTGCTGGGAGAATGCGATCAGCTTCTGCAGCGTGCAGGCCTGAGCCCATGAGCCAAGCGTCCAAGCCCGGCGGCGGCGTTCCGATCGAGGAGACCGTGTTCTACGAGGGAGGTCCCGCCCGCGGCGATCTGCTCTTCAACCTGCTCTTCGGCCTCACCCTGATCGGCATTCCCTTCGCCGTGGGCGCGATCGTCCGGGCCCTGTGGCTGCGCTTCCGGATCACCAGCCGGCGCATCGAGGTGACGGGCGGCTGGATGGGCCGCGATCGCACCCAGGTGGTTTACAGCCAGATCCGCGAGGTGCGCTGCGTGCCACGCGGCTTCGGCTTCTGGGGCGACATGGTGCTGGTGCTCAGCGACGGTGCCCGGCTGGAGATGCGCTCGGTGCCTCGCTTCCGTGAGGTGGAGACCTACATCGAGGAGCGGCGCCAGGCCAGCGAGGCCAGCCGGCCCCGGGGCATGGCCGCCTGAACCCACCCGGCCTGAGCGCTCAGGCACACTGACCCAGATTCACCCTCTCCCCCCGCGCTGCTGCTGCCGTGATCAGCTACATCTCCGACAACCTGCTGATCCCGATCCTCGATTTCTTCTACGGATTGGTTCCGAGCTACGGGCTGGCGATCATCGCCCTCACGGTGGTCATCCGCCTCGCCCTGTTCCCGCTCAGCGCCGGCTCGATCCGCAACGCCCGCCGGATGCGCATCGCCCAGCCGGTGATGCAGCAGCGCCAGGCCGAGATCAAGAGCCGCTACGCCAGCAACCCGCAGAAGCAGCAGGAGGAACTGGGCAAGCTGATGCAGGAGTTCGGCAGCCCCCTGGCCGGCTGCCTGCCCCTGCTGGTGCAGATGCCGATCCTGTTCGCGCTGTTCGCCACCCTGCGGGGTTCACCGTTCGCCGATGTGCCCTACACCATCAACCTCAAGGTGCTGCCGGCCGAGCAGATCGCGGCGGTGGAACCGAAGCCGTTCAACAGCGCCAGCCACTCGATCTTCCTGAGCGCCACCAACCACGTGCCCGTGATCGCGAGCCTGGAGAAGGGCACCAAGCTGGGCGTGGGCGAGTCGGTCCCGGTGAACCTGCACACCAAGAGCGGCGACAGCTTCACCTCGGTGCTGGCCGCCAGCGAGAGCGGCAGTGCCTTCNNCCCCAGCTGGAGCGTCNACCAAGGGCGAAGCNGTGGTGAGCGTGGACGCCAGCGGCACGATCACCGCCCTGGCCCCCGGCGATGCCACGGTGGAGGCCCGCATCCCCGGTCTGGCAGCCCGCAGCGGCTTCCTGTTCATCAAGGCCCTCGGACAGGTTGGCTTCTACGCCGATGGCAGCGTCAACTGGGACATCGCCATCCTGGTGGCCGCCTTCGGCCTCACCCTGGCCCTCTCCCAGATCCTCTCGGGGATGGGCATGCCCCCNAACCCCCAGCAGTCCACCGCCAACAAGATCACGCCGGTGATGATCACCGCCATGTTCCTGTTCTTCCCGCTGCCCGCCGGGGTGCTGCTCTACATGGTGGTGGCCAACATCTTCCAGGCCCTGCAGACGTTCCTGCTGACCCGGGAAGCGCTGCCGGAGAATCTCCAGAAGATTCTCGACCAGCAGCTGGCCCAGAAGGCGGTCACCGTGAGCGCCGCCGGCGGATCCGGTGGCGAGGGGCGTCTGCCGTTCGAGCCGAAAGGCAAAAAGTGAGCGAGCTTCAGCCCGTTTCGATCCAGGAACTCAGCGGTCTGGCCGAGGGGCGCCGCTGGCCGCTCCAGCAACGCCTCGACGGGCTCCAGAGCCTCACTCCGGTCTGCGGCCATGTGCACGCGGTGCATCGCGGCAACGTGCTGGAGGTGCACGGGGAGGCCAGCACGATCGTGACCCTCTGCTGCGACCGCTGCCTGCAGCATTTCAACCACCCGCTGCACGTCCAGGCACGGGAATTGATCTGGCTGGGAGAACCGGCCCGCGAGCAGGGTCTCGAAACCAACCTGCTGGAGAACGATGAAACCGTGCTGGAGCTGGATCCCGACGCCCTCACCGAAAGCCTCGATCCCCGCGGCAGCTTCGATCCGGCCCACTGGACCTTCGAGCAGCTCAGCCTGCAGCTGCCGCTGGTCAACCGATGCGGTCCCGACTGCCCCGGTCCAGCCAGCTGGGGGAGCGGTGACAAGGCTCCGGATCCCCGCTGGGCCGCCCTGCGGCGACTCCAGCAGCCATGAGCGGCAGCTCCAGCTGGGCCGATCAGCTCGACCTGCTGATCCGCTCCCGAACCCCCATCCTCTGGATCCGCAGCCTCGAGGAGGAACGGGTCGAACGTCTGCTGGAGCAGGCGGCCCAGCGACTCGGCAACCGCACCCTGCTGCGCTGGGATTTCATCGATGGTCTCAGCGGCGCGCCCAACCGTGAGGGTGAGGCGGCCCGCAATCCGATGGCCGCCCTCGCCTGCCTGGATCCGCTGCCCGCCGAGCAGGGAGCCATCCTGCTGCTGCGCGACTTCCACCGCTACTGCGAGGACGCCGGCATCTGCCGCCGCCTGCGCAACCTGACCATCCAGCTGCGGCAGCTGCCTCGCACCCTGGTGATCAGCGCTCCGGCCTGGCAGCTGCCCCAGGAGCTCGACGACTGCATCACCCTGCTGGAGCTGCCCCTGCCCGACGCGGCCGAGATCGCCCAGCTGCTGGATGCCATCGCCGGCGCCAGCGGGGAGCCACTGGCGCCGGCTGTCCTGCGTGAGCTGGCTACCGCCTGCCATGGTCTCAGCGAACAGCGGGTGCGCCAACTGGCCGCCCGGGCCCTGGCCCGCAGGGGCCGGCTGGGTGAGGACGACCTCGCCGAGGTGCTGGAGGAGAAACGCCAGGCGATCGCCAAGAGCGAACTGCTGGAGTACTGCCCCAGCGAGGCCACGCCGGCCGACATCGGCGGGCTGGACGTTCTCAAGGCCTGGCTGGAGCAGCGCCGGGCCGCCTTCAGCGAGGAGGCACGGGCCTTCGGGCTGCCGCTGCCGCGTGGCGTGCTGCTGGTGGGCCCCAGGGCACCGGCAAGTCGCTCACCGCCAAGGCGATCGCCCACAGCTGGAGCATGCCGCTGCTGCGGCTCGATGTGGGCCGCCTCTTCGCCGGGCTGGTGGGCGCCAGCGAGGCCCGCACCCGCGAGATGATCCTGCGGGCCGAGGCGATGGCGCCCTGCGTGCTCTGGATCGACGAGATCGACAAGGGCTTCGGCGGCGATTCCCGCAGTGACGGCGGCACCAGCCAGCGGGTGCTGGGCACGGTGCTCACCTGGATGGCCGAGAAGACCAGCGCCGTGTTCGTGGTGGCGACGGCCAACGGCGTGGAGCGTCTGCCAGCCGAGCTGCTGCGCAAGGGCCGCTTCGACGAGATCTTCCTGCTCGATCTGCCCAGCGCCGAGGAGCGCCGCGCCATCCTCGAGCTGCAGCTGGGCCGCCGCCGCCCGATCACAGCCTTCCCCTGGAGGTGCTGGTGGATCGCACCGCCGGCTTCTCCGGGTCCGAGCTGGAGCAGACCGTGATCGAAGCCCTGCATCTGGCTTTCGCCGCCGGTCGCGACATCGGCGAGGCCGACCTGATCGCCGCGGCCAGCCAGGTCGTGCCCCTCGTGCGTACGGCCCGCGAGCAGCTCGAGGCCCTCAAGCAATGGGCCAGCGGCGGCAGGGCGCGTCCCGCCTCAAGATTGCAGCCGGTAACGAACTCCGACGCCAGGTAACAAGCAGCCGGCGCGGCCCGGAGAGGCCAGAACGATCTGCCTACGGTCGATCCCAACCGACCCAGCTGCCGTGCTGCCCGATCCCGCCCCCCGCAACCGCGCTGAACTGACCACCCAACTGGCCGTGGCCTGTCTGGGGGCCGGCGTGGTCACCAGCCTGGCGGTGGCCCAGGGCCAGAACCCCCTAACGGCGCTGGGGATCACGCTGTTCTCGGCCGTGGCGGCCGTGATGGTCGGCCAGGTGCTCTGAACACGGGCACACCTGGCCTCGAGGCCGCTGCCGGGGGGGCTGCCGGCGGGCATGAGGATCGGGGACGAGGATGACGACCCCAGACCCCACGCCCATGCCGCCAGCCCTGCGGGAGTTGATGCCCGCCCTGGCCAACAAGACCTATTTCAACTACGGCGGGCAGGGCCCCCTGCCCCAGCCCAGTCTTGAGGCGATGGTGGCCTGCTGGCAGCGCATCCAGGAACTCGGGCCGTTCACAGGGGATGTTTGGCCCTATCTGCAGGGCATCACCGCGCGGCTGCGCCAGCGGCTGGCGGGCTGGATGGGTGTGGGCGGTCACCGGCTGGCCTTCAGCGAGAACGTGACCAATGGCTGTGTGCTGCCGCTCTGGGGCCTCCCCTGGCAGCGCCTCGATCGCCTGCTGCTGAGCGACTGCGAGCACCCCGGTGTGGTGGCGGCCTGCCGGGAACTGGCCCGGCGCGAAGGCTGGAGATCGACACCCTGATGGTCTCCGACCTGCGCGGGTCCGTGGAAGACACGGCGGCGGCCGTTAGGGAGCGGCTCGAGCCTGCGTTGCGCGACAGCACCCGGCTGGTGGTGCTCTCCCATCTCCTCTGGAACACCGGCCAGCTGATGCCGATCGCGGCGGTGGCCCGGCAGCTGCAGCAGCATCCCCGCCGGCCATGGCTGCTGGTGGATGGGGCCCAGTCGCTGGGCTGCATCCCGGTGGCCGAGGCGGCGGCCGCCGCCGACATCTACGCCTGCACGGGCCACAAGTGGTGCTGCGGCCCGGAGGGGCTGGGTGCCGTTGCCCTCTCCGAGCGGCTGCTGGCCGAGTCGCGGCCGACCCTGATCGGCTGGCGGAGCCTGCGGCAGGAAACGAGCGCCGGTGCGTCCGCCTCCGCTCACGAGGTGTTCCACCGCGATGCCCGCCGCTTCGAGGTGGCCACCTCCTGCCTGCCGCTGGCCGCAGGCCTCGATTGCTCGCTGGCCCTGCTGGAGGCCGAGGGCAGCGCCGAGCAGCGCCTGGTGCTGATCCGGAGGCGGGCCGCCACCCTCTGGCAGGGGCTGCAAGAGCTGGGCGGGGTGGAAACGCTGCTGGCGGAACCGCCGCCCGCCGGGCTGGTGAGCTTCCGGATCGGTTCCGAACCGCCCGAGGCGGCGGTGCAGCGCCTCGGGGCCAGGGGAATCTGGATCCGCAGCCTCGACCAGCCCCCCTGTCTGCGGGCCTGCACCCACATCACCACCTGCGATGCGGAGGTGGAGCAACTGCTCCGCAGCCTCTGAACCCCGCCAGCGAGACCGATGCCGAAGCGCCCCGGCCGCGGCCAAGGCCCGGCGACCTTGCTACAGCGAGGGGGCATCCGGATGAGTCTGCATGGCTCGCCTTCCTTCCCGACTCCCGGCCGCAGCGCTGATCGGCTGGGTTGCCGGCCTGAGCTGCGCGACGCTCCTCGGCACGCCGATCAACCCACCCGCTGACGCCGCGGTAGCCCCGCTCGTGGCCCAGGCCAGCCAAACCGGAAAGGCCTCCCCTTACGCAGCGGCGAAGGACGAGGCCACGACCCCGGCGAGTTCCGCTTCCGCAAGGGTTCTGGAGGATCTGGGCGGCAGCAGAGCCACCGGTACCACCAAGGATTCACCCTTCGCCGGAGCCAAGGAAAGCGATACGGCCACCACCGCTCAGCTGAGGGTGGACCGCGGTCGACTGTGGTGGCTGCTGCTGCCGCTGTGCCTGGCGGCGATCAGCTACGCGGTGCTGCGCGGCCAGGACGGCGAAGCGGCCTGAGGGATTCCGGCCCTGAAGGTAGGCCAGCCAGGACTCTCTCGGCAATCACGCTCAGGCGGAACGCCCCCNTTCTTCCAGCAGATGGCGCTGCACCCAGCCGGCCAGCAGCGCGCCGGCGATCGGCGCCAACCAGAACAGCCAGAGCTGGCCGATGGCGTCGCCTCCGGCCCAGAGGGCCACCCCGGTGCTGCGGGCGGGATTCACGGAGGTGTTGGTGACGGGAATGCTGATCAGGTGAATCAGGGTGAGGGACAGGCCGATCGGGACGCCCGCCATGCTGCTGACCGCATCGCGGTGGGTGCACCCNAGAATCACCAGCAGAAAGATGAAGGTGAGCACCAGCTCGATGATCAGGGCGGAGATCAGGCCGTAGCCCCCGGGTGAGTGGGCCCCGAAGCCATTGGTCGCGAGCGGATTGGAGCCTGAGAGTTCAAAACCGGCCCGGCCGCTGGCGATGCCGTAGAGGAGGCCACCGGCGATGAGGCCGCCGAGCACCTGGGCCACGATGTAGGGCAGCAGGTGAGCGCCGGGCATCCGGCCACTGGCCCAGAAGCCGAAACTCACAGCCGGGTTGATGTGGCAGCCCGAGATGTGACCGATGGCATAGGCCATCGTGAGCAGGGTGAGGCCGAACGCGAGCGACACCCCGAGAAATCCGATGCCGAGGGGATTGGCATCGGCCTGGGCGTAGGGGAAGACCGCCGCCAGCACGGCGCTGCCGCAGCCGCCGAAGACGAGCCAGAAGGTGCCGATCAGTTCGGCCAGGAATCGCCGGGAGAGGGGTGGGGTCTGGGACATGGGCCGGCGGAGCGGTCGCGATCGATCGGGCGCAAGCTAGACAGTGCAGCCGGCGCCGACCCGGCGGCAGTCACCAATGTTCGCGACGCCCCGCCCCCCACGCCGGGACGTCAGTGCCGCCGCGCCCGCAGCGCCTTGTCCGCTTCCTCGCGATCGTCGAAGTGGACCTTGCGGGTGCCGAGGATCTGGTAATCCTCATGGCCCTTGCCGGCGATCAGCACCAGATCCGCTGGTGCGGCCTCGGCAACGGCGGCGGCGATGGCCGTGGCCCGGTCGCCCTCGATCTGCAGATCGGTGCCGCTGGGGATGCCGGCCACCACGTCATCGAGGATCCGCTGGGGGTCCTCGGTGCGGGGGTTGTCGGAGGTGACCACCACGCGGTCGGCCAACCGGGCGGCGATGGCGGCCATCTGGGGACGCTTGGTTCGGTCGCGGTCTCCGCCGCAGCCGAAGACGCAGATCAAACGCCCGGCCGTGAAGGGTCGGCAGGCCTTCAGAGCATTCTCGAGACCATCCGGTGTGTGGGCGTAGTCGACCAGAACGGCGGGCTGCCCGTCACCATCGCCCACCATCACCCGTTCCATGCGGCCGGGCACGCCGCGGAAGCTCTCCAGGCCTTCCAGCAGCAGGTTCAGCGGCAGGTCCTGCTGCAGCAGCACACCCACCGCCTGCAGCAGGTTCATCAGGTTGAAGCGGCCCACCAACGGTGAGCGGAACAGGCCATCACCCACCGGACTCACCAGGCGTCCCCGCACGCCATCGGCGCCCAGCTCCAGCTCGCGGATCGTGAGTTCGGCACCGGAATCCTCGAGTGAGCTGCGCCAGCAGGGAGTCGCCGAGCGACAGGCCAGCCCGTCGGCCAGCCGGGCGCCCCAGGGGTCATCCCCATTGATCACCACCCCGCCGGCCAGCAGAGGCTCGGCGAACAGCCGAGCCTTGGCCCCGAAGTAGGCCTCCATGGAGGGGTGGTAGTCGAGATGGTCCTGGGTGAGGTTGGTGAACACCGCACCGGCGAAGCGGCAGCCCGCCACCCGCTCCTGATCCAGGGCATGGGAGCTCACTTCCATCGCCGCCAGGCGGGCACCGGCATCGACCGCCTGAGCCAGCTGGGCCTGCAGCTGATCGGCGAAGGGGGTGGTGTGCTGGGCGGTCACGCTGTGGCCGGGCCAGCGGTTCACGAGCGTGCCGAACAGAGCCGCCGGACGGCCTGAGGCGGCAGCCAGGTGCTCGATCAGATGGGTGGTGGTGGTCTTGCCGTTGGTGCCGGTCACACCGATCAGGGCCATCCGCTCGCTGGGCTGCCCCAGAAGGCCGACGCCAGCAGACCGGCCCAGCGCGCCACCGGATCGCTGAGCACCAGCACCGCATCGCCGCCGGCCGGCGGATCGGCAGCGGCGGC
>NZ_LFEK01000075.1 GCF_001039265.1 Synechococcus sp. GFB01 | reverse complement strand
TGACCGGCTACTTCCTGCGCCAGATGGAGCAGCGCATGGAACTCGACACCAGCCTGCTGGGCTGCGGCGTCGACAGCGAGGCCGGCGATCCCGGCGAACTGCGTCTCTGAGCCGCTCAGATCGGGGGCAACTCGGGCACGATCCCCAGCCGCACTAGCATGCGGTCGAGGCGCGCCAGGGTGGCCCAGCTGGCCTGATCGGGCGCCCAGTCCCTGGCTTGCAGCTGCGCAGCCAGTTCCATGAGCTGCGCCGCCGAGCAGTCGAGCGGTGCGTCGTAGTGGGCCGGAATCAGCCGGCGGATGCCGCTCAGGCCGCCCAGCTGCCGCAACCAGGCCACCAGGATGTCGCGGGCCCTGGGGAAGACGAGGCGCTCCAGCACCGGCGCCACCTGCAGGCGCGGCGCTCCGGGGGGCACCAACTGGGCGAACTCCGCTTCCCAGTCGTCCTGCCAGCGGAAGGGATAGAGGCCGAAATAGGCGCGCGCCTGCCGCACCCCCGGGCGCATCGCCTGGCGCAGCACCTCCCACCACGACGGCACAAGGAGCCGGTCGGGCCGCAGGTACGACGCGAACAGCACCAGCCGCCACCAGCCGCGCCGCCGCTGCTCGGGGGAGTCCTCGAGCGGCTGGTCGCCGCGGTCGCGGGCGTGGAACAGCAGCGGGGTGGGATCGGCGCTGAACAGCTCCGGGGGCTCGCTGGGGATCCCCACCAGGCATCGGTGACCAGCAGGCTGCCGCTGGCGCGATGCAGGCAGGCCACCTCCATGAAGGTTCCCAGGCCCAGGTCGAGCGGCCCCAGCGGCAGCCAGGTGAGTTCGTCGGCGTGGGGCAGCCCCTGTTCGAACAGCACCCGGGTCCGGCAGGCCGGAAAGCCCAGCCAGCTGGTGGGGAGGGACAGCGGAAAGCTCCACTGCCGCGGCGTCACCCACACCGTGGCCTCGGGGAAGGCACGGGCCATGGCCGGCACGGGAAGCTTGTGCTCCAGGCCTGAGCTGGTGGGCAGCACGATCGTGCACACCGCTCCATGCTGCTGCTCGAGCCGGTGCAGGGCGGCAAGCACCTCGCCGGTGGGTGCCACCGGGGCGTAGAGCAGCAGGCCGCGGCGCAGTCGCACCACGGTCATGCGGATTGGCACCGCCACATAGAGCACCCCCTGGAGCTGCTCGAAGCTCCACACCTGAGCGGGGATCAGCTCCCGCACCAAGGTGCGCCGGCGGCCATAGGGATAGAGCGGCAGCAGCGGCCACCAGGGCCAGGACTGATCCGACACGCCTAGGGAGCCTGAGAGCGAGGGCCCTTCAGGATGCCGTAGCGGGGAGCGAACAGGAAAGCCATCAGGAACAGGCCGGTCTGCACCAGCACGATGCAGCCGGCGGTGGAACTGTCGCTCCAGTAGCTGATGGTGATGCCCAGCACGCTGGAGAGCACGCTGCTGGCGATGGCCAGCAGAGTCATGCGGTCGAAGCGGTCGGTGAGCAGATAGGCGGTGGCCCCCGGGGTCACCAGCATCGCCACCACCAGGATGATGCCCACGGTCTGCAGACNGACCACCGCCGCCAGGGAAAGGGCCGAGAGCAGGGTGTAGTGCAGCAGGCCGGTGTTGATGCCGATCGAGCGGGCGTGGGTGGGATCGAAGCAGAACAGCAGCAGGTCGCGCCGCAGCACCAGCAGCACGACCACCACCAGAAGCGAGATCAGCAGCGTCTGGCGGATGTCGTCACCGGAGATGCCGAGCACGTTGCCGAACAAGATGTGGGTGAGGTCGATGTTGCTGCGCACCTTCGAGACCAGCACCAGGCCCAGGGCGAAGAATCCCGTGAACACCAGGCCGATCACGGTGTCTTCCTTGATGCGCGACTTCTGCTTCACAAAGCCGATCAGGGCCACCGAGCCCACACCGAACACGAAGGCTCCCAGCGAGAAGGGCAGCCCCAGGGCGTAGGCCAGCACCACGCCGGGCATCACCGCGTGGCTCACGGCATCGCCCATCAGAGCCCAGCCCTTGAGGGTCATGTAGCAGGAGAGCAGGCCGCAGACGCTGCCCACCAGGGCGCTGACCAGCAGCGCGCGCACCATGAAGTCGTGGCTCAGGGGTTCCAGAAGCAGATTCATGGCTCGCTCTCGATGGAGGTGGCTGGAGCACTGAGCAGCTCGGGGGGCAGACCGCCGAAGGTGAGGGCCAGGTTCTCGGGGGTGAACACCTCGGAGGTCTCGCCGTAGGCCAGCACGGTCTTGTTGATCAGCACCACCAGATCGCAGAAGTCGCGCACGTGGCTGAGGTCGTGGGTGGAGATCAGGATGGTGCGGCCCTCCTGGCGGAACTGCAGGAACAGCTCGGCCATCAGCTTCTCGGTGCGCACGTCGACGCCGTTGAAGGGCTCATCGAGCAGCAGCACCGAAGCCCGCTGAGCGATGGCGCGGGCGATGAAGGTGCGCTTGCGCTGGCCCCCGGAGAGGGCGCCGATGGGACGGTCGCGCAGATCGAGCAGATCGACCCGCTGCAGGGCCTCACGCACGGCCAGACGATCGGAAGCCCGCGGCAGCCGCAGCAGATTCATCGAGCCGTAGCGCCCATCATCACCACCTCCCACACGGAGATCGGAAAGCTGCTGTCGATCCCCTCGTTCTGGGGCACATAGGCCACCGCCTGATCCCGCTGGGCCCGCAGCACCGGCACGCCGTTGATCCGGATTCGCCCGCGCGAGGGCCGCACGAAGCCCGTGAGCGCCTTGAACAGGGTGGATTTGCCCGCCCCGTTCATGCCCACCAGGCCGCAGATGCATCCGGCCGCAGGCTCAGCGTGGCGTCGTGGAGGGCGACCACCCCGTTGTAGTCAACGCAGAGCTGGTCGACTTCGATGCGGTTCACCGGCTCTCACCTGCGGGGCCCAGGCCCCGCACGATCAGGCTCACGTTGTGGCGCTGCAGAGCAAGCAAGCTGGGGGCAGGGCCGGAGGGTCCCGAGAGAGAGTCCACGAAGAACGTACCGCCGTAGCGACTGCCGGCCGCCCGGGCGACCTCCAGCTGGGACTTGTTGCTCACGGTGCTCTCGCAGAACACCGCCGGTACCTGCCGCTGCTTCACGGTGTCGATCAGGCGGGCCATCCGGCGAGGGGTGACCTGGGATTCGGCGTTCACCTGCCACAGATAGGCCTCCTCCAGCCCGTAGTCACGCGCCAGGTAGGAAAAGGCCCCCTCGCAGCTCACCAGCAGCCTCTGCCGCGGCGGCACAGCCTCCAGGGCAGTGCGCAGCTCGGCATCCAGCTGGCCGAGCTGGCGCTTGTAGGCCTCGCCGTTGGCCCTGTAGGTGGCTGAGCCAGCGGGATCGAGTTCGGCGAAAGCGTCAACCAGCCGATCCACATACCGCTGGGCGCGGCGCGGCGACATCCAGGCGTGCGGATTGGGCTTGCCGGCATAGGCATCCCCCTCGATCAGCAGGGGGGTGATGCCATCGGCGAGGGTGACGGTCGGCACGTCACCGACAGAGCGGACGAAGCGCTCGGCCCAGCGCTCGAGCCCCAGGCCGTTCTCCACGATCAGATCGGCACCCTGGGCCGCCTCGATGTCGCTGGGGGTGGGTTCATAGCCATGGATCTCGGCCCCCAGGCGGGTGATCGAGCGCACCTCCAGGCGATCGCCCGCCACGTTGCGGGCCATGTCGGCCAGCACCGTGAAGGTGGTGAGCACCAGGGGGCGTGCGGCCGTGGGCCCCGCCCGCGGACGCCGATCAGGGCTGCAGCCGATCAGCAGGGCCAGCAGCAGGGGGGAGAGGAGTCGACGCCACGCGGAGGGCAAGACATCACGCAGGGGCAGCGGAAATCCTATGGAGCCGACTGCAGCCACGCTGACCCGGCAGTCGATCGGCGGCCATGGAAAAGCCCCCGCCAGGGCGGGGGCTCGATGCAGGAGAGCTCCCGGGCTCTCGGTCTTCGGCAGGCCGTTCGGCCTCAGCCGGGCTGATGGGCCTCAGCCAATCGAGGGGGCGGTCAGAGCTACGGGGGTGGCTTCGACAGCCGCCAGGTCGAGCGGGAAGTTGTGAGCGTTGCGCTCGTGCATCACTTCCATGCCCAGGTTGGCGCGGTTCAGCACGTCTGCCCAGGTGTTGATCACCTTGCCCTGGGAATCCAGGATCGACTGGTTGAAGTTGAAGCCGTTCAGGTTGAACGCCATGGTGCTGATGCCCATGGAGGTGAACCAGATGCCCACCACCGGCCAGGCAGCCAAGAAGAAGTGCAGGCTGCGGCTGTTGTTGAAGCTGGCGTACTGGAAGATCAGGCGACCGAAGTAACCGTGGGCAGCCACGATGTTGTAGGTCTCTTCCTCTTGGCCGAACTTGTAGCCGTAGTTCTGGCTCTCGGTTTCGGTGGTCTCACGCACCAGCGAGCTGGTCACCAGCGAGCCGTGCATGGCGGAGAACAGGCTGCCGCCGAACACACCGGCCACACCCAGCATGTGGAAGGGGTGCATCAGGATGTTGTGCTCAGCCTGGAACACCAACATGAAGTTGAAGGTGCCGCTGATGCCGAGGGGCATGCCGTCGGAGAAGGAGCCCTGACCGAAGGGATAGACTAGGAACACAGCCGAGGCGGCGGCCACAGGAGCGCTGTAGGCCACGCAGATCCAGGGGCGCATGCCGAGCCGGTAGGAGAGTTCCCACTCACGGCCCATGTAGCAGAAGACGCCGATCAGGAAGTGGAACACCACCAGCTGGTAAGGACCGCCGTTGTACAGCCACTCGTCGAGGCTGGCGGCTTCCCAGATGGGATAGAAGTGCAGACCGATGGCGTTGCTGGAAGCACAACAGCGCCGGAGATGATGTTGTTGCCGTAGATCAGGGAGCCGGCAACGGGCTCACGGATGCCGTCGATGTCGACGGGAGGGGCGGCGATGAACGCCACGATGAAGCAGATGGTCGCAGCCAGCAGGGTGGGGATCATCAGCACACCGAACCAGCCCACGTAGAGGCGGTTGTTGGTGGAGGTGACCCAATCGCAGAACTGCTGCCAGCTGGAGGCGCCGGAGCGCTGCTGGAGAGTGGTGGTCATGAGAACGAGAAGGAATGTTCCAGAGGAACGGGTATGGAGGGCGGGAATCCGCCGGACGGAACCCCGTCATCCGGGACTGTAACGGAACATTGCGGGGTTTGTGAAGAAGCGTTCCCGAATTTCGCCCGGGACTGGCTCGGCCCTCCCGGCAGCTCTGTCTGAGCCCTCCTGGATGCCTCGTTCCCGCCTGATCACCTGGAGCCCGAGCGTCACGCTGGTGCCCACGCGTCAGTGCTTCAACGCCTGCGACTACTGCAGCTTCCGTCACCCGCCGTCGTTGAGCCCTGCCCCTGACGGGCTGCCGGGCGACGCCCTGGGCGATGTCGACGCCCTGGCCCTGCTGCGGGCGCGGCCCAGGCTGCCGAGGTGCTCCTGCTCAGCGGCGAGGTGGCGCCGGGGGCGCCGGGCCGGGCGGCCTGGTTCGGCCGCCTGCTCAGGCTGAGCCACCTGGCGCTGGAGGCAGGGCGCCTGCCCCACACCAACGCCGGTCCCCTGTCGCGGCGGGAGATGGCGGCGCTGGGCCGGCGCAATCCCTCCATGGGCCTGATGCTGGAGGGCCTCGGGCCGGCCGTCGATGCCCGGCACCGCCATGCCCCCAGCAAGACGCTGGAGCAGCGGCTGATCCAGATCGAGCAGGCGGGCCGCCTGGGTATCCCCTTCACTACCGGCCTGCTGCTCGGGCTGGGCGAGAGCGCGGCGGAGCGGCGCGAGGCGCTGGAACTGCTGGCCCTGCTGCAACGGCACTGGGGCCACATCCAGGAGGTGATCCTGCAGCCCTGGCGGCCGGGGGGAGCGGCTGCCGGCCCCTTGGCCGCGCACGAGGTGGATGACCTCCTGGGGCTGATCGCCGTGGCGCGGCAGGTGCTGCCGGAGGAGGTGCATCTGCAGCTGCCGCCCAACCTCTGGCCGCCCGATCGGCTCATCGAGGCGCTGGAGGCCGGCATCGACGATCTCGGCGGCCTCGATCTGCAGGATGTGATCAACCCCGCCTACCCCCAGCCCGGCACCGGGGCCCTGGCGGAGCGCCTGGCGGCGGCGGGCTGGCGGCTGCTGCCGCGCTGTGCGTGCACCGCGAGTGGCTGGCCTGCCTGCCGCGGCGGCTGCAGCGGCAGGCGGCGGCGGTGTCCCAGCGGCTGGGGATGGATTGTTAGCGTCCGATCCGGAGTGGAGCGGGAAATCAGCCGTGAGCGATCACCGCGTGCTGCTGGTGCGCCTGCCCTGCAACCCGATCTTCCCGATCGGGCCGGTGTATCTGGCCGATCATCTGCACAAGCTGTTTCCGGAGCTGCCGCAGCGGATCCTCGATCTCGCAGCGGTGC
Source organism: Synechococcus sp. GFB01 (assembly GCF_001039265.1). Lineage (GTDB taxonomy): Bacteria > Cyanobacteriota > Cyanobacteriia > PCC-6307 > Cyanobiaceae > NIES-981. Next base: position 2,014 of record NZ_LFEK01000075.1, on the reverse strand, counting down.
CGCTGCTGGATGTGGAAGCGGCCCTGCGGGCTGAGGTGGAGGCGTTCCGGCCGTCGCTGCTGGTGTTCTCCTGGCGCGACATCCAGATCTACGCGCCGGTGGACGGCCGCAGCGGCAACCCGCTGCAGCACTCCTTCGAGGTGTTCTATGCCCGCAATCCGCTCAAGCGGCTGCGGGGGGCTCTTGGCGGGCTGCAGCTGATGCGTTCGTTCTACGGGGAGCTCTGGCGCAACCTGCGCCTGGTGCGCCGGGGCCTGCGCTGGGCGCGGCGCCACAACCCCGCGGCGCGGGCGGTGATCGGCGGCGGCGCCGTGAGTGTGTTCTACGAGCAGCTGGGCCGTCAGCTGCCCCGCGGCACGGTGGTGTCGGTGGGCGAGGGAGAGCCGCTGCTGGAGAAGCTGATCCGCGGCGAGTCGCTCGAGAGCGAGCGCTGCTTCGTGGCGGGAGAGTCGCCGCGGCCGGGGCTGATCCACGAGCAGCCGGCGGGCATGGAGAAAACCGCCTGCGATTACGGCTATATCGCCTCGATCTGGCCGCAGCTGGATTGGTATCTCGACGGCGGCGACTTCTACGTGGGTGTGCAGACCAAGCGCGGCTGCCCCCACAACTGCTGCTACTGCGTCTACACCGTGGTGGAGGGCAAGGCGGTGCGTGTCAACCCGGTGGAGGAGGTGATCGCCGAGATGCGTCAGCTGTATGCACGGGGTGTGCGGGGGTTCTGGTTCACCGATGCCCAGTTCATTCCGGCGCGCCGATACATTGAGGATGCCAAGGCGCTGCTGCGGGCGATCCAGGCTGAAGGCTGGAGCGACATCCGCTGGGCGGCCTACATCCGGGCCGACAATCTCGATGCCGAGCTGGCCGAGCTGATGGTGGCCACGGGCATGAGCTACTTCGAGATCGGCATCACCTCCGGCAGCCAGGAGCTGGTGCGCAAGATGCGCATGGGCTACAACCTGCGCACCGTGCTGGAGAACTGCCGTCTGCTGGCGCGGGCCGGCTTCCGCGAGCACGTGTCGGTGAACTACTCGTTCAACGTGATCGACGAGCGGCCCGAGACGATCCGCCAGACGGTGGCCTACCACCGCGAGCTGGAGCGGATCTTCGGGGCGGAGGTGGTGGAGCCGGCGATCTTCTTCATCGGCCTGCAGCCGCACACCCACCTGGAGCAGTACGGCTTTGAGCAGGGGCTGATCAAGCCCGGCTACAACCCGATGAGCATGGCGCCGTGGACGGCGCGGCAGCTGCTCTGGAATCCCGAGCCGATGGGCCACACCTTCGGGCGCATCTGCCTGGAGGCGTTCGAGCGCAATCCGGCCGATTTCGGCCGCACGGTGATGGATCTGCTGGAGCGCGACTACGGCAAAGCGCCGCTGCAGGAGGCCCTGCATGCGCCGGTGGAGGGGAGGGCCGCCCTGGCCACGGCGGTGCGCTGAACCGGAGAGCTCGCCCCTGGGCATGAGCTTGACCACCAGCAACTAGCCCCGCGCCAGCAGCAGCACCANNCCCAGCCAGCCCAGCAGCCCACCCAGCGGATTCACATCGCCCTGGCCGGGGCCCACCAGCCAGGCCGGTGCCGTGGCCGTGATCTGCAGCAGGCCGTGCTGCACCACGAACCAGCCGCCCACCAGGCCGCCGTGCAGGCCGATCGCCCCCCAGAGGCTGCCCCCCTGGCGGAGGCGCAGCCGCGCCAGGGCCAGCCCCAGCAGGGTGAGCCCGCCCAGCAGCGCCAGGCCGCTGGCGCCGCCGCTGCGATACCAGGGATGCACCAGCGCGAACAGCAGCGCCTGCAGCCCCAGCGCTCCCCGCGCCGGCAGCAGCAGCTCCAGCTCGCCCCAGAGCCAGCCGCGGAACAGCAGCTCCTCGGCAAAGCCCACCCCCAGCAGCAGGGCCAGAGCGTTGGACAGTAGTGCCGGGTTCAGCGCGCCGCGCCAGCCGGCCTGACCGCTCAGCAGCAGTGCGGCGGCAATAAGAGCCAGCAGGCCGATCGCCGCCAGCACACCCTGCGCCAGAC
>NZ_LFEK01000074.1 GCF_001039265.1 Synechococcus sp. GFB01 | reverse complement strand
GCCACCGCCACCACCGCGCCACCTCCGGCGGGCAGCTCCAGCAGGGCCCTCACCCCTGGCGATCTCGCCGGGGCGGGGAAGGTGCTCCACCGCCACGAAGCTCACCACCTCCACATGGCGGGGAAGGTGCTCCACCGCCACGAAGCTCACCACCTCCACATGGCCCACCACGGCCAGATCGAGGGCGGCAGCTGCGGCAGGGCCTCCAGGGGCAGGGACGCCAGGGCTCCGGACCCGCAGACCCTTCGTGCATCCGCATGCTCCCGGCGTTGCTCAGGCCCTGTTTGACATGCGCCGCCCCGCGCCACAAGGTGGAGGGTCCGGGGGATCGCCTGCGCGGCGCCCTCGCCTCCCCACGGATCCGCCATGGCACTGATTGGCCTGATCGCCGCCCTGGTGGGCGTGCTGCTGCTCTGGACCCGCTGGACCCCGCTGAGCGGCTCCCCGGCCGGCCCCAAGGCTGCCCCAGTCGAGAGCATCGATCGCGCCCGGCAGGCGGTCGAGGGGATCGACGCGCAACAGCAGCGCCAGGCCGACCAGGTGAACCGGATGCTCCAGCCCTGAGCCGAGCCGGAGCTGCTGCCTGAGCGGAGCAGCAAGGTTGCGGCTCGATTCCGGCCTGCGCCGCCCATGGCAAAACCCCCGGGGTTCGCCCGGGGGTTGAAGGGGTGATGCGGCTTGAAGCCCTGATAGCCCATGAGTCAGAAGCAGAAGGGCAGAAACTGGGTGCGGCAGGCGGCGTAGCCGTCGACCAGGGCGCCCAGCCCGATCTGATGGGCGATGCCGGAACCGGTGATCGCCTCGGTGAGGATGCCGATCACGATGCCGAGCATGGCGGCGCGCCCGTTGAAGAGCTCAACGCGCTTCAGCTGATCCATGTGGATCTGCTCGACGGCACGGTCCTGGAACCACTTGTCGTTGGCGGTGGGGTTGGTCATGGATCGTCCGGGGGAGGTGGATTGTCTGGAGCTGTCGCTCAACTAGAAGGGTCAGTCGGCAAGGTCGGGCTGAAGCAGCAGTGCTCCGGCAACCCAGGCACCCAGCAGCAGGACGGCGAGGGCGGCGGTCATCGGTTATCGGGAGCGAGGTCGCTCGGACGGGTGAGCAGGAAGCCCACCATGGCGCTGAGCAGAACGACAAGGCCCATGACGCCGGCGAGGGCAGCGGTGTAGTCGGTGTTCATGGCGATCAGCCCAGACCGATCTGGGAGAGGATGCCCTGGCCGGTGAGCAGCTCGGTGGCCAGGCCGATCACGAAGCCGAGCATGGCCAGACGGCCGTTCCAGGTCTCAGCGAATTCGACGAACCCGAAGCGGGAGGTGGATTGGGTCATGGTTGTTGCGATGTATGAATGGAATCGTAACGGAATGTGACGCATTTGAGGCAAGGCGGTTTCCCGCATGCTTACGAGCAGGGGGCGAAGAGCTGGCCAGCCCTGTCGTCGTCAGCCGGATCGCCTGCCCGGGCAGCCCACTCCGATCAGCACTCACCTCACCCACGGACCCTGGGCGCTGGTCCTTCGGCCACCGGGCCCCGGTGGGTGCGATGTGTCATCCCGGGCCTGTAGGGCGTGCCCATCGTCCCCGCAGCACGCATCCGTCCGCTGCTGCCTGGGCGGGCTCGGCTGCCTGATGTTCAGGAGGCCAGGAAGACTCTCTGACTGTTCGTGCGTGTGGGGGGCCAGGCCAGCGGCATCGCAGGACAGCGGCATCCCATGGCGAACTGGGTGAGCCTCTGCACGAGCCCGCTGAAGATCGCGCAGAACATCACCAGCAGGATGAAAGGAAATACGACAGGAGGCAGGATCAGGCCGATCATTGTGAGTGTCATCCCTGCCGCCTGGGGGACCGGCAACCATCGCCGGCTGCGAAGCGATGGGTCCGACCCGGAATCAGAACAGCCACGGGGCGTGGCATCAGCAGCTTCGTAGCCCAGCTGTACAGCGCATCGGTGGCATGGAGAAGAGCCATGAACGACGACGGGCTGGGAAGAGCGTCACTTCCCTCCGCAACGGAGCAGCGCTTCTGCCAAGGGTGAGCCGGCGCAAGCCACGGATCGGCTGGCGATACGGGTGCGATTCGGTTGTATCGGAGAGGTTCCAGGGTCATGGGTCTGAGGTAGGGCCAGCCCATCAGGAGGATTCCGCCGATCAGCACCCCTAACCCAGCTCAGGCCTTTGGGCCAGCCCTGGCTTGGAACGCATGATCAGATCCTCACTGGAATCGCCGCCCGCCAGAATGTTGAAGATATTGCGCATCTGTTGTAATAATTGATTGGCTTGGGCTTCTTTCGCATCCCGGCTCAGGCTGGTGAGATGCATCCGCCGGTCATTGACCAATTCAGCAAACTGTTCCACCAGTTGGGGGTTTCCATCCAGAATTGGCCTCAGATCATCGCGCTCCACCTCCAATAGCACGGATTCCTGCAACGTCTGGACGGTTGCGCTTCTGGGCTGGTCAGTAAAAACGCTCATTTCGCCGAAGATTGAGCCCACTCCAAGCTCAGCAACCTTCTTCTGAATGCCTCCTTCAATGAGCTTCAGGACCTGGACACGCCCACTGACCACCTGAAACAGAGCTAAGCCTTCCTCGCCTTCGTTGACGACAATCTCTCCGGCTGCATAGCTCAGGCAGCGGCTCAGGGGAGCCACCTGCTCGAGTTGCTCCGTGCTGAGACGGGCAAAGAGAGCATTGTCGCGCAGCAGTGCGACCCTGGCGTTCACATCGTAACCAGCTGGATCATCGATTGCGGCAGGTAGCCGTCTTGGCCGAAGTTCCCGAACAGGGTAAGGAAGCGAGTATCCTTCTCTTTTCAGCGCATACCATATATGAGCAAGAAGCTGCCCCCTGAGGACGTCAAAGCCATTGTCAGTAGGGTCTTCTTGCCAGACTTCAAGCTCGTAGGTTATTGCATGATCGGAATATGAATACACCATTGCAGTTGGTTCGGGTTTGGATAATACAAGCGGATGGCTTTGCGCCGCTCGGATCAACAGGTCGGTCGCCTGGTCTGGCGGGAGGCTGAGGTCAAGATTGAGCCGAATCTCACGGGCAATCGGCCCCCGCGGCCCAAAGCGCCGAATCTCTGTTGACCACATTCTGCTGTTTGGCATTGTGATCAGTGCGCCATGCACATGCTGCAGGCGAGTGCTCATCAGAGTCAGCGAAACCACCCAGCCCTCGATCCCCTCGTTCAAGATGATAAAGTCACCCTCCTGAAATGGAGAATCAACTTGCAGAACGATTCCGGCAAAGAAGTCTTTCAGTGATTCCTGGGCTGCCAAGCCGATGACGGCTGTCAGGATTGCTGATGTTGTCACCAAGCCCAGTACGTTGATTGCAGTCTGCTTCTGAAGCACAAATACGGTCATCACGGCAGCGATGGTCAACATCCCCAGGTCTCGCAGAATCTTGGGAGGATGTGGCCACCACGGCAGAAGGCTGATCGGTAGTTCCAGAAATACCCAGACCGACAGTTTGAGTATGGCGTAGCTGCTGATAAGAATCAGAACCGTGTTCAGCCAGGGAAGAATTCCAGGAGGTAGAGATTGTTTCGGAAGAAACTGTATGACCAGCCAGGTGGTGATGGCTGCGCTGGGAAGGCGGAGTGGAATGGGCCTCAAACGGCGCTTCCGGCAAATCCACAGCACTGCCAGAAGCCAGAGCTGCATGCCGATGGCAAGCAGAATGCTTTGAACAATGGCCATGGCCCAACCTGGCAACGTGAGCGGCCTTTCATTCTCTACGGACTATTCCGTGATCATCAGGCACCTGGGCACAGGTTAGGGCTGATAGCCCGGGGGGCAACGAGTTGCCTGCCGATCTGAGCGAGCTCGGCCAGGAGCGAAGTCGGTGTTTGTTCCTTGCCGTATCTGGTGCTCGTTGATGTAGGCCCAACCTCACGGGAAGCGGCTGCTTCCAGTGGGCCTGGGTGTTCTGTATCGGCGGGTGTGTGTGCGCGAATACCCCAGGCTTCACGCAACCATCCATAGCCATCTCCATCGGCGTGCCACCTTTCCTGCCACGCCCCCTGCATCCAGCTCACTGGGCCTGGGCAGTCCGAGCTCTCTCGCAGCCAGACCAGCGGTGCAGTGGACTGCTGGGAGCGCATTGGCGAGCCCGACCGATGCGCCGGGTGAGCCTGCACTCAGTAGAAGTCCCCATGCAGCGCAAGGGGACTGAGGATGGAGCCAAGCGGACTCGAACCGCTGACCCCCTGCATGCCATGCAGGTGCTCTACCAGCTGAGCTATGGCCCCGTGGATGTGCCGGACAGGCGGGTCGCTGGTCGACCGCCCTGGCCCGAAGGCCTTGCCTGGCGCTTGCTGAGCTTACAACGCCGGGGGTGGCTACACCTGGCGCCAGACCGCCACCAGCCGGCCCTGCACGGTCACCTGGTCGGCCGGCAGCACGATCGGTTCGTAGGCCGGGTTGGCGGCTTCCAGGGTCACGGTGCCTCCCTGGCGGTGGAAGGCCTTGAGGGTGGTGCCGCTGCCGGGCACCAGGGCGCTCACGATCGTGCCGTTGCGCAGCAGGGCGGGGTCGTGCACCGGCTCCATCAGCACCACGTCGCCGTCGGCGATGTGGGCGTCCACCATCGAGTCGCCGTTCACGGTGAGGGCGAACAGGCCGCGGGTCTCCAGGAGGGGGGTGAGGTCGAGCCTCTCCTGCACGTCGTCGAAGGTTTCCACCAGCCCGCCGGCGGCCACCGCCCCGAGCACGGGGATGCCGCTGGCCATGCCTCCGAGCAGTTGCAGGGTGCGGGCCTGGCCCTCCTGCCAGGTGATCCAGCCCTTCTGCTGCAGGTGCTTGAGGCGGCTCTGGATCGGCGCCGGCGAGCGCAGTCCCATCGCCTCCATCATCTGGCGGATCGAGGGGCTGTGGCGATGCGTGCCGATGTAGTCGGCCAGCCAGTCGTAGAGCTGGCGCTGGGCCGGGGTCAGCTCCTCCTGCACGGCGCCTGACTGATGCTGGGACCCGATCACGCCGGCCTGTATCACTGATACAGATGTACCGCTTCGCGGAGCGGTTGTAAAGGCGGTCGGCCTCAGGGGGTGTCGAGCAGCGCGGCCAGCAGGGCCTGCTGGGCGTGCAGGCGGTTCTCCGCCTGATCAAACACCCGGCTGCTGGGACCCTCGATCGCCCCGGCGCTGATCTCCAGGCCCCGGTAGGCGGGCAGGCAGTGCAGCACGATGGCGCGGCTGTCGGCCTCGGCGATCAGGGTCTCGTCCAGGCACCAGCCGGCGAAGTCGCGCTCCCGGGCGGCCTTCTCCTCCTCCTGGCCCATCGAGGCCCACACGTCGGTGTAGAGGGCATGGGCGCCGCGCACAGCCGCCACCGGCTCATGCAGCACCTCCACGGCGGCCCCGTTGGCGGCCCCCAGCTCGCGGGCGCGCTCCAGCACCGCGGCATCGGGCTCGTAGCCCTCCGGGCAGCCGATGCGCACGTTCACCCCCAGCAGGGCGCCGCAGAGCAGCAGCGAGTGGGCCACGTTGTTGCCGTCGCCCACGTAGCTGAGGGTGAGGCCGCTCAGGTCGCCGAAGGCCTCCTTCAGCGTCAGATAGTCGGCGAGGGCCTGGCAGGGATGCTCGAGATCGGTGAGGGCATTGATCACCGGGATCGAGGCCCAGTGGGCGTACTCCTCGAGTTCGCTCTGGGCGAAGGTGCGGATCGCCAGGGCATCCACGTAGCGGCTCAGCACCCGGGCGGTGTCGGCCACCGGCTCGCCGCGGCCCACCTGGCTCACCTGGGGGTTGAGGTCGATGGTCTGGCCGCCCAGGCGGGCCATCGCCACCGTGAAGCTCACCCGCGTGCGGGTGGAGGCCTTGCTGAAGATCAGGCCGAGCGTTCTGCCCTGCAGATCGATGCGCTGGCGGCCTGCCTTGAGGTCGGCGGCGAGGTCGAGGAGGGCCTTGGTCTGTGCGGCGTTGAGGTCGGCCGAGGAGAGCAGGTCGCGACCCCGCAGATCCGCCAGGGCGGGGAATCCGCTGATGGCAGCCATCGGCCGATCTCCAAAGACCCNTTATCCGCGATCGGGGGCCCCGGCGTCAAGCGTCAGGCTCAGACCGCCACCGCCTCCTGGGGCATCACGCTCTCGGCCAGCAGGCCCTTAAGCTCGTCGCCCTCGATCACCTCCTTCTCGAGGATCTCCTGGGAGATGCGCTCGAGCAGGCCGCGGTTGTGGCGCAGGATCGAGAGCGCCCGCTCGTGGGCCCGGTCAACCAGGCCGCGCACCTCCCTGTCGATCGCCTGGGCGGTGGCGTCGCTCACCACCCGCCGGGGGTTGGCTGGGCCGCCGAGGAAGCGGCTGCCGCCCTGCTTGTCGTAGGCGAGCGGCCCGAGCGTCTCGCTCATGCCGAAGGTGCCCACCATCTGCTCGGCGATGTCGGTGGCGCGCTGCAGGTCGTTGGCGGCGCCGGTGGTCACCTCACCGAACACCACCTCCTCGGCGCTGCGGCCGCCCAGCAGGGTGGCGATCTGGCCCTCGAGATCCTCCTTGGAGTTGAGGAACCGCTCCTCGGTGGGGAGCTGCAGGGTGTAGCCCAGGGCGCTCATGCCGCGGGGCACGATCGAGATCTTCGCCACCTTGCTGCCGCCGGGCATCAGGTGCCCCACGATCGCGTGGCCCACTTCGTGGTAGGCCACCACCTTCTTCTCATCGGGCTGCAGCACGCGGCTCTTCTTCTCAAGGCCAGCCACCACCCGCTCGATCGCCTCGTTGAGGTCGCCCTGCTCCACGGAGGTGCGCATGTTGCGGGCGGCCAGCAGGGCCGCCTCGTTCACCAGGTTGGCCAGGTCCGCTCCGGCGAACCCTGCCGTTGCCTGGGCGATGCGGTCGAGATCCACGCCCTCGGCCAGCTTCACCTTCTTGGCGTAGATCTCGAGGATCGTGCGGCGGCCGGAGAGGTCGGGCCGGTCCACCAGCACCTGGCGGTCGAAGCGGCCGGGCCGCAGCAGGGCGGCGTCGAGGGTCTCCGGCTGGTTGGTGGCGGCCAGCACGATCACCGGCTTGTCCTGGGCGGCGAAGCNGTCCATCTCGGTGAGCAGCTGGTTGAGCGTCTGCTCGCGTTCGTCGTTGCCGCCCACCACGCCCATCGAGCCGGAGCGGCTCTTGCCGATCGCGTCGAGTTCGTCGATGAAGATGATGCAGGGCGCCTTCTTCTTGGCTTCCTCGAAGAGATCGCGCACCCGGGCGNCGCCGGCGCCCACGAACAGCTCCACGAACTCCGAGCCGGAGATGATGAAGAAGGGCACGCCGGCCTCACCGGCCACGGCCTTGGAGAGCAGCGTCTTGCCGGTGCCGGGCGGACCCACCAGCAGCACCCCCTTGGGGATGCGGGCGCNGATCGCGGCATAGCGCTCCGGCTTCTTGAGGAAGTCGACGATCTCGGTGAGCTCGGCCTTGGCCTCGTCCACACCGGCCACATCGGCGAAGGTGACGCGCGATTCCTCATCGGGCACGTAGACCCGGGCCTTGCTCTTGGTGAAGCTCAGGGCCCCCTGGGCCCCACCGCCCATGCCGCTGCGGCGGGCGAAGAACTGCAGCACCAGGATGAAGATCAGCGGCGGCACCACCCAGCTCAGGATCGTGCTGAAGATGCTCGGTTTCTGGGGCGGCGCGGCTGCGAATTCGACGCCGTGCTGCTCGAGCCGCTGAGGCAGATCCATGTCGAAGATCGGCGTGGTGGCCAGCACCGTGGGAGCCCCTTCGGCCGGCGGCTCCTTGAGCTCGTAGCGGATCTGATCGGAGGTGATGTAGGCGCGGCGCACGTTGCTGTCGTTCACCTGGTCGATGAACAGCGAGTAGGGCACCCGCGGCACCTGCATCGCTCCGTTGGGCAGGAAGCTGCTGAACAGCAGCAGCACGCCGAGGCCGATCAGCAGCAGGTTGATCAGACCGAAGCGCCGCGTGGGGCGGTTGTCGTCCTGGCGGATGGGCATGGCGCACGGGCCGCAATTCGGTTCAGGCTAGGGGGGGCCGACCCGGCCCACATCCGCCGCCGGGGTGGGAAACCGAATCGCAACGGGCGGGCGGCAGCCTGGGAACATCCGTGGGCACACTGGATCCATGTGCGGCCGCTTCGCGCTCACCACGGCCATTGACCGGCTGCTGCCGCGGCTGCAGGGAGACCTGCCGCCCGGCCTGGCGGAGCACTATGCGCCCCGCCCGCTGATCCGGCCCGGGGAGCCCCTGCTGATCCAGCGCCGGCAGCAGGGACGCCTCGAGGTGGCCTTCGCCATGTGGGGGTTGCTGCCGAGCTGGGTGAAGGATCCCGACGATCCATGCCGCCCCGCCCACCGGCCGATCAACGCCCGCAGCGAAACCGTGGCCGAGAAGCCCAGCTTCCGCGGGCCCTGGCGCCATCACCGCTGCCTGATCCCCGCCGATGCCTTCTTCGAGAAGGGGGCAGCGCATCGCCCGCCGCGACGGCGCGCCGTTC
>NZ_LFEK01000073.1 GCF_001039265.1 Synechococcus sp. GFB01 | reverse complement strand
GGCTGCAGCACCACGCCCGCCAGGCACAGACCAGTGGCTCGGCCCGAACGTTCGTCGTCGCCGACGAGGCGAATCGCGTCGCCGGCTATTTCAGCCTCACCGTGGGCCAGGTCGACACGGTGGAGGCCCCAGAGCGCATCCGTCAGGGCATGGGTCGATTTCCGCTGCCCGTGGTCATCCTGGCCAGGCTCGCCGTGTCACGGGAGAACCATGGACGTGGCATCGGTGTTGGGATGCTTCAGGACGCGATCCGTCCTGACCCATCCCATCGACGAAGACGCGGCACGCTTTTACACCCGGTTCGGATTCACTGCATCGCCGCTGCGCCAGCAGCAACTGCTTCTGCTCCTCAAGGACGCGAGGAAGATCCTCCGGTGAGCAATGGGGGCATCCGGCTGGGTGAGACGGTGGTGGCACTTGTAAGAGGAGGAACACAGGCAAGTCAGGCCGCCATGTCAGCGCGTGATCGCCTTAGGAGGCTGCTGAAATAGCGGCCCAAGCGAGTCCCATCCTGATGCTCTCGCTCCAGCCGGAGGGAACCAGTGCCCTCTGGGACGTTCGCTCGGCCCATCGAGCAATACCTGCTGGCCTCTGTCCCCCTCTCTGGGGAGTGAATCGGCTCTGATCGCCCATCAACTCCCGTCTCATGCCAGCGCCTGCCGTGGGCTGAGCAGGTTCGCCAATCGGATCAGGTTGTAGGCCACCACATGCAACCGGAACACCGCTCCCACCTTTGAGCGGCCTCGGGCCTTGAGCTGCCTCAAGCCCGCGGCCTGCTTGATCCAGCCGAACACCTGCTCGATCCGCTTCCTGGCGTTGATGGATTGGGTATAGCCCGGATGGCGGACGGTGCGGCCGTCGATGGCGGAGCGGCGGCGCGCCTGGATGTTCTGCGCCACATGCGGCGTGATGCCGGCAAAGCGGATGTCGGCCACGAAATCCTTGGTGTCGTAGCCCTTGTCGGCGGCAAGCGTCTTCCGGTGCGCCCCAACGAGCGAACGGGCCATCCGGATCGCCGCCGCCCGCTCCCCATAGCCGTCCGCTGGGGTGACCTCACTGGCCACCACCAGGCCGTGGCGGTTCTCCATCAGGCAGTGGCCCAGATAGCTGAGGTAGGCGCCGGTGCTGTTCGACTTGCGGAACAATCGGGCCTCGCCGTCGCTGCTGGAGCGGTGGGTCTGGTTGGAGAGCAGCAGACCGCGGAAATCCCCTTTGGCGCGCTTCTTGCCCTTGGCAGGAGCTGCCCCAAACCCATTGCCGCCACTGGGTGGTGGCGGATCCTCATCACTCCCGTCGATCCGCTCCAGGGAGCTGTGGGAGGCCCAGGCCCGCAGCAGGGTGCCATCCACCGAGAAGTGCTCCGAACTCAGCAGTGGCTTGACCTCCGGTGCGGCCATCAACAGCTCCAGGAACCGAGCCATGAGCTCCTCATTGAGCAGCCGATCGCGATTCTTGGTGAATGTCGTCGGATGCCAGACGGGGTCGTCGGGGTTGAGGCCGACAAACCAGCGGAACAGCAGGTTGTAGTCGAGCTGCTCGATCAGCATCCGCTCCGAGCGGATGCCGTAGATCGCCTGCAGCAACAGGGCCAGCAGCAGTTGCTCCGGCGGGATCGAGGGCCGACCGCCCTCGGGGTAGAGCCTCCAGAAGGTGGGATTGAGCCGATCGAGGGCATGATCCGCCAACCGCCGCACCTGCCGCAGGGGATGGGCCTTGGGGATTCGGTCCTCGGTGGAGACGTAGGAGAACAGGGGACCGGTCCGCTCCTACTGGCCGCGCATCCGCTCAGTGCCGATGGGCCATTCTCACGCGGCTGGCCAGGTTTTTCAGCAGCCTCCTAGCCGTGGGTCCACTTGAAGTTATTGAGCAGCGACCAGTGGAAGTAGCCCTGCACGGGGATGCCCTCGGCAACGGCGACGCCGTTCTCGGTGACGATCAACGACAAGCGGTAGCGCCGCCCAGCCGAGCAGCTCCGCCATGGGCTGCTCCAGCCTGGGAAACCGGGCAATCGCAGACGGATCACGCCGTCGCGGAAGGCGTCGTAGAAGGGCCAGTTGAAGCCGCGGCGCACCTGGGCGGCCGTGAGGCGATCGGGAGGCCACCAGCCCCGCAGGGATTCAGCCAGCACCAGATGGACGGCAGCGCCGACACGGGCATCGTGACGGTGTCGCCGCAGGGCTGCGGCGGCCAGCGCGCGGCCTGCAGGAGTCCCGCGAAGGCGCGGGTGGCCAGCTCCGGATCCCGCCGGCAGGGGGGCCACTGGCCGGTGACGTAGTCATAGAGCATCTGCACGTCCGGCTCGTTGACGGTGCACCACAGACGCACCCGAGCGCCCCGGCTGCGAGCCAGATCGGCAGGGTGAGCATCGGCTCGATGCCCGCATGCTCGAGCAGAGCCAGTTCAAGATCGGCGTGCTCCCAGGGGGCCTTGTCCCAGCGGCCGGGCTCCGGCTCGAGCAGGCTCCACTGCAGCGAGGGCCGGTGGACGTTGGCCCCCAGATCGCGAATCAGATCGGTGTCCTCCTCCAACCGGTTCCAGTGATCGGCCGCCGACCCGCTCACCGCACCCTCGGCGATCACCCCGGGCTGACACTCGAAGCGGGCCCAGTGGTTGCCATGAGTGTGACCATCCACCTGGTGGGCCGAGGTGGCGACGCCCCACAGGAAGTCCGCGGGCATGGAAACCACGAAGGGAGTCTCCGGAATGTCAGTGAGGCGTGGATCAGCGGTCGTGGCCATGCCCCAAACTGGCCGGACCGCGGGGGTCGGGCAAGGCGCCCCAGCGCATCCGAACCGACTCGGCCATGATCAAAGCGATTCGGGCCAGGCCCGATTCCCCAGCAAGGCCATGAACGACGGCATTCCCGGCAGCCAGCCCCGCAGCGGATCGGTGCACCGCGTCACCAGTGAGACCGATGTGCGCGTCAAGCTCACGCTCGACGCACGGGGCGCTGCCAGGCCAGCACCGGCGTGCCGTTCCTCGACCACATGCTGCACCAGATCAGCAGCCACGGCCTGATCGATCTGGAGATCCAGGCCACCGGCGACACCCACATCGACGACCACCACACCAACGAGGATGTGGGCATCGCCATCGGCCAGGCCCTGACTCAGGCGCTGGGCGACCGACGCGGCATCCACCGGTTCGGTCACTTCCTGGCGCCGCTGGATGAGGCGCTGGTGCAGGTGGCTCTCGATTGCAGCGGCCGACCGCATCTGAGCTTCGGCCTGCAGATCCCGGCCCAGAAGATCGGCCGTTACGACACCGAACTGGTGAGGGAGTTCTTCGTGGCCGTGGCCGGCAACGCAGGCCTCACCGTCCACATCCGCCAGCTGGACGGGGTGAATTCGCACCACATCGTGGAGGCCTGTTTCAAGGCCTTTGCCCGCGCCCTGCGCCAGGCCACCGAGCTGGATCCGCGCCGCGCCGGAGCAGTTCCCAGCAGCAAGGGGGTGCTGGAGCGCGCCGGCCAGGGTTGATGCGAAGCACTGCCGGCAACTAGCGCAGCGAGGGGCGGGCCCAGAGGAACATGCCGAGGCGATCGGCTTCGGCCATGGTCCGCTCCGCATCGAGCAGCAGGGCGCCGCGGGCCTCCCAGGCGATTCCGGCCAGGCCTGCGGCCGCGGCCTTCGCCACGGTGGTCGGGCCGATCGCCGGCAGGTCCATGCGCCGATCCTGATCGAGCTTGGGCGCTTTGTAGAGCACACCGGAGCGGGTGCCGGCCGGCGGCTGATCGCGGGTCTGGGCCACCCACTCGAGCATGGCGTCGGTGCCCGGCAGCGACTCGGTGGCCAGGCAGAGTCCACCAGCCACCACAGCGCCCTGCCCCACATCCACCGCCGAGATGGCCTCCACGATGTAGGCGGCGCGCTCCACATCGCTGCGATCGGTTTCGCTCGGCACCCGGCTGGCATAGAGACCCGGCTCTGGCAGCAGGTTGGGGGCCACAGCCTCCACCCCCACCACCTCCAGGCCAAGCTCCTCAATGATTTCAGCCAGGGCTCGCAGCGAGGCGTCATCGCCCCTGCGCAGCGACCCCAGGATACGCGGAGCTGCCATCAGGGTGGAACCTTCCAGACGCATGAAGTTGATCGAGCGGGGGCGATGGAACTTGCCCACCATCACCACCTGACGGATGCCTCGCTTCTCCAGCGACCGGAAGAAGGAGATCGAGCGCTCGAAGAAGAACTCCTCAACCTCAGTCGACTCGTTGTCGGGGAGTTCCGGTTCCAGCCCGTGCGGGCAACAGATCAGATGCTCCCGTCCCGTGGCCCTGAGGGCCTGGGAAAGCATCCGAGGCAGCACTCCAGCACCGGCGATGATGGCGAGTGTGGGTTCAGCCATCGCAGCGGCGCACGACTCCGGAGGCGTTGCACCCAGCAGTCAACAGCCCGGATGCGAGGGGGGGCGAGCCCGGGTGGACACGTGCTCGGGCGTCATGGCGACGCCAGCAGGGCCGCCGCCAGCCCGCTGACCGGCAGGCATCGCTCAACCTGACCATCCGCGGGGCCCCGCAGGTCCTTCAGCCGCACCACCCCACGGGCCGCCTCCTCCTCACCGATCACCGCAGCCCAGCGCGCCCCGGAACGGTCGGCCCGCTTGAACTGCTTGGCGAAGGCCGCGCCGCTGCCATCGCGTTCCACCGCCAGGCCGGCCAGACGGCACTGGCGGACCAGGGNCATGGCTGCCGCCTCGGCCGCCTCACCGCGGCTGATCACATAGAGATCCGGGGNAGNCGTCGGCGGCACCCCGTGCGTCCGGCTGAGCAGCAGCACCAGCCGTTCCAGCCCCATCGCCCAGCCCACGGCCGGGGTGGCCGGACCTCCCAGCTGCTCCACCAGACCGTCGTAACGCCCCCCACCACACACCGTGGCCTGGGCACCCAGCTGGCTGCTGGTGATCTCGAAGGCCGTATGGCCGTAGTAGTCGAGGCCGCGCACCAGGCGGGGATTGAGCTGCGCCGGGATGTCCAGGGCCGCCAGCCCCTCCTGCACCCGCTCGAAGCGTTCGCGGCTGGCGCCGCTGAGAGCATCGCCCAGACGCGGCGCGCCGGCGAGGAGAGCCTGGGTCTGGGGCTGCTTGCTGTCGAGCACGCGCAGCGGATTGGTCTGGATGCGGGCCTGGGAGTCGGGATCGAGCTGGTCGCGATGGGCCTCCAGCCAGGCCACCAGCCGCTCGCGGTAAAGAGCCCGATCCTCCGGGCTGCCGAGGCTGTTGAGCTCCAGTGTCAGGCCGCCCACACCCAGATCGGCCAGCAGATCCCAGGCGATGGCGATCGCCTCCACATCGCTTCGGGCATCGGCGTGACCGAGCAGTTCCACGCCGATCTGATGAAACTGCCGCTGGCGCCCTGCCTGGGGGCGCTCGTAGCGGAACATCGGCCCGCCGTACCAGAGCCGCTGGGGCCCTTGGCTCAGCAGCCCGTGCTGGATCACGGCCCGCACCACCGAGGCGGTGCCCTCCGGCCGCAGGGTGCAGCTCCGCTCGCCCCGGTCGAGAAAGGTGTACATCTCCTTGCCCACCACGTCGGTGGCCTCGCCGATGCCGCGGGCGAACAGTTCGGTGACCTCCAGCAGCGGGGTGCGGATCTCGTGGATCACCGCCCGGCGGAAATGCTCCCGCGCCCGCTCTTCCAGGTGCTGCCAGAGCCGCAGTTGCTCGGGCAACAGGTCGACCATGCCGCGCAGACTCTGCAGCGAAGCCAAGAGAGGATGGGAACGGTTGGGGGAGTCTGCCTGGCTAGGGATCCAGCAGCTGACGGAACCAGGCGATGGTGGGCTCCAGGCCCTGCTCCAGCGGGACCGTGGGCTGCCAGCCCAGTTGCTCACGGGCCAGATCGATCACGGGCTGCCGCTGGGTGGGGTCGTCGGCGGGAAGTGGCTTGCAGATCAGCTCCAGCTCCGGGTTGATCCGTTCGCGCACCAGCTCCGCCAGCCGCCGGATCGTGAACTCACCAGGGTTGCCGAGGTTGATCGGGCCGGTGTGATCCCCGTTCATCAGCCGGACCAGGCCCTCCACGAGGTCATCCACGTAACAGAACGAGCGCGTCTGGCTGCCATCGCCGTAGAGCGTGAGCGGTCCACCGCGCAGAGCCTGCACGATGAAGTTGCTCACCACCCGGCCGTCGTCCGGGAGCATGCGGGGGCCGTAGGTGTTGAAGATCCGCGCCACCCGGATCTGGGTCCCGTGCATGCGCCGGTAGTCGAAGCAGAGCGTCTCGGCGATGCGCTTGCCCTCATCGTAGCAACTGCGAATGCCGATCGTGTTGACGCAGCCGCGGTAGCCCTCCGGCTGGGGATGCACCTCCGGATCGCCGTAGACCTCCGAGGTGCTCGCCAGCAGCAGCCGCGCCCCCACCCGCCGGGCCAGGCCGAGCATGTTGTAGGTGCCAAGGAAGCTGGTCTTGGCGGTCTTGATCGGGTTGAACTGGTAGTGCACCGGCGAGGCAGGGCAGGCCAGATGCCAGATGCGGTCGACCTCCAGCCGGATCGGCTCGGTCACGTCGTGCCGGATCAGCTCGAAGCGGGGATGACCGATCCACTGGGCCACGTTGGCCTTGCGTCCGGTGAAGAAGTTGTCGAGGCAGATCACCTCCTCGCCGGCCTCCATCAGCCGGTCGACGAGGTGGGAGCCCACGAAGCCGGCTCCGCCGGTCACCATGTTGCGGGCTACCCCCATCAAGTACTCATCATCTTGGCATCAGATTGTACTTGAGAATGCAGTAAATGGCTCTGAATCCGTCTCGCCACCCGATCTTCTTCCCTTCTCCATATGTACGGCCATAGTAGGATATCCCTACCTCGTAAATGCGTAGGTTCATCTTGGCGACTTTGGCTGTAACCTCTGGCTCGAAGCCGAAGCGGTTTTCGCGGATCTGTATTTTCTGGATAACCTCTCGTCGAAACGCTTTGTAGCAGGTTTCCATGTCCGACAGGTTCAGGTCTGTGAACATGTTGCTTAGCAGCGTAAGGAAGGCATTCCCCATGCGATGCCAGAAATACACCACACGGTGAGGCCGCCCTCCTTGGAAGCGGCTGCCGAAAACAACGTCGGCCTTCCCTTCTAGGATTGGGCCGATGACAATTGGAAATTCTTGGGGATCGTATTCTAGATCGGCATCTTGGACGATGCATATATCTCCAGTTGCTGCGAGGAATCCCGTGCGCAGAGCTGCGCCTTTGCCTTGATTGCGATCATGGAAAATGATGCGTAAGTCCGAGTGATTGGACTGGTCCAGAATTCTGAGCAAATCTCTAGAGCCATCGGTGGAGCCATCGTCCACAACCACCAACTCAAGCTCATTGATAGGGGCCTTGCGTACTGCGGCGATCAGCGTCTCAATCGTTTCGACCTCGTTGTAGCAGGGAACAATAACGCTGAGCTTCATCTTGGCAAGAAGATCCAGTATTTTTTGAATTGCGTACGAGATTACCGCGAGTATTGGGACTCCCAGTAGGGCTGTAAGATTTCTATTGATGCCTGCTGATACGCCAATAGAAATTATGCTCCAGTTCAGGAACCAAAGTAGCACTTGCGTGAGACTGTAGCGTAGCAATGGTCTTCCCTCTCTTAGGCCAGAAGCGCGAAACACCCACTTGCCGTAGATGATGTAGCCCATCACGCCATTCCATGCCTGGCTCATCAGTGCGCACACCGATGAAGGAAGTGCTGGTATTAGGAGCAGCCCCTGCAGAATCAGGTTGGTCAACAGGATATTAACGAGTCCTGCAAGCCCGAAGCGCCGTTTACGTCCAGCCACCAATTTAGAGGCTCTCAGTCGAGAGCTTGATAGATCATCTGCCCAACGAAGTCATTTGATTCTCTAGAGATTTTGCTGCCCTCCAAGATTGCTTCTACCCCAGCCCCTTCGCCTTAGCCACCACATTCTCAACCGTGAACCCGAACTTCTCCATGCACAGGGGGCCAGGGGCCGAGGCGCCGAAGCGGTCGATCGAGATCGTGGCGCCGTCGAAGCCCACGTATTTGTGCCAGCCGAAGCTGCTGGAGGCTTCCACCACCAGGCGCTTGCGGCAGGCAGCAGGCAGCACGCTCTCGCGGTAGGCGGCATCCTGCTCCTCGAACAGCTCGACGCATGGCATCGACACCACGCGCACATTGCGGCCTTCGGAGCGCAGCTGTGCGGCGGCCTTGGTACAGAGCTCGAGTTCAGAGCCGGTGCCGATCAGGATCAGTTCAGGCGTGCCACTGCAGTCTTCGAGGATGTAGCCACCCTTGGCCACCGCTTCGGGGCTGGAGCCGGCCTGGTTGGCCATCGCCTGACGGCTGAGGATCAGCACGCTGGGTCGCTTGCGGTTCGCCACGGCCACCTGGTAGGCGCCGCTGGTTTCGTTGCCGTCGCCGGGGCGGATCACCAGCATGTTGGGGATCGAACGCAGGCTGGCCAGGGTCTCGATCGGCTGGTGGGTAGGGCCGTCTTCCCCAAGACCGATCGAGT
>NZ_LFEK01000072.1 GCF_001039265.1 Synechococcus sp. GFB01 | reverse complement strand
CCCCCGCAGCTGCGCCCGCACCCAAGCCACCGCCGGCGCCGCCGAAAGCCGCCGCGCCGCTCGCCGCGGCCGAGCCCAGCGAGGCCGAACTCCAGGCACTCCTCGACGCCTGGCTGGCCGGCAAGGCCGCCGTGCTCGCCGGCCGCGAGAGCGCCATCCCCCTGGCGTCGATGGCCCGCGGCAACCAGGTGGAGCGTGTGCAGGAGGAGCGCCGGAGCGATGCNGCCGAGGGCCAGACCCAGCGGATCAGCACCACGATCCGGTCGCTGTCGATCGAGGACCGCAGCCCGAGGCGGATCGCGGTCCTGGTGACCCTCGACTACAGCGACCAGCGTCTCGATGGCGGCGGCCAGCCGGTGGGGCAGCCCACCACCCTGAAACTGCGCAACCGCTACGTGTTCGCCCGCGACAACGACCGCTGGCTCCTGGCCAGCTTCCAGCCGGCCGACTGATCCGGCTGATCCGGTGCCTTGGCGGCTCCCTGGTGCCGCCTTTTTACGATCGCTTCATCCGCGGCAGCCGCCGCCAGCCCCCCNGCCGCCCCGCGTCCTGATGTTCGACGAGCTTTCCCAGCGGTTTGAAGACGCCGTCAAGAACCTGCGCGGCCAGGGGNCGATCAGCGAGACCAACATCGAGGGCGCCCTCAAGGACGTGCGCCGCGCCCTGCTGGATGCCGATGTGAGCCTGCCGGTGGTCCGCGACTTCGTGGACGAAGTCCGCAGGAAGGCGCTCGGTGCCGAGGTGGTGCGCGGCATCAGCCCGGATCAGAAGTTCATCCAGGTGGTGCACGAGCAGCTCGTGGACACGATGGGCGGCGAGAACGCTCCCNTGGCGGCCGGCGGCAAGCCCGGCGAGCCGGCGGTGGTGCTGATGGCAGGCCTGCAGGNCGCCGGCAAGACCACCGCCACCGCCAAGCTCGGCCTGCATCTCAAGGAACAGGGACGCAAGGCGCTGCTGGTGGGTGCGGACGTGTACCGCCCGGCGGCCATCGAGCAGCTGAAAACGCTGGGCGGCCAGATCGGCGTGGAGGTGTTCAGCCTCGGCACCGAGGCCAAGCCGGAGGACATCGCCGCGGCCGGCATCGCCAAGGCCAGGGCCGAAGGCTTCGACACCGTGCTGGTCGACACCGCCGGCCGGCTCCAGATCGATCAGTCGATGATGGAGGAGATGGTGCGGATCCGGCAGGCCTGCAGCCCCGATGAGGTGCTGCTGGTGGTGGATTCGATGATCGGCCAGGAGGCCGCCGAGCTCACCCGCGCCTTCCACGAGCAGGTGGGCATCACCGGCGCCGTGCTCACCAAGCTCGACGGCGACTCCCGCGGCGGTGCCGCCCTCTCGATCCGCAAGGTGAGCGGCGCGCCGATCAAGTTCATCGGCACCGGCGAGAAGGTGGAGGCGCTGCAGCCCTTCCACCCCGAGCGGATGGCCAGCCGCATCCTGGGCATGGGCGATGTGCTCACCCTGGTGGAGAAGGCCCAGAAGGAGGTGGAGCTGGCCGATGTGGCCCGCATGCAGCAGAAGCTTCAGGAAGCCACCTTCGACTTCTCCGACTTCGTGCAGCAGATGCGCCTGATCAAGCGCATGGGCTCGCTCGGTGGCCTGATGAAGCTGATCCCGGGGATGAACAAGATCGACGACGGCATGCTCAAGCAGGGCGAGGAGCAGCTCAGGAAGATCGAGGCGATGATCTGCTCGATGACCGAGGCCGAGCGGCGCGACCCCGATCTGCTGGCCGCCAACCCCTCGCGGCGGCGGCGCATCGCCAGCGGCAGCGGCCACACCCCGGCGGATGTGGACAAGGTGCTGCAGAACTTCCAGCAGATGCGCGGCTTCATGCAGCAGATGACCCGCGGCGGTGGCGGCATGCCGGGGATGCCCAGCATGCCCGGCATGGGGGGCTTTCCCGGGATGGGCGGCTTCCCAGGCATGGGGGGCGTGCCCGCCGGTCGTGGCGGTCGGGGCGGCGGCCCGGCGAAGGCGGCCAAGCCCGGCAAGAAGCGCAAGGGTTTCGGAGAACTGTGAGGGCAGGGCAGGGGCACCCCACCGGCTACACTGGTTGTTTGGACACTTAGCGGCAAGGCCACGATGATCAAGCTCCGCCTGAAGCGGTTCGGCAAGAAGCGGGAAGCGAGCTTCCGCCTGGTGGCCTGCAACAGCACCTCCCGCCGTGATGGCCGCCCCCTGGAGGAGCTGGGTTTCTACAACCCCCGCACCAAGGAGACCCGCCTCAACACCGAGGCGATCCGCGCCCGCCTGGCCCAGGGAGCCCAGCCCAGCGACACCGTGCTGACCCTGCTGGAGCGCGGCGGCCTGGTCGAGAAGACCGTGCGCGCCTCGGTGGTGGTGGGTCAGAAGAAGCAGGCTGCAGCCCGGGAAGCGGCCGCCAGACAGGCGGCCAAGGAAGCCGCCGAAGCCAAGGCCGCGGCGGAAGCCGCCGCTGCTGCTGAGGCTGCCGCCGACGAGGCCGCCGAAGCCTGAGCGGCACCGGCCCCATGGCCCAGCCTTCTGGGCTCTCCAGCACCACGATCAGTCTGCCCTCACCCGCCGCGGCCCTGGCCCTGGGCGGAGAGGCCGAAGCGACCCTGCATCGCCTCGAGGCCCTCACCGGGGCCTCGCTGGTGCTGCGGGGTCTCGATCTGCTGATTCAGGGTCGCCCCAGCCAGCTGCAGCGCGCCCAGTCGCTGGTGGAACTGCTGCGACCGATCTGGCAGGAGGGCCAGAGTCTCAGCCCGGTCGACCTGCAGACCGCCCTGCAGGCTCTCGACAGCGGCCGCAGCGCGGAGCACCAGGAGCTGGGGCGTCAGGTGCTGGCCCGCAGCCAGAGCGGCAAGCTGCTTCGCCCCCGCACCCTGCACCAGAAGGCCTACGTGGAGGCCATGGAGCGCCATGACCTCACCCTGGCCCTGGGGCCGGCCGGCACCGGCAAGACCTTCCTGGCCACGGTGCTGGCGGTGCGCATGCTCACCGAGCGCAAGGTGGAGCGGCTGATCCTCACCCGCCCGGCGGTGGAGGCCGGCGAGCGGCTGGGCTTCCTCCCCGGTGACCTGCAGCAGAAGGTGGATCCCTACCTGCGGCCCCTCTACGACGCCCTGCACACCCTGCTGGGTCAGGAGCGCACGGCCGGCCTGATCGAGAAGGGCGTGATCGAGGTGGCGCCGCTGGCCTACATGCGCGGCCGCACCCTGGCCGATGCCTTCGTGATCCTCGATGAGGCCCAGAACACCACCACGGCCCAGATGCGGATGGTGCTCACCCGCCTGGGCGAGAACTCGCGCATGGTGGTGACCGGCGATCCCACCCAGGTTGATCTGCCGGCTGGCGTGACCAGCGGCCTGAGCGAGGCGGCCGAGGTGCTGGATGGCGTGGAGGGGATTGCGATCTGCCGCCTCAGCGCCGCCGATGTGGTGCGGCACCCGCTGGTGCAGCGGCTGGTGACCGCCTACGCCGAGCGCGACCGGCGCCGGCAGGGAGGAGATCCGCACCCGGGTCGGCGCCGCTGACCCTGCCGCTGGCTGGCCGGCGCTGGCAGGATGGACGGAGTTGAGAACCGGTGGCGTCATGCCCGCCAGCAGCAATTTCCAGGAGGCGATCCGTCAGGCGCAGTCGAGCGCGCTGGTGGGGCCCAATGTCGTCAACAAGGCGCTGCCCTACGTGGGCGGCGGCATGGTGCTCACAGCCGCTGGCGTGCTGGGCGGCCTGGCCCTGATGGCCAGCAACGCCGCCCTGTTCATGCCGCTCTTCTGGGTGGCCCTGATCGGCAATTTCATCCTCTTCTTCGTGGCCCAGAACGTGGCCGCCAAGGGCGACAACGCCACCGCCCTGCCCCTGCTCAGCGCCTACAGCCTGATCACCGGCTTCACGCTGAGCGGCATCGTGGCCTACGCCCTCTCGGTGGCCGGCGTGGGCGCCATCGGCACTGCCGCCCTGGCCACGGGCATCACCTTCGTGGTGGCCTCGGTGACCGGCCGCCGCATGAGCGACAACGTGGGACAGGCCCTCGGCTCCGTGGTGGGCCTGGGCATCCTCGGCCTGGTGATCGCCATGCTGGTGCAGATCGTGGGCGGCATCTTCGCTCCCCAGATGTTCCTGGGTGGCACCTTCGAGCTGCTGATCGCCGGCTTCGGCACGGTGCTGTTCGTGGGCGCCGCCTTCGTGGACTTCTACACGATGCCGCGCACCTATCGCGACGATCAGTACCTCTCCGGCGCCCTGGGGATGTACCTCACCTACATCAACCTGTTCATCTTCATCCTGCGCCTGATCATCGCCCTCAACGGCGGCGGTCGCCGGGAGTGACCTGACAAACCTCCAGCAGCCTCTCTCCCAATTCAGGCTGATCATGAGCACCCTGCGGGGGTGCTTTTCTGTTGGCTGGCCCGATGGGTTTTCAGTGTCCCCAGCGGCCGTCTCAGACCTCCGCCACGGCCAGCACCGCCTCGGTGATCGCGGCCCTCTGGCCGGCGTCGTAGCCCCATCGATCCAGAAAGGCCACGTCAGCACCAGTGCCGTCGCGTGCTGCGCTCAGCAGGGTCTCGAGCCGCTGCTTGACGGCAACCGGCTCCAGCAGCCGCAGCAGTTCGGTGCAGCGGGCCGCCACCCGCCGGGAAGCGGCCTGCTGGCCGGCGTCACCGGCCCGTTGATGGTGCAGGGCCATGGCCGTGCTCATCGCCAGGTTGCGGGCCGAGAGGTCCACAACCCCCTCGCCGGCCCGGCGCAGCTGCAGCACCAGCGGGTCGGGCAACCGGTCCATGAGCGGGCAGTCGCCGGCCAGGCTCACCACGAAGAAGCCCCGCGCCCCGTCGCGACTGGCCACCAGGTGGGCTACGCGATCGGCCAGCACCTCATCGCTGAGTTCGCCGCTCTCCCAGTGCTCCAGCCACTGGGCCGCGATCTCCATGGCCTGCTGGAAGGTGGGTTCGCTGCTGGCGGTCATGCGGGCAGTCGGTGGCGGCCCGCCCAGGCTATGGAAGCCCTGCGAGCGGCGGGCTGGCAGTGTGAGAGGTATGGACACCAGCTCCGAGACCGCCGACCCTTCCGCCGTCCAGCCATCGGCTGCGCCTCCCCCGCCGTTGTCCGCAACCGAGCAGCAGGGGGTGCTGCTGCCGATTCCGGATCCGGCGGAATCGGCCCGGCTGCTGGGAACCACCCCGCCGCTGCCGAACCGGGGCGCCGGCGATGACCAGGCGGGCGGCGCGCCCTTCCGCTCCGGCTTCGTGGCCCTGATCGGCCGCCCCAACGTGGGCAAATCCACCCTGCTCAACCGGCTGGTGGGCCAGAAGGTGGCGATCACCTCGCCGGTGGCCCAGACCACCCGCAACCGCCTGCGGGCGATCCTCACCACGCCCACGGCCCAGCTGGTGCTGCTCGACACGCCCGGCATCCACAAGCCCCACCACCTGCTCGGCGAGCGGCTGGTGAAAACGGCCCGCGGCGCCATCGGCGATGTGGATGTGGTGCTGCTGCTGGTGGACGGCAGCCAACCGGCGGGCCGCGGCGACGCCTTCATCGTGGAGCTGCTGCGCCACTGCCGCGCCCCGGTGCACGTGGCCCTCAACAAGCACGACCTGGTGGATCCCGAACGGGCCGAGCCGCTGGCCGCCAGCTACCGCGAGCTGCTGGAGGGCCGCGGCGACTTCGTCTCCCCACCCCACAGCCGCCGCTCGCCTGGCCCCTGCACCCGGTGAGCGCCCTCACCGGCAAGGGCGCCGAGGCGCTGGTGGCGGCCCTGGCCGCCGACCTGCCGCCCGGGCCGCACCTCTATCCCGCCGATGCGGTGAGCGACCAGCCCGAGCAGCTGCTGATGGCCGAGCTGATTCGCGAGCAGGTGCTCGAGCACACCCGCGAGGAGGTGCCCCATTCGGTGGCCGTCACGATCGACCGGGTGGTCGACGACGGCCCCCGCACCGCCGTGCTCGCCACCGTGCTGGTGGAGCGCCCCAGCCAGAAGGGGATCCTGATCGGCAAGGGCGGCCGCATGCTGCGCACGATCGGCCAGGGGGCGCGGCTGCAGATGGAGAAGGTGTTCAGCGGGCCGGTGTATCTGGAGCTGTTCGTGAAGGTGGAGCCCGACTGGCGTCGCAGCGCCGCCCGGCTGGCCGAACTCGGCTATCGGGGGGAGTGAGGCCGGCGGGCCCAGCCCCTGCCCCGAAGACCTCTCGACAGCTTAGCCGCCCAGGTGGCTAAGCTTCACCCATGCAAGTCAACCTGCACGACGCCAAGACCCACCTCTCCCGCTACGTGGAGCAGGCGCTCGATGGCGAAGAGGTGGTGATCGCCCGGGCCGGCAAGGCCCTGGTGCGGCTGGTGCCGGTGGAGGACACCCCCAGGCAGCGCCAACTCGGCTTTCTCCAGGGTGCGGCGGTGCTGGACTGCGACCTCAAGGCCGACTTCCAGCACGACATCGAGGCGATGTTCGGCTGATGGCCGAGTCCTCCCGGAACCGACCGACCCAGAGCCAGCAGCTGCTCGACACCCAGCTGCTGCTCTGGCTGGCCATCACCCCGGCCCGCCTGCCCGCAGCGTTGCAGGCCGACCTCCGGGATCGGCGCCGTCCCTTTCTGTTCAGTGTGGCGAGCCTCTGGGAGGTGGCG
Organism: Synechococcus sp. GFB01; assembly: GCF_001039265.1. GTDB lineage: Bacteria > Cyanobacteriota > Cyanobacteriia > PCC-6307 > Cyanobiaceae > NIES-981. Next base: position 1,873 of record NZ_LFEK01000072.1, on the reverse strand, counting down.
ATCAAGACCTCCCTGGGCAAACCGGGCTTCCAGGTGGACGCCGCCCAGCTGCGAAGCGGCCTGCGCCAGCAGGGGCTGCTGGAGTTGGCCATCGACGCGGACCACTGCCTGGCGGTGCAGCGCCTGCCCTGGATCCATCGCGATCCCTTCGACCGGCTGCTGGTGGCCCAGGCCATCCACAGCGGGATCACCCTGCTCACCGCCGATCGCAGCCTCAGCGGCTATGGCCCCCAGGTGAGCTGGGTGGGCAGCACCATGCCAGGCGGCTGAGAGAATCGGCAGATGAGCGAGCCCACCGCCAGCACCAGCCAGCCGCCCACCCCAGCCCAGGCGGGGCAGCCAGCCGACTTCCCGCCCCTGGAGATCGGCGCCTTCCTGCGCTTCTGCGAAGGCGAATGGATGGGGCTGCGCAGCCGCTTCGCCCTCGATGCCGGCCTGGAAGGGGAAAACGGCGACGAGTGGCACAGCAGCGAGCGGGGCGAGCTGGTAGTGGTCTACCTGGAGCCCAGCAGCGCCGATTCCCCGGGGGGGCTCAGCCTCGGCCCCAAGGGGGAGTCCCCGCGCCAGCTGCTGTTTGCCGGCGATGGCAGCTTCCAGGTGGGCGAGCAGCAAGGCACCTGGCAGCTCTGGCCGGACGGCAGTCTCGAGCTCACCGTGGCCGGCGCGGCCGGCACGGTGCGGGAGCGGATCTGGTTCACCAAGCCCAACCTGCGGCTGCGCTCCACCGTGGAAAGCCGCGCCGATGGCGGCCCGGGCCGAGCCAGCTTCAGCTCCGAGATCCGCCGGGTCAGCCGCCCTGCCGGCTGATGCGCCTCGATGTGGTGAGCCTGGCCCCCGAGGCGTTCGCGCCCCTGCTGGGGCTGGGGGTGATCGGCCGGGCTTTCGGGGCGGGCATCGCCTCGCTGCACACCCACAACCCGCGCGACTACGCCACCGACCGGTACCGGAAGGTGGACGACGAGCCCTACGGCGGCGGCGCCGGCATGGTGCTCAAGCCTGAGCCGGTGTTCGCGGCGGTGGAGGCGATTCCGGTGCTGCTGCGGCGGCGGGTGCTGCTGATGAGCCCCCAGGGCCGGCCGCTGCGGCAGGACGACCTGCGCCGCTGGGCCGCCGGCTGCGACCAGCTTGTGCTGATCTGCGGCCACTACGAGGGCTTCGATGAGCGCATCCGCGCACTGGCCGACGAGGAGGTGTCGATCGGCGATTTCGTGCTCACCGGTGGCGAACTGCCGGCCGCGGTGATCATCAACGGCGTGGTGCGGCTGCTGCCGGGCACCGTGGGCAGCCAGGCCAGCCTGGAGGAGGAGAGCCACAGCGCCGGCCTGCTGGAGCACCCCCACTACACCCGGCCGGCCAGCTTCCGGGGCATGGCCGTGCCGGATGTGCTGCGCAGCGGCGACCATGGCGCCATCGCCCGCTGGCGCCTGGACCAGCAGCAGCAGCGCACCCGCGAGCGGCGCCCGGATCTCTTCGCCCGCTGGCAGGCGCAGCAGCAGCAGCAGCAGCAGCAGCACCAGGGCCAGGATCGCGGCTGAGGGAGGCCCTGCCGCCGATGCTGATCACCACCACCCCAAGCGTGGAGGGCCGGCGGATCCGGCACTACCTGGGTCTCGTGCACGGCGAGACCATCCTGGGCGCCAACCTGTTCCGGGACATCCTGGCCAGTGTGCGCGACCTGATCGGCGGGCGCGCCCGGGCCTACGAGACCACCCTGCAGCGGGCCAGGGAGATGGCACTCGAGGAGCTGGAACGGCGGGCCAGGCTGCTCGGCGCCGATGCGGTGGTGGGCGTGCGGGTCGACGTGGAGGTGCTGGGCCAGGCCGGCGGCATGCTGATGGCCTGCGCAACCGGCACGGCCGTGCGGCTGGGCGAG
>NZ_LFEK01000071.1 GCF_001039265.1 Synechococcus sp. GFB01 | reverse complement strand
TGCTGCCGCTGGATCTGGCCGATGCGCAGGCTTGCGCCGGGTGGTGTTGGAGCACCGCCCCGACTGGGTGCTGAATGCCGGCGCCTATACGGCGGTGGATCGGGCCGAGAGCGAGCCGGAGCTGGCCAAGGCGGTGAACGGCGGTGCGCCGCGGGCGCTGGCGGAGGCCTTGCGCGAGACGGGTGGCAGCTTGCTTCAGGTCAGCACCGACTTCGTGTTCGACGGCCGGCAGGGCAGCCCCTACCTCCCGAAGCAGAAGCGCCGGCCGCTGGGTGTTTACGGCGCCAGCAAGGCGGCGGGAGAAGAAGCGGTGGAGCAGGTGCTGGGAGCGGTCGGCCAGGGGGTGATCCTGCGAACCAGCTGGGTGATGGGGCCCGTGGGCCGCAACTTCGCGCGCACGATGCTGCGGCTGCACCGGGAGCGGGGCGCCGGTGGTCCTGCGATCGGTGTAGTGGCCGACCAGGTGGGCTGCCCCACCAGCACCCTCACCCTGGCGACTACCTGCTGGCGGCTGATCGGGCGCTGGGATGCCATGATCAGCGCTGCGGGAGCCGGCCCCCTGCCGATGGTGCTGCACTGGAGCGATGCAGGTGCCGCCAGCTGGTATGACGTAGCCGTTGCGGTGGGCGAGTTGGGGGTGGAGCTCGGATTGTTGGAGCAGGCAGCGTCCGTGAATCCGATCCTCACTGCGGACTATCCGCTGCCGGCGCCCCGACCAAGCTATTCGCTGCTGGAGTGCAGCGGTACTCGTCAGCTCCTCGACCTTCAGCCCAAGCACTGGCGCGTGGCCTTGCGGCAGATGCTCGAGACTGCGCCCTCTGTCGGTCCCTGACCATCCCGCCCATGCTTGATCCCGCCAGATCCGCTGCCGGCGCTCCGCTGCCGAAGGCCCCTCCCCTGCCTGCGGTGGGCGAGCTGCTTGGTGAGCGCCGCCGCGTGCTGGTGACCGGCGGAGCCGGTTTCATCGGCGGAGCGGTGGTGCGGAGATTGCTCACATGCAGCGGCGCACGGGTTTTCAATCTCGACAAGCTCGGCTACGCCAGCGATCTGACCAGCATCGAGGCGGCACTGGCGGAGCTGGGGCCCGCCGCCCGCACCTCCAGAGGGGAGCTGCGCCACGAGCTGCTGCGGGTGAATCTGGCCGACGGCGACGCCACGGCGGCAGCGGTGCGACGGGCCGATCCGGATCTGGTGCTGCACCTTGCGGCCGAGAGCCACGTCGACCGCTCGATCGAGGGGCCGGGAGTGTTCATCGAGAGCAACGTGACCGGCACCTTCCAGCTGCTGCAGGCAGTGCTGGAGCACTGGGCAGCGCTTTCCGATGAGCGCAGGCAGCGTTTCCGCTTCCACCACATCAGCACCGACGAGGTGTTCGGCTCGCTGGGGCTCACGGGACGATTCTCGGAAACCACTCCCTATGACCCGCGCAGCCCCTACTCGGCCAGCAAGGCGGCTAGCGATCACTTGGTGCACGCCTGGCACCACACCTACGGCCTGCCAGTGGTGCTCACCAACTGCAGCAACAACTACGGGCCCTGGCAATTCCCCGAGAAGCTGATCCCGGTGGTGATCCTCAAGGCGCTGCCGGCGAGCCGATTCCCCTCTATGGAGACGGTAACAACGTCCGCGACTGGCTGTACGTGGAAGACCACGTGGATGCCCTGTTGCTGGCTGCTACCCGCGGCCGTGTGGGCGAGAGCTACTGCGTGGGTGGGGCCGGTGACCATGGCCGTCCCAGCGAGCGCACCAACCGGCAGGTGGTGGAGGCGATCTGCGCCCTGATGGATCGGCTGAGGCCGCAGGGAGCTCCCCATGCTCGCCTGATAACCCGGGTGAGCGACCGCCCCGGCCACGATCGGCGCTACGCCATCGATGCGGCGAAGATCATCACCGAGCTGGGCTGGCGGCCCCGCCACAACTTTGAGCAGGGCCTCGAATCCACGGTGCGCTGGGCTCTCGACAACCTCGACTGGTGTGCGGCGGTGCGCGCACGTGCCGGTTATGGCGGCGAGCGCATCGGCCAGCGGCCGGTGATCCTCTGATGCTGCGGCTGAATGCCACTGATCGCCGGTTGAGGCCCATGTCCTGGCGGGATCCGCGCCGTGATCTGTTGCTCTGTGCCTGCCTTGATCTGCTTGGGCTGGTGGTGGCACTGCTGGCACTGATCAACCTGCGCGGGCTGTCGTTCCAGGGCCAGGGGGGCTGGATCGTCACCACACTAGCCACCTATCTGGTGATGGGGTGGCTACTTGGCACCTACACGCTGCTTGGGTGGCGTCGTCTGCCCCGCTGGACGCTGCTTCAGCGGCTTGGATTGACGCTGCTAGCCAGTCTCCTGGTGATGGCCGTGCTCACCTGGCTCCTGAACCCTCCCCTGGCTGTCTGGGTGGTTTACCGCAGCAACCAACTCAGCCTGATGCTTCCCGTGGTGGTGTGGTCAGGGCTGGTGCGGGTGGCGCTGCACCGCGGGGCTCTGCGCCCTGAGGAGCCGCAGCTACTGCTGGTAGCGCCTGAGCGCGAGGCTCAGCAGGCCCTGCGGGCCTGGCAATCCACCCCAACCCGACTGATGCCGCGCCGCGTGACGCCCGAGGAGGCGGTGCGACACGACGGGATGGTGGTGCTGGCGGTATCCACCTCCTACCAGCAGCAGCCCGCGCATCCTCCGTGGCTGGAGGAGTTGGAGGGGCGCGATCCGCGTCTCTGCAGCCTCACAACGCCCGAGGCCCTGGCGGAGGGCCACCTCAAGCGGCTGCCTCCGGCTCTCGTGCCGGAACCCTGGCTCAGTTTCTCTGAGATCCCCTTCAACTCGGTTTNCGGCTTCCAGCGCCAGCTCAAGCGGGTGGCCGATGTGGCTGTGTCGCTGCTGCTGCTGCTGTTCACGTCGCCGCTGCTGCTGCTGGCGGCACTGCTGATCTGGCTGGAGGATCTGGGAACGGTGTTCTATGTGCAGAAACGCAGCGGCTGGCTGGGCAAGCCGTTCAACATGCTCAAGCTGCGCACCATGGCTGTGGCGCCGTGCCAGGCTCCCGCCATCTGGACGGTTCCGGGTGACCGACGCATCACTCGGGTGGGGCTCTGGCTGCGGCGCTCACGTCTTGATGAACTGCCCCAGCTGATCAACGTGCTGCGCGGCGACATGAGCCTGATCGGCCCGCGGCCGGAGCGTCCGGAACTAGAACATGACCTGGAGACCCTCATCCCCCACTATCGCAAGCGCCACTGGATGCGTCCGGGGCTAAGCGGCTGGGCCCAGGTGAATGCACCCTATGCCGCCAGTGTGGAGGATTCCGAGCTCAAGCTCTCCTATGACCTCTTTTATCTCAAGCACTTCAGCACCTGGCTGGATCTGTTGATCCTGTTGCGCACCATCAAGACCTTGCTGAAGATTGCGGGACGATGAGAGTGAAAGTGCAGGATGCGACTCATCCGTCCGGTGAACGGCCAGTCGACAATCTGGTGTTCGTGCCACTGCACTGACCGGTCTGTCTGGCGGCAGGGTTGGCTCACCGGGTTCTGGTGCAGGCAGGGCTGGCACTAGGTGACGGTCACGGCGCCAAGAGATCCCCTGGCACAGTAGCGCCAGCACCAGCCAGGCCACACCCGGCAGCCTCAGTAGGCTGCACTCATCTCTCTGGTGTAATCGCCACCATGCTCAAGCTCCTGCTGGGTGACCCCAACGCCCGCAAGCTGAAGCGCTACCAGCCCCTGGTGTCGGACATCAACCTGCTCGAGGAGGAGATCGCCCCCTCTCCGACGACGAGCTGCGCGGCCTCACCGCCGAATTCCGCCAGAAGCTCGACAACGCTCGCGGAGGCCCCGGTACGCGGGCAAGCGGCCAGGGCGACGCCGTGCGGGCCCGTGAGCGCGCCCTGCTCGATGAGCTGCTGCCGCAGGCCTTCGCGGTGGTGCGCGAGGCCAGCAAGCGGGTGCTCGGCATGCGCCATTTCGACGTGCAGCTGATCGGCGGCATGGTGCTGCACGACGGCCAGATCGCCGAGATGAAGACCGGCGAGGGCAAGACCCTCGTGGCCACCCTGCCCGCCTACCTCAACGCGCTCACCGGCCGCGGCGTGCACGTCGTCACGGTGAACGACTATCTGGCCCGGCGCGACGCCGAGTGGATGGGCCAGATCCACCGCTTCCTCGGGCTCTCGGTGGGGCTGATCCAGCAGGACATGGATCCGGCCACCCGCCGGCTCAACTATGGCTGCGACATCACCTATGCCACCAACAGCGAACTGGGCTTCGACTACCTGCGCGACAACATGGCCACCGACATCGCCGAGGTGGTGCAGCGCGACTTCCACTACTGCGTGATCGACGAGGTCGACTCGATCCTGATCGACGAGGCACGCACGCCGCTGATCATCTCCGGCCAGGTGGAGCGCCCCCAGGAGAAGTATCAGAAGGCTGCCGAGGTGGCGGCCCAGCTGGTGCGGGCCGCCGAGATGGGCAAGGACGGCATCGATCCCGAGGGCGACTACGAGGTGGATGAGAAGCAGCGCAGCTGCACCCTCACCGACGAGGCTATGCCAGGGCCGAGCGGCTGCTGGGGGTGAGCGATCTGTTCGATCCGGCCGACCCTGGGCCCACTACATCAACAACGCCCTCAAGGCCAAGGAGCTGTTCATCCGCGACGTGAACTACATCGTGCGCGGCGAGGATGCCGTGATCGTGGATGAGTTCACCGGCCGGGTGATGCCCGGCCGGCGCTGGAGCGATGGCCAGCACCAGGCGATCGAGGCCAAGGAGGGCCTGCCGATCCAGCCCGAAACCCAGACCCTCGCCTCGATCACCTACCAGAACTTCTTCCTGCTCTACCCCCGCCTGGCCGGCATGACCGGCACGGCGAAAACGGAAGAGGTGGAGTTCGAGAAGACCTACAAGCTCGAGGTCACGATCGTGCCCACCAACCGGCCCCGGGCCCGCTCCGACTGGAGCGATCAGGTGTACAAGACCGAAACCGCCAAGTGGCGCGCCGTCGCCCTGGAAACCGCCGAGATTCACAAGCAGGGCCGGCCGGTGCTGGTGGGCACCACCAGCGTGGAGAAATCCGAGCTGCTCTCCGCTCTCCTTGCCGAGCAGCGGATCCCCCACAACCTGCTCAACGCCAAGCCCGAGAACGTGGAGCGGGAGGCCGAGATCGTGGCCCAGGCGGGCCGCGCCGGCGCCGTGACCATCGCCACGAACATGGCTGGCCGCGGCACCGACATCATCCTGGGCGGCAACGCGACTACATGGCCCGCCTCAAGCTGCGCGAGGTGCTGCGCGAGGGCTGCTGCCCCGCCTGGTGCGCCCTGAGGAAGGCCACAGGCCCCCCGTTCCCCTGCAGCGGGCCCCGGAAGCGGCTGCCGGTTTCGGGGCCACAGCCGAGGCAGCGGCCGCCAGGGCCCCCTCGGAAGCCCGCGCCATCGGCGCCCTCTACCCCTGCGCCCTCAGCGACGCCACCGAGCACTCCCTCTCCGAACTCGCCCACGACCTGGTGAAGGCCTGGGGCGATCGCCAGCTCACCGTGCTGGAACTCGAAGACCGCATCGCCCAGGCGGCCGAGAAGGCCCCCACCCCAGATCCCCAGATTCAGCGTCTGCGGGAGCTGATCGCCCGCGTCAAGGCGGAATACGAGGTGGTGACCCGCTCCGAGGAGCAGCGGGTGCGCGAGGCCGGCGGCCTCCACGTGATCGGCACCGAGCGGCATGAATCGCGCCGGGTCGACAACCAGCTGCGCGGCCGCGCCGGCCGCCAGGGCGACCCAGGTTCCACGCGCTTCTTCCTTTCGCTGGAGGACAACCTGCTGCGCATCTTCGGCGGCGACCGGGTCGCGGGCCTGATGAACGCCTTCCGGGTGGAGGAGGACATGCCGATCGAATCCGGCATGCTCACCCGCTCGCTGGAAGGAGCCCAGAAGAAGGTGGAGACGTATTACTACGACATCCGCAAGCAGGTGTTCGAGTACGACGAGGTGATGAACAACCAGCGCAAGGCGGTCTACGCCGAGCGCCGTCGGGTGCTGGAGGGCCGTGAGCTCAAGGCTCAGGTAATCGGCTATGGCGAGCGCACCATCGACGACATCGTGGAGGCCTACGTGAATCCCGAGCTGCCGCCGGAGGAGTGGGATCTGGATCGACTGGTGGCCAAGGCGAAGGAGTTCATCTACCTGCTCGAGGATCTCATCCCCGAGCAGCTGAGCGGCCTGGGGGTGGATGAGCTCAAGGCCTTCCTGCAGGAGCAGATGCGCAACGCCTACGACATCAAGGAGGGCCAGATCGAAGCCCAGCGGCCTGGGTTGATGCGCGAGGCCGAGCGCTTCTTCATCCTCCAGCAGATCGACACCCTCTGGCGCGAGCACCTGCAGTCGATGGATGCCCTGCGCGAATCGGTGGGCCTGCGCGGCTATGGCCAGAAGGATCCGCTGATCGAATACAAGAACGAGGGTTACGACATGTTCCTGGAGATGATGACTCAGATGCGTCGCAACGTGATCTACTCGATGTTCATGTTTCAGCCGGCGCCTGCTGCTGCAGGAGCTGCTGTCTGAGCATTCACGACTTGGTTCACTGAGTGGACCCAGGGTTATCGCCGAGAAATTCAAGGATCTCCCGGTCCATCAGATTCTGGGCCACGCCGCGGCAGGGTTCCTGCAGAGGCCTTCCGGCTGCCAGCTCCCTCAGGCAGGCCTGGGTGCGCGCCAGTTCACCCTCGAGGGCATCGATCCGCTCCATCAGGTTGCGGATCACGGTGGCCTCGGCGTCCGGCAGGGCCGAGTGGGCCAGTGGATCCACCCGCACGCCGCTCTGGTGGATCACCCGGCCAGGGATGCCCACCACGGTGCTGTCGGCCTCCACGTTGCGCAGCACCACCGAACCGGCACCGATGCGGGTGTTCGGTCCCACGGTGATGGCGCCCAGCACCTTGCGCCGGCGCCCACCACCACGTTCTCGGCCAGCGTGGGGTGGCGTTTGCCGTGCGCCTTGCCCGTGCCTCCCAGGGTCACCCCCTGGTAGAGCAGGCACTGGTCGCCCACCACGGCCGTCTCGCCGATCACCACCCCCATGCCGTGGTCGATGAACACACCTCGCCCGATGCTTGCTCCGGGGTGGATCTCGATCCCGGTGAGCCAGCGTCCCAGCTGGCTCAGCAGGCGGGCCAGCAACGGCGTGAGTGGCCAGCGCAGCTGCCAGAGCCGGTGGCTGATGCGGTGCAGCGCCAGGGCGTGCAGCCCCGGATAGCAGAGCAGGATCTCCAGGGTGCCCCGGGCGGCGGGGTCACGCTCCTGGATGATGGCCAGATCGGCGCGCATTGCCTTGAGCATGGAGGCATCCTGGCGGACGTCGCAGGCGTTTGACCGCGGGGCCCTCCCTCGTGCATGATCAACCAGTCGGCGAGGCCGGCGGCTGCGGATGTAGCTCAGTGGTAGAGCATCTCCTTGCCAAGGAGAGGGTCGAGAGTTCGAATCTCTTCATCCGCTTCAAGCAACCCTGGGTTCAGCCCACCACCAGGCCGATCTCCTTGCGGAGCTGGTCGATGGTGGCACTGCCCAGGTAGCTGCGGGCGCAGTGCACCACCGGCAGCCGCATCAGCTGGGCCCGGTTCTGCCGCAGGCTCTGCTCCACCAGGGGCAGGCTGGGTCTGTCGCAGAGCACGTGGCTGGCGGCCCGCAGCAGAGCCAGCAACCGGCTGCCCGTGTCGGGATTGGCGGTCATCACCAGCAGGTCGTTGCCGCGCATGCTGTGCAGGATCACCTCTGCGGCCCGCAGGATGCCCGGGCTGATGCTCACCAGCCCCACGCAGCTGCCGGCCCGCAGCTCCTTGAGCAGATCGAGCTCATGCCGGAAGTCGTTGAGGTCCACCGGCACCGCACGCACACCGTGGCGCTTGGCGATCTCCTCCACGGGCTGGAGGAAGTAGCGGCTGGTGACCACCGTGCCGTTGTTGCCCGCCTCCAGCACCCCCTCCAGCTCCTCCATCGGCACCACCTCCACCGGCACCTCAAGGTTCGGCGCCAGCTCCTCGGCGATGAGAAGGGAGGCACCGAGGTCCTCGCGGGGGGTGCTCACCAGCACGCGGCGCCGCAGCGCAGCCGCCAGTCGATCTCCCGCGTGAGCAGATCGCGGGCCTGCTGCAGCGTGCAGCCCGCCTGCAGCAGCCCATCGATGCTCTGGCGCACCTGCCGATCCAGATCGGGCTGCACCTTGCCGGCGGGGCCGGGAACGATCTGGCTCTCGCGCGGCTTCAGCCGGTCGCGCACATAGATGCCGGAGCCGGCCAGGGCTTCGACCACCCCGTCGGTCTCCAGCTGGCGATACACCTTGCTGATCGTGTTGCGGTGCAGCCCCGTCTGCATGGCCAGCTGGCGGGTGCTCGGCAGGCGATGGCCCGGCGGGTAGTGCCGGGCGGCGATGGCGAAGCAGATCTGGTTGTACAGCTGGGTCGACGCCGGTATGTCGCTTTCCTGCTGGATGTGAAACCGCACGCCGGAGTGGGCCAATTGCTTTGCTGGCCACCTTACGGACCGTCCGCTGGGCGCACAATCCCCGCTGCCGAAGCCGCCTCAAAATGGCTGAGCCGGCCGACGCCGCCCCCATGGCCCCTTGTTCCTCCCGCTGGATCGAGCCGCAGCCTGGGGTGCGCTGCTGGTGGGCTCTGCGCCCGAGCGGCCGCCGCGGGCGGCCGTGCTCGTGCTGCCGGAGGTGTTCGGTGTCAACGCCTGGGTGCGCGGCGTGGCGGATCGTCTCGCCAGCGAGGGCTTCGCTGCCCTGGCCTGGCCGATCT